>JACQEN010000038.1 GCA_016200585.1 Deltaproteobacteria bacterium
AGCAGCATGAAGAAGGCAACATCTAACAAGAGAAGCGACGAGCTACGTCCCGAATACGATCTGTCGCGGCTCAAGGGCGGAGTGCGCGGCAAGTACTATCCGCAAGCCAAAGCCGGCACGAATTTGGTCTTCATTGAGCCGGGGCTCTCCGACGTGTTCCCCGACAGCGATTCCGTGAATCGCGCGCTGCGTCTCCTGGCGGACACGGCCGAAGCTGCCGCAACCAAAGTGCACCGCGGCGGCAGGATGCCGAACAAGCGGCTCAAGCGGACCGCGTGAAAAACGCTGCCGCTTAGCCGCAACGTTCGGCATCGACGAAATGGCATTGATCTCCTTTATCGTCCCGGCTTTTAACGAAGAGCGACGGCTCGGCCGCACCTTGAACGCGATCGGCCTGTATCGAAGGCCTGACGATCGACGGACGGTTCACGGCGTAGCCGCTTGCCTGACGACCGCCGCAGGATTCTACTGGCGGCGAGACGAGAGCAAGACAGAAAGGGAGGTTCGGCAAATATGGAAGACAAGCAGGCACAAATTCTACGCGCCGCTTTCCTGGCTGGTGCAGTCACCGATGCATTGGCGCTGGTGCCGATGCTGTCGCCATCGATGGCCAAGCTGCTCTGGGGGTTCGAAGACATCAGCGGGCCGTATCGCTTCGCGATGGGTTACGGCGCATCGCTCATGGCAGCTTGGACCATCCTTCTTCTGTGGGCCCACCGGCGTCCGCTCGAACGCAGCTTCGTTGCCGCCCTCACGGTGTTCGTGATCTACGGCCTGGTCGCAACCGAAGTGCTTGCCGTGTTTGCCGGACACATTTCTGCCACGCGCTTGATCCCAACGTGGATCCTGCAATCCGCCCTCGTCGGCTTGTTTGCCGCCGGCTACCACTACCCGTGGTTGCGCCAGCGAGTCGCAGCTTGAAGAAGAAGCACCAGCCGCTCGCTCGCCGACCATGCGCCGCTTTGCTCCGCTAAGGCAGCTGGCCGAAGGTCTCTGGGCCGCAGACCGGCCGCAGTCATTTTACGGCTTGCCGGTCGGGACACGCATGACGGTGATTCGACTGGCGGGCGGACGGCTGTTGCTGCACTCCCCGGTCGAGCTCGATTCCGACTTGCAAAGCCAGCTCGATGCCGTCGGCCGCGTCTGCTTCGCGGTTGCTCCCAATCGCGTCCATCACTTGTACGCCGGCAAGGTTGCACAGGTGTATCCGGGAACCCGTCTTTGGGTAGCGCCGGGACTGCCGCGCAAACGTCCCGACCTGGTCTTCGAAGCCGTTCTCAACGACGACGCGCCGCCGGAATGGCAGGGCGAAGTCGAGCAGGTGTTCTTCCGCGGACGTCCGTACGAAAACGAGGTAACCTTCTTCCACCGCGCCAGTCGCACGCTCATCCTGTGCGACCTGGCGTTCAACTTCGGCCCGCGTACGGCGGCGCCGACGCGCTTGCTGATGAAGCTGCTGCGCAGCTACGGGCACCTCGGTCCGTCGAAGCTCGACCCGTTGCTCATCCGCGACCGTCGCGCCGCGCGTGCGAGCCTCGAGCGCATTCTCGCCTGGGACTTCGACCGCATCATCGTCGCCCACGGCGAGGTGTTGGAAAGCGGCGGCCACGAGATTCTTCGGCGCGGCTACTCCTGGCTGCTGAGCGATTGATTCGAAACGAGCTCGTTCTCTGGCTCTGCCCGCCAACCTGGCCTAAGATCGAGCAAGTCAAATGACCGCAGCTGCGACGATCGACCGCGTCGGCCCCGAGTCGAACCAGATCCTGGTCAACCTCTTCGAGCACTACTTGCACGATATGGCGGAGTGGTTCCGTTTCGACGTCGGCGCCGACGGCCGCTACGCCTACGACGTGTCGCCGCATTGGCGCAACAACGACTCCGTCTACCTGGCGCGCGTCGACGGTGCCCTCGCCGGGTTCGTCATCGTCGGGTCGGCGGAACCCTGGACCAACGATCCTGCGTCTCTCGATATTCGCGAGTTCTTCGTCATCCGGCGCCACCGGCACTCCGGGGTCGGACGCGACATGGCACACCACGTCTGGAACCGGCATCGCGGCCGCTGGCTGGTGCGGGTTCTCGAGGCCAACCTGCCGGCGGTGCCGTTCTGGCGGAAAACCATCGCCGCATATTCGAAGGGACGATACGCCGAGCAGGTGGTCACGCCCGACGACGGCAAGCGGCGACTTTTCTTCTCGTTCGACAATCGCAACCCATGAGGACATGGCGCATGTGCAGGAACATCAAGACACTGTTCAACTTCGAGCCACCGGTGACCGGGGAAGAAATCCGTGCCGCGTCGCTGCAGTTCGTTCGCAAGATCAGCGGATTCACGTCGCCCTCGAAAGCCAACGAGGCTGCCTTTCACGGCGCGGTGGATGAGATCGCCGAGATCTCGCGCCGCCTCCTGTTATCGCTCGAATCAAACGCGCGTCCGAAGAACCGCGACGAAGAGGCCGCCAAAGCGCGAGCTCGTGCCGCACACCGCTTCGGCACGTGAATCCGACTACGGTGAGTAGCGACAACCCTGGCACGGTGTGGGACGGCGATCATCGTGCCCTGACGCTCGGTCTTCTACTCACCGTTTCGAGCACGGCGTTCGAAGCGCTGGCAGTTGCAACCGTATTGCCCGCCACGGTACGCGAGATCGGCGGGCTGAACCTCTACGGCTGGGCTTTCAGCGGATTCATGCTGACCAACCTGTTCAGTATTACGCTGGCCGGCCGGCTCATCGATCGGCGCGGACCGGCGCATCCTTTCATTGCCGGCAGCGTGTTGTTCGGCTCGGGTTTGATCGTCGCCGGCCTGGCGACGTCGATGATGGTCGTCGTGCTCGGGCGCGCCGCGCAAGGTCTCGGCGCCGGAGCCATCTCGTCGGCGGCCTACGTCGCCGTCGCTCGCGGCTATCCGTCGGGCACGCAGCCGCGCATGCTGGCAATGCTGTCGAGCGCCTGGGTCGTTCCCGGGCTGATTGGCCCGGCCCTCGCCGGCACGATTGCCGACTACGTTGGTTGGCGCTGGGTATTCCTCGGGCTCGCACCGCTCATGGCTGCGGCGGCAAGCCTGGCCGTACCGGCCCTGCGGCGCTTCTCGCCCACCCGGGACGCGGCAAGCGAGACAGCGAGCATCGCCGCAGCCTTTGCGCTCGCAGCCGGCACCGGAATTCTGTTGTTCGGATTGAGCGGTGCTTCGAGCTTGCAGGCCATCATCGGAACGAGTGTCGGCTTGGCGCTTGCCGTTCCAGCCGTCAGGAGGCTGGCGCCGCCGGGCACGCTGCAGGCGCAAGCGGGTTTGCCGGCGGCCATTGCGACGATGGCGTTGCTGAGCTTCGCCTTTTTCGGCGCTGAGGCCTTCTTGCCGCTGGCGCTGACGACGGTGCGCCAACAGACGACGACCGTGGCCGGCATGGTGTTGACCGCCGCGACGCTGGCGTGGACATCGGGGGCGTGGATTCAGGCGCGCCTCGACGCAACGCACAGTCGCCGCCGACTCGCCGCCGCCGGCCTGGCGTTGACCTTCGCCGGCATCGCCGGGACCATGCTGGTGTTGTTCCCGCGCGTTCCGGTTTCGCTTGCGGCGCTCACCTGGGGAATCTCCGGCCTCGGGATCGGCATCGCCTACTCGACGATCACCCTCGTCGTTCTCGCATCGGCGCCGCCGGGAAGCGAGGGAACGGCCTCGGCCGCCATGCAGCTCGCCAATGTCCTCGGCGTCGCTCTCGGCACCGGCCTCGGCGGAGCGATTCTCTCGATGGCAACAACCCATGCGGCGCAGACCTTGGGGATTGCCTTTATCGATGCCACCGCCGTTGCTGCAGCTGCCGTCGGCATCATCACCGCCGGGCGATTCACGGCGCCGCGGGACAAGGGGTCAGCGCGAACGACATCCTGCCTCTGATCTAAAGGATCCGCCCCATGCTTCGACGAGGCTTTGCCCACCAATGACAAAGCCCATGCTCTGGACCGGGGCATGAATGCCCCGGCTGAAAACAGGCGCCTGCTCGAAGCAGGCGCAAGCATAAGAACTCCCAAGGTGTTGTGCACCTCGTTCAGGTGGTGCCCGATTTCAGCCCGACGATTCATCGTCGGGTTCGCCTTCTTTCCATCAGGTGTGCATGGCAGAACTGGCGCGCAAAGATGCGCGCCAAGAGTGATTCGTGTTACAAGCGCCGCATGTCATCCGAAACCCACGAATTGGTGATGTCGGCGCCCGGTCGCAACGCTTTGAGCTCGGCATTCATGCAGCAACTCATCGACGAGCTGCACCGTGCCGCCGGGAAACCACTGCTCTTGAGCGGTGCCAACGGCGCGTTTTCTGCCGGGCTCAATTTGAAGGAGGTCGCCAGCCTCGACCTCGACGGCATGGCGCGCTTCCTCGGCTTGCTCGACGACCTGATCGACGCGCTCTATCTCTATCCCGGGCCGACGGTCGCTTGCGTCAACGGCCATGCCATTGCCGGCGGTTGCATGCTGGTTCTGTGCTGCGACTTGCGCATCGCCGTCGACGACGGGTCGGTACGCATCGGCCTCAACGAGGTGCCGCTAGGTCTTGAATTTCCACCTAAGCTCCTCGCCCTGGCCGTCGACCGCATCGCCCCGCGCTCGCGCGACCGTGTTTTGCTCGAAGGCGGGTTGCACGATCCACGCACTGCGTTGCAGCTCGGCTTGATCGACGAAGTCGCCGGCGACGTCCATGCCGCCGCACGCACCACCCTCGAACAACTCGCCGCTGCGCCGCGCGCGGAGTACGTCGCCACCAAGAGAGTCCTCCGCTCAGGTAAGCTCGACCTGTCAACCGAGCAGCGTCGTTATTTCCGCGAGCACATCGTTCCGACGTGGTGTTCGGAGGCGGTCAAGGCCCGCGTGCGCGCCCGGCTCGAATCCAAACGCTGAAGACGAACGCAAGGAGGGGGGTCGCGCCTCATGAAACAGACATCGATTTTCGTCGTCGCTTGCGTGCTGCTGGCGGGATGCGGCCTGTGGCACGCGGGGCCAACCCTCGAACCGGTTGGCGACGTACCGCTGTTCAGCGGTCTCGGCGAACACACGCGCCCGGTCGACACCGGCTCGGCCGACGCGCAGCGTTACTTCGATCAGGGCCTGAATTTCTTGTTTGCCTTCAATCACGACGAAGCGATTCGCTCGTTCCGCAAAACCTCCGAGCTCGATTCGTCGTGTGCCATGGCGTGGTGGGGCATCGCCATTGCGAACGGACCGCACATCAACAACCCGATGATGCCGCCCGACCGCGAGAAAGCGGCTTGGGAAGCGGCGCAAGAAGCGCAACGGCGCTCCGGCCACGCCAGCGAAGTCGACCGCGCGTTGATCGAAGCGTTGACGCAGCGTTACACGAACAAAGCAGCGTTCGACGGCAAGGCCCTCGACGCTGCGTATGCCGATGCCATGCGCGGCGTGTGGCAGCGTTTTCCGCAAGACGACGACGTCGGAGCCCTGTTCGCCGAGGCCTTGATGGACTTGCGTCCGTGGGACTTCTGGACCGCCGACGGCAAACCGCAACCCGGCACCGAGGAACTGCTGACAACTCTGGAAAAAGTAATCAGTCGCAACCCAAGCCATCCGCACGCCCTGCATCTGTACATCCACGCCGTCGAAGCTTCCCCGAACCCCGAAAAGGGCGACGCCGCGGCTGACCGTTTGCGCGACCTCGAGCCCGGCCTCGGGCACATGGTGCACATGCCGTCGCACATCGATGTTCGCCGCGGGCGCTGGGAGCAAGCGATGCTGGCCAATTCCAAAGCCATCGAGAGCGACCGCAAGTACCGTGAGCTTTCGCCGCGCCAGGGCTTCTACACCGTCTACATGTCGCACAACCGCCACATGCTCGCCTACGCGGCGATGATGACCGGACATCGGGCCGAAGCCGTGAAGGCGATCGATGAAATGCTGGCGCAGATGCCGCCTGAATTCGTCGACGAAATGGCTGCCGTCGTCGACGGGTTCATGGCCATGCCGCTCGAGGTGCGTATGCGCTTCGGAATGTGGGACGACATTCTCGCCGCGCCGGAATTCCCGGAGCGCTTCCCGCTTGCACGGGCCTTGCGCCACTATGCGCGCGGCGTTGCGTACGCGGCACGTGGACGCACCAAAGAAGCTCGCGCCGAGCAGCAGGCAATGATCGAAGCAAAAGCAAAGGTACCCACGGACGCCGCTTTCCTGAACAACTCCGCCGCCGACTTGATCAAGGTCGCCGAACAACTTTTGGACGGAGAAATTCTCTACCGCGAAGGCAAGATGAAAGCGGCCATCGAATCGCTGCGCAACGCGACTGGAACCGAGGACACCCTACGCTACGACGAGCCGCCCGACTGGATCCAACCGACGCGCCACGCACTCGGTGCGGCGCTGTTGCAGTCGCGGCGCTGGAAGGAAGCGGAAGCGGTGTTCCGCGACGACCTGCGGCGCGTGCCGGAGAACGGTTGGAGCTTGTACGGCCTGGCGCGTAGCCTGCGCCATCAGCACAAGGACAAGGAAGCCAGTGAGGTCGAATCGCGCTTCGCAAAGGTCTGGGCGCAATCCGACACCAAGATATCGTCGCCCTGCTTCTGCCAGCCGGGCATTTGAAAGGAGTGTTGCGTGAAGCTCTACATCTTCCCCATTGCCCCGAACCCCACCAAGGTCCGCTTGTACCTCGCGGAAAAGATAGCCGGCGGTGCGGTGATCGATCTCCCCCAGATCATGGTCGATCTCCGGGAGGGCGAACAGAAACGACCCGAGCACCTGGCACGCAATCCATTCGGGAAGCTCCCCGTCCTCGAGCTCGACGATGGATCCCATCTGATCGAGTCGCTGGCGATCATCGAGTACCTCGAGGAATGTCATCCGGAGCCGCCCATGATCGGGCGCACGACGTTGGAACGCGCGCGAATGCGCGAGCTGGAGCGAATCGCCGACCTGGGCATGCTCTTGCAGGTGGGACGAATCATCCACGCCACCAAGTCGCCCTTGGGGCTTCCACCGAACCCCGGCGTTGCGGAGTCGGCGCGGGCGATGCTGCCCGACGCCCTGCGAGTGTTGGACGACCGGATGGCGGACGGCCGTCCGTTCGTGGCTGGCGCCGCACCGGGCATTGCCGACTGCACGCTAGCGTCTGCCTTCCAATTCGCGCGTTTCGGCGGCGTAGAGATCCCGGCGGATTTCCAGTACCTGACGCGATGGGACGCGGCCTACCGCGCGCGCCCTGCAGCGCAACAGGTACTGCTCGCGTAGGCCGACGGCCGTGACCGTTGGGCGACTCGCAAAGTCGCCGCTGGGGCCATGTCTGGAAAATAAAGAGCTTCGCTCCAAGTTTCATTTTCAGAGGCCCCGTCTACCTTGGTGGGTTCTGTTTCCGCCGGCAAAACGCACGACCTGTCACGCAGCGGTCGAAGGTTAGGTTCTGCCTGCGCAAAGATCCTGATCCGCGGCTAGAAGCTCATTTCAGATTGAGGTTATGAGCCAAGGGGAGACGAGCCAATGATCATTATGGAACCGATCGGCTACGTGCGCGCCCAGCGCACCCGCGCCGAAGATGACAACTGGGGCGGTGCCGAGGCGGCTATCGTGGTGGACGACAGCTTCGATCCCGAGTGCCTGCTCGGCATCGAGGAATTCTCGCACGCCGAGATCCTCTTCTACTTCGATCAGGTCGACCCGCAGAAAATCGTCAGCGGCGCACGCCACCCGCGCAACAATCCGCAATGGCCGCGCATCGGCATCTTTGCGCAACGCGGCAAGAACCGGCCGAATCGCATCGGCAGCACCATCATCCGCGTGCTGCGACGTGAAGGGCGAACGCTTTACGTCGCCGAGCTCGACGCCATCGACGGCACACCCGTGCTCGACATCAAACCGGTGATGCAAGAGTTCCTGCCGCGCCAACGAGTACACCAGCCGCAGTGGTCGCACGAGATCATGCGCGACTACTGGAGCCGTGAGAACCCAGTGGTTTGAACTGTTCTTCCCTTGTGCATTTCATGCGCTTCGTGGTTTCCCGCACTCTTTCAATCTAACCTTGATCTGACAAAAGATTTCACCGCAAAGGCGCGAAGACGCAGAGAAGAGAAGGCTCAGGGTGTGAAATGGCCGGAAATGGAGAGTTCATTTTCAATGGGCGTTGATTTGCCACACTCGGTGGTTTGGCGAGCTGTATTCTCGCGTCTCCGCGGTGAGGTTTTTCGTAGAGTCGAGATGTGGCGCGGTGGGTTAGGCCGAAGTTTGGTTCGCTGTTGGCTCGCCCTTTCGTCTGCGAGTGTCCCACGATCACAGCCATGCTCCGTTTCCACATCCCGCTCATCAAACCGGACGTGCGGTTTTCCCGCATCCGGCTTTCGGACAGGTTCTCACGCTTTCGCCCACGAGAAGTCGCGCGTCCGCCCCGTCAGCCGAATCAGATTCAGCTGTTCGTACAGGTACTCGTCGGGGTAGCGTGCCGCCCCCCGGCCCCGTACCTTGTGCTTCTTGCGCAGCCACCGACGCAGCCTGCCGGCCGCATGTCGATCCACGGCACGATAGGCCTTGCTCACAGCGCCCAAGCAGAAGTAGTTGGACCAGCCGCGGAGCTTGCGGTTGATGCGCGCCACTAACTCCTCGGTATCGATGAGCAGCCATCGTGGCTCGGTAAGCTCGCTGATCTCGCGACAGAGTCGCGCGATCTTCTGCTTCGACGGCTTGGTTCCAATGTACACCTTGCCGGTCTTCGGCGAGTAACATCGCCCGATGGTGTAACCCAGAAAGTCGATCGCTTCGTCCCAAACGCTGCACTGCCGCGTCTTCTCCTCGTTCACCGTCAGCCTCAGGCCTCGCATCATTTGCCGCATCGCGGCCATGGCTTGCCTGGCCGTTCCGCGACAGCAGATCACAAAGTCGTCGGCGTAATTGACGATGTATGCTCGCAGTCTCTGTTCGTGCCCGAGCACTTTCCACCCGAGCACAAACCGTCGCATGTAGAGGTTGCTCAGCAGCGGTGAGATCGGTGCCCCTTGCGGGATGCCACGTCTCTCGTCCTTGTTGCGGGTCGTTCGATGGCGATTCCCCCGTTCGTCGATCTCCTCCACCGGTGCTTCCAACCACATCTTGATCAGATGCAGCATGTGCCTGTCGCTCACCCGACGGGCCACCGATTTCATCAGCTCGGCGTGGGGAATGCTGTCGAAGTAGCCGCTCAGGTCTGCGTCTACGACCTCTGCATGTCCCGTGTTCACCAGACTGTGCACTTTGCCCACCGCTTCCAGAGCGTTGCGGTTGGCTCGATACGCGTATTGCTCTGGCTGTAGATCGGCCTCGAAGATCGGCTCCAAGACCAGCACCGCCGCCGTCTGCGCCACGCGATCTCTCACCGTAGGTATCCCCAACGGTCGCTGCTTGCCGTTCGGCTTCGGAATGTACACCCGCCGCACGGCCTGTGGACGATAGCTCTTCTCTCTAAGCTCTTGCGCCAATTCACCCAGCCACTTCTCTACGCCGTAGGCCTCGATGTCTTCGAACCTCTGCCCGTCGATGCCTGCGGCTCCGCCATTTTGCCGGCATTGCTCGTAAGCCTCGGTCAACACGTCGGCTCGATACACCTTGTCGTACAGCGCGTAGAATCGGTACCCAGGCGATCCCTTCGCTTTGGCGTGCAACGCTGCCTGGAGTTTCTGAACCTTCAGTAGAGTTGGTAGGCTCATTGCCAATCCCTCGGCTCTCGTGCCCCTTCTTGCGTTGGTCCTGAACTAAGGCCCCTTCGCTCCACCGGCGTTACCCGGCTTCCTCGCTACTACGGACCTATCCGTCACCCACTGCGGCCCGACCCGCCCCTCGCGGGGTGTCGGTTGAGGGTCACGCCCCTCACCGCATGGGCTTCCCGTGTTCCGGTCGATTCCCTTGTCCTGCATGCCGTCGCCAATACCCCGGTGGGACCGGCGGGACTCTGTCGCTCTGTTCCCTCCCTCCGGCAGCGGCCTTCCCCGTATGACAGGCGGGTCGGCTCCCACGTTACCCTTTTCGAGGCCTGCTCAGCGTTCACTCACGTTACGGCCTGCATGCTCGCTGAGTCGCCTTACGCGACCCTTTGTCGTCGGAGTGTTTCAGCGAAATTCGTTGCCTCCTCTCACCGCTCCGACTGCTTCCGGCTGGAGCGACCCTTTGCCGGGTGGGGTTCACACCCACTGGAAATCGCCGTCTTTGCACGGCACACTGTCACATCAAGGCTAAGATTCTCTTCCAAATCGAACCGAAGGAGATCGCGATGGCGCAGAAGGTACAAATCATCGGCACCTACATCTCACCGTACGTTCGCAAGGTGCTCGTTTGTCTCGATATCAAAGGCGTGTCGTACGAGATCGACCCGATCACGCCGTTCCTCGGCAACGACCGCTTCTCCAAGCTCAGCCCCATCCGCCGCATTCCGGTACTGATCGACGACAAGGTCACACTGTGCGATTCGTCGGTGATCTGCCAGTACCTCGAAGACCGCTACCCGACGCCGCCGATCTTCCCAAGCGACGTCGCCGATCGCGCCCGCGCCCGCTGGCTTGAAGAGTACGCCGACACGCGCATGGGCGAGGTGTTGATCTGGGGTCTGTTCAATCAAAAGGTCGTCAAGCCGTTCATCTGGGGCGAGCCGACCGACGACGACGCCCTCGCGAAGACACTCGAAGAGGACATTCCACAGGTGCTGGGCTATCTCGAGACGCAGGTCCCGGCCGACGGTTTTCTCTTCGGCGCTCTGTCCATCGCCGACATTTCCATCGCCACGTTTTTCCGCAATGCAGCCTTCGCGCGCTTTCGTGTCGACGCCGAGCGCTGGCCGAAAACCGCTGCCTTCGTCGACCGCGTGCTCGCCAGCGAGAGCTTTCAGAAGCTCAAGCCGTTCGAAGAGAAGATGATGCGCACACCGCCGCCGCAACACCGCGAGGCGCTGGCGGCCATCGGCGCACCGCTCATGGCGGAAAGCTATGGGACCAACACGCCACGACGCGGCATGATGAAGATCTGAGGAGCTGGCATGTCCGAAGCGAACAAAGCCATCGTGCGGCGCTTGTTCGACGAAGTGTGGAACAGCGGCAAGGTCGACAAGATCGACGAGCTGTACTCGCCGGACTATGTCGCCGACTATCGTCCGTACGCCCCTTTGCGCCGCGGCCACGACGCGATCCGCGACATGGTCCAACGCGCCTGGACAACCTTTCCCGACTACCACGAAGAGCTGCTCGAAATGGTCGCCGAAGGTGACAAGGTCGCGGTTCGCCTGCGCATCACCGGAACCCAGAAAGGCCCCTGGGGACCGATTCCATCTACCGGCAAGAAGCTGGATTTCGAAGAGATGCTCATCCTGCGCATCGTCGACGGCAAGGTCGTCGAGCAACGCGGCCTAGTCGACAACCTCAACGCCTTGCGCCAGCTCGGCCTGGTGCCGTCCCCTCCGGAGGGATGAGGGTTTCCTCAAAGGACTGTCGACTTTCCTGAACCCGTGCTTCGACAAGCATGTTCTGAGCAAAGTCGAAGGGCTCAGCACGAACGGATCGCCCATCACAACGTCGAGGCGTGACATAGATCGCCCTCCGGTCTAGTCTCGCACAGACCGATCCGACAGCTTCGCCCGAGGAGATTCCTTCCATGCCTACAACACAACGCGACTTCGATCCCAAAACGCTCGACATCGTCACTCCCGAGCACTACGAGCAAAACGGCTACCCGCATCCGGAGTGGACGTGGTTGCGCAACCACGACCCGGTGTTCTGGTACGAGCGCGACAACGTCGATCCGTTTTGGGCGATCACCAAGCACGCCGATATCATCGAGCTCGGAAAGCAGCCGGAGCTCTTCCTGAACGCACCGCGGCTGGCCATCTTCACGCGCGACCTGCCGCCGCCCGAGGAAGGTGCGGCGCGCCACCTGCTGAACATGGATCCGCCGGATCATGCGCGCTACCGGCGCGTCACCAGCCACTGGTTCACCCCGCGCGCCATCCGCACCTTGAGTGACAAGGTAGAACGCGTGACACGCGAGGTGCTCGACGACGCCGCAAAAAAGACCGACGGCGACTTCGTGCGCGACATCTCGGCGCGCATCACCATCGCCGTCATTGCAGAGATGCTCGGCGTGCCGCGCGGCGACTGGGACCTGCTATTCCGCTGGACCAACGAGATCATCGCGCCGCAGGACCCGGAGTTCCAGCACGGCGCCACGGCCCACGAAACGCTGGAGCGCGCGCGCGTCGAGCTGTTCACCTACTTCAACGATCTTGCGAATGCGCGCCGCGCCAAACCGACCGATGACATCGTCAGCATCGTCGCCAACGGCGAGGTCAACGGTGCGCCGTTGCCGCCGATCGAGCTGCTGTCGTATTACTTTCTGCTGGTGGTTGCCGGCAATGAGACCACACGCAACGCCATGACCGGCGGCATGTTGGCCTTCCTCGAGAATCCGGGCGAATGGGAGAAGCTGAAGCGCGATCCCGGCCTTCTCGAGGGCGCCGTGGAGGAGACGGTGCGCTGGATCACTCCGGTCATCCAGTTCTCACGCACCGCAACCCGCGACTACACGCTGCGCGGCAAGACCATACACGAGGGCCAAAGCGCCTGCCTGTTCTACGCTTCGGGAAATCGCGACGAAGAGATCTTCGAAGACCCGTTCAGCTTCCGCATCGACCGTCATCCGAACCCGCACATCGCCTTTGGCATGGGCGAGCACGTCTGCCTCGGCGCCCACCTGGCGCGTCTGGAGTTGCACCACGCCTTCGACCAGCTACGCCAGCGCCTGCGGTCGTGCGAGCTTTCCGGACCCGCGGAACGGGTCCGTTCGAGCTTTGTCGGCGGCATCAAGCGCGCACCGATGAAATGGATGATAAGAGGCTAGTTCGTCGCTAGTGGCTTGTAGCTCGTGGCTCGTGATCGCTGGTCAGTTGTCGGTGGTCAGGGTTGGCTTGCGAGCCCACCAGCCACCAGCCACTAAAACCCCGGCGGATATTCCTCGTGCTGGGGCAGATCGCCGCTGATCTCGAACCACGGCGCTTTCGAGCCGACGAAAATATGCGCCAACGGTTTGAATCCCGGATCGTCGTCGAGTGATCCCATGGGGATTCCGGCGCGATTGCGGTTGGCATCGACACGTGGAGTCTTTGCCCCGCAGATGCGGCAGAAGGATTGCGTGAAACGTTGTGCTTCGGGAACCTTGTAGCTGACGATCAGGTCGGTGCCGCGCGTGAAACGGATTCCGTCGGCGGCAACGAAAAGGTTCGAAGCATGCGCGGCCGAACGACCCTTACGGCAGCGGCTGCAGTGACAATACCAAGCGCCGATGGGCTTGCCCTGGACGATGAAACCGACGCCACCGCAATTGCAGCTGCCGCGCGGAGCGCCTGGCGGATCGAGGAGCGGGCGATCGTCGAGAACCGGCGAGTCGACTCCGGGAGGGTAGGCATCGAAACGCGGCAGCGCATCGCTGATCTCATACCAAGGCGCCTTCGAGGCGACGAAGATGTGCATCAACGGACGAACACCCGGGTCGCTGGTGAAATTGCCGGCGGGCACGAAGGTCAAGCCCTCCCACGGATCGCCGGGGACGACCGAACCGCAATGCGAGCAAAAGCCCCGCGCCAGCCCCGGCGAGGATTGCCAGGTCGTGACATGCTCGCGACCGTTCATTTGGAAGCTCGAAGCCGGCCCGGCAACCAGAGAGGCGAACGGCGTCCCGTGCGCTTTGCGGCAACGCGAGCAGTGACAATGCGACATGAACTCGAGCGGTCCGCCGATCTCCCATGTCACCTTGCCGCACAAGCAACTCGATTCAATCATCCTTGCAACCCTCCTGATCTCGCCGTACGCCGAGCACCCGACAGAGGTCAAGCAAGCATCTACCGGCGGCCCACGATCGTGTGGTAGAGCAAAGCTTGCCAAGCACCGGGAGGATCTTCATGAGCGCACCATCCAAGGCAACCGCCGAACATATCCGCAACGTTCTGCAACGCTACGTCGACCTGATGACCGCCGGCGACCACGAAGCCATCGTCGCCCTCTACGCCGACAACGCCAGCGTCGAAGACCCCGTCGGCTCCGAGCCGCGACGCGGCAAGGAGCAGATCCGCGAGCTGTACAAGAACGCTTCCGGTCGCGTGCGCCTCGAGCTCGAAGGGCGCGTGCGCGCCGTCGGCAACGTCGGCGCCGCAGCCATGCTGGCCTACCCGGCGGGCATGGACGGCATGGTCGTCGATACGATCGACATCATGACCTTCGACGACAACGGCTTGATCACCTCGATGCGCGCCTACTGGAGCCCGGATACGATTCATCCGAAATGAGAGCACAACAAGACTGGTTGGTCGTCGGGCGTGTAGATTTTGATCCGCAGCGAAATTTGCATCGTCCTACACGGGGCTGATAGGTCCGGCCGCATGATCGAAGACGTGCACCGCTCCGATCTGGCCGGGCTCATGGCACAGGTGTCGGGCTGAGCCCGATCGGCTCAAATCTCGTACGTCTTGTCCTGCTCGACGACGCGGACGCGGCCGTTGCCGATACGCCGCAGCTCGGCCGACGTTTCCTCCAAAACCAACGGTTTGATGTGGAAGATCCACACCGGAATCTCGGGCGGCAGCTTGTCGATTTCACGGGCGATGAGCTCGGGAGTCAGATGCTTTGCTGCCTCGGCGATCGGCGCGAGGCGATTCGGAAAGGAGCATTCGACGATGATGGCTCGTACATACGGCGATCGACGCGCCGCGTCCCACAACGCCTCGGTCGGCCCCGTGTCGCCGGAATAGACAACCCCGCTCTTGCCGTCGTGAACGATGAAGCCCGAGCCGGGAACCGTGTGGTCGACACGCACCGGAGTCACCCACAAATCGCCGACGCGTTGCTCGACGTTCTCGGTCAAAGCGCGGTACTTGAGAATCGGCTTTTCAGGTGATGGAATTCGCGAAAAGTCCGTCCACACGATGTCGTTGAACAGGCTCTTCTGCAACGACTCGATCACCGGCGCAATGGCGTGCAGTGTCACAGGGCGTGAGGCGTTGCTGAGAGCCAGCGTCTCGGTGAGAAAGGCAAGGCCGGCGACGTGATCGAGGTGTGAATGCGAAATCAGCACGTCCTCGACGTCCAGCTGCTCGCCCACCTGCAGAGCGCCACCGACGGAACCGGCGTCGATCAGCGTCCGTTCGTTGATGAGAAAAGCCGACGGACGCGCAGTGATGCCCTCCGCCCCATATGCGCCCAGCACCCGAACTCTCATCGTGCATTGAACGTAGCACGGATTTTGACCAAAGGCGCGCCAATATCGGTGTCCGGGTTGGCCGTTCCGTCGGGTACAAAACTTCGGTTGCGACCCGCCGACGTTTGTGCCGAGTCCCTTGGATCGAAGCACATCGACCACGACCGTGGTCAAGGCAAACGCCGTCCGTTGTAGCCATTCAGCCGCATCGAATGGTATGGCTTCGCCATGCGTCGCATTCTTCTCGCTATGGCAACGTTGTTGGTGGCAGTCATCTTCGGCCCGCCGTTGGCATCGTCTCTATTCGGCTTGGGCCCCGACGTCAGCTTGCGCCCGTCACCGGGAAGATTGATCGCGATCGGCAACGACATGTCGATCAATGTCGTCGAAGTCGGGACGGGTGCGCCGGTTGTCCTGGTTCATGGGTTACCGTCGAATGCCTATGACTGGGCACCGTTCACACAAGCTCTGGCGGCGCGCGGCTATCGCGTCATCGCCTACGATCGCGTCGGCTATGGTTACTCCAGCCGCTCTGCGAACACGTCGAGTCGCTACACTCTCGAGTCGAACGCGGCGGACCTGCGGGCGCTGCTCGACGCCTTGAATCTTCCCCGAGTCGCCCTCGTCGGCTGGTCCTACGGCGGCGGGGTCGCGCAGGAGTTTGCGTCGCAATCACCGGAACGGGTTTCACGACTCGTGCTGGTCGCGTCCGTCGGACCCGCCCAACCGCCGGACGACAGCGACGCGCTGGGAACGATCCTGAGCTCACCGGTCGGCGGTTTCATTTTGAATTGGGTCGGCTCGGTGCCACCGCTGGCGCGCAAGATGACGCAAGACGCGTTAGTGCAAGCCTTCTCGCGCACCGAAGCGATCCCGAAGGGCTGGAATGACTACGCGCGAGTGATGCTGGCCTTTCCAGGCACGATGAATTCGTTCATGTGGGAAGCGCAGCGCGGCCGCTACAGCGAGATGAAACCCGAAGCCTTGCAAGTGGCGACGCTGATCCTGCAGGGAACGGACGATCGTTCGGTTCCACCGGCGGTTGCCGACGATCTGCATCGACGTATCAAAGGCTCCGAGCTGGTGACGATTCCCGGCGGCTGCCACATGCTTCCGGTCGTCAACGCCGACGTGTTGGCCGAACGCGTCGGCAACTTCCTGGCTCAAGCGCACGGAGAAGCCATCCCATGAACCTTCGATCTCTCGCAGTCATTGGACTCCTGTCACTGGTGGTCGGGAATTCTCTCGCGGCCGAGACCTTGAATGTCGGGTCGCCGGTGGCACCGTTTGCCATTGCCGATCAGAACGACGCGACGCACAACATCGACGCAGCGGTCCGAATCGTCGTCTTCACCGCCGACATGGGAGCCGGCGGCGTCGTCAAAGAGGCGTTGGGCGAAGGCGGGCGCGAGCAATTGGCGCAGGCTCAGGCTGTCTACGTATCGGACATCAGTCGCATGCCGGGCGTCGTCGCCAAGCTCTTTGCCATGCCCGCTTTGCGCAAGCGCGACTATCCGATTCTGCTCGACCGTGACGGCTCACTGACCAAGAATTGGCCGCGCAGCGACGGCAAAGTCACGTTGCTCGAAATGGACGGCAGTAGCATCAAGGCCATCCATTTGCTGTCGTCGAGTACCGAGGTACGCGAAGCGCTGCGGACTGCCGTAAAACCGTAGCGAGCCGGCAGGTCGGAGCTCCGCCCTTTCGGCGGCACTCGTGCCGAGGCTACTTCCCGACGTTCACCGTTTCGGTATCGCGTCCCGAGCGCAGCAAGCGTCCCGGAAGGTTGCCGGTTTGTTTGCCGCCGGTAACGATCTCCACGCCGTTCACCAGCACGTGCTCGATGCCGCGCGCGCCGGCAAACAAGCGATCGGTATCGCCAGGAAGATCGGCAACGCTGGTGATGCGGCCCGACGCAACCGTCTGCGGATCGAACAAGACGACGTCGGCGTGCCAGCCCGGCGCGATTCGCCCGCGTTGCGTGAGGCCGAAATAGCGTGCCGGAGCGTCGGTGATCAGGTGCACCGCTTCTTCCAGTGCAATCAACTGACGTTCGCGCACAACGTCGCCGAGGAGCGCCGTCGGGTAGCGGGCGCCGCACATGCGATCGAGATGCGCCCCGGCATCGGAGCCGCCGATCAAAGCGCGCTCGTCGCGCCAGACTTGCACGCGCAGCTTCCAGCTTTCGGCGTCGTCGTCGGACGGCAACGGCCACAAGCCCGTACGCAACTCGTCGGCGACGACGATGTCGAATAGCGTGTCGAACGGATCGCTGCCGCGTTCTTTGGCGATGTCGCCGACGTTGCGGCCGCTGCAACCGGCGTTCTGCGGAGCAAAGGTCTCGCCGATCTCGTACGCACCCCAGCGATACAAGCTGGCGAGGGCACCGGTGGCCGATTCGGCACTGACACGCATCCTCTTGCGCGTCGCCGGATCGGCAAGAGCGCGAATGCGCTCGGGCACAGGCAGCGCCAGGATCGGCCCCCAACCCGGCAACGAGTTCAACGCGCAGTAGTCGAGGAAGCTCATCTTCAGGCCGCCCAGCATCGGCATGGTCAGAGCGACGATGCGAGCGCCGGCTTGCTTGGCGCGCGTCCCGGCGTTGAGTTGATGCTCGAAGCGACTGCGATTGCTCGCCGAGATGCCCATGACGTTCCAGTTCACCGGCCGATCGGCGGCACGTGACATGGCGATCATCAAATTGACCTCGGTGTCGCTGAACTGCGTCAGGCAGCCATCGACGATGATCTCCAGTGTCGTCCCGGGATGCTCACGCACTGCCGCAGAAAGAGCCAGCAACTCTTCGGGACCGGCGAAGCGCGACGGCACCGGCTTGTCGTTGCCATCGGAGTGGGTGAACGCCTGAGTCGACGAGAAACCAAAACCGCCGGCAGCCAGCGACTCGTGCAGCAACCGCACCATTTCGGCAATCTGCGCCGGCGTCGCCGGGGCACCGACGGAATCAGCGCCCATCACACGCCGTCGTAGCGCGCAGTGGCCGACGAGGAATGCGGCGTTGAGTCCGATACGGCCTTCGAGCCGATCGAGGTATTCGCCAAAGGTCGACCAATTCCACTCGATGCCGTTCTCGAGAGCGCCCAGCGGCATGCCTTCGACCTTGACCATCAGCCGCCGCATGTAGTCGGCGTCTTGCGAGCGGATTGGCGCCAAGCTGAAACCGCAATTGCCGCCGATCACCGTGGTGACGCCGTGCAGATTCGACGGCGTCAGAAAAGGATCCCAGAAAATCTGCGCGTCGTAGTGCGTATGCGGATCGATGAAACCAGGCGCGACGACGAGCCCACCGGCATCGAGGGTTTGCTTTGCCGGCTCGTCGCTCTTGCCGACGGTAACGAAGCGTCCATCACGCACGCCGACGTCCGCGCGCTGGCCGGGTTTCCCCGTTCCGTCGACAACCGTCCCGCCGCGAATCAACAGATCGAGCATAGGCATCTCTCCCGCTGCAAGTCAGATGAGCGAGCACAATGGCAGATATACGAACGTTTGTTAACCAGGGTTGAGGAGGTTGAGGCAGCGCACCTCAAGATCCCACTCAATACGCAATCGACGGCAGAAACGCCCCGCGTGGCTCGTTGTACAGGCCGATGCTCATCAACGTCATCGGTTGAACGACGCGCAGGCCGTGATTCAGGCACCAGCGCAGCAGGTTGGCGTTGCGTGTCGGCAGCAGGAATCCGGGACCACCGAACGCCGGTGCAGCAGCGATCAGGGCCTTCAAGTCGTTGTTCGTCTCGCCGACGCTGTGCCCGAAGAAGGCCAGCGCCGTCGAGTACCCGGTGATCCGGCCGTCGTGCTCGACGACCGTTGTGGAACCGCTGTCGATGGCGTCGCGCACTTCACCGTCGCGGGTATGGCCATGAACATTCAAGCAAACCCGATTGCACGCCGACAGATCGCCGGCGACCGCCGCACGCACCTTGTATCCCGGAAGCGTCAACGCCAGTGGTGCGCCTTGCATGCAGGAAAGCGGTTCGCGCGGGTCGAAGCCGAGCTTGGTATAGAGGGACAGCGAACGGTTGTGAAAGGCGGCTTGAACCAGCCGCACACTCGGACAACCGCGCTTCGCTTCGCGGTCGATGACGTGTTGCATCAACTTGCGGCCGGCACCGCTGTTCTGCACCGCCGGGTCGACCGTGATCGGACCGACACCGGCCACAACCGACCGTTCATCCACACCGTTGCTACCGATGATGCGTCCGTCGCTCTCCGCCACGACGACGTAAAAGCCAGGTTGCGCCAGCATCATCGAAAGAAATCCGATGGCGACGTCGGGATGCGGAAAATCGGGAGGGAAGTTGTGCGCCGCGTTGATGGCGCCGAAAGCGTCGTAGCAGATGCGTCCGATCGTCGGTGCATCGGCCGGTTGTCCGTCTCGCAAGGTCACATTCATACACCGGCTCGTGCCAGCAGCGGCTCGTGCAGTCAAGGCTCGCAGCACGCTCGTGCATTCGGACGGACGCGAGCTGACGAGTAAACCGAACACGATCAGATCGGGCTTGCCCGACAATTGCTGAGCAGCCGCCGTCTCAGCACCGGCGAATCAATTCGCCGGCTACTAGAACCAAGTCGCCTGAAGGCGACTCCCTACCCAACCGCACGAAATGTTGGGCGGGGAGCCTGCTTCGAGCAGGCTTGGGTTCGAGTAGCCCGCGGTTTTCAACCGCGGGTGGTGAACGGTACGACGCATTTGGCGGGCGAACCCGAACACGATCAGATCGGCGTGCAAACGTCGCCGAGAGCCACGGTGACGCCTTGAATCAGCTCGTCGATGGTCACCGCTCCGTCTCCATTGCTATCGAAGTTTCCGCAGGCATCGGTCGTCAGATTGTCGAGAGCGATATTGACGCCGGTAATCAGCTCGTCGATGGTCACACTGCCATCACCGTTGCAGTCGCCGACGCACGGCAGGATTACTCGCTTCCAGGTGATGAGGAGCGGATCCGTCGCCACATCGACGTCGACCGTACCGGCCGGCGGATTGACGATCGCGTGCACGCGGCCCAGGTAGTCGGCAATCCGCGCTTCGCCGTACCCCGGTGGCTGCAGCAGAGTCACCGTGTGTGAGCTCCCATCCTCGCTCCACAATGCCACGGCAGCAGCAGCACCCGTCGATAGATCGGTGAAGTCGGCACGATACAGCGCCGGACCAATCTGGGCTCCCGGCGGCGCCGCGAATCCACCGCCCAGGGTCGTCGCCACAAACCGGTAAGCGCGCGCGGCGGGACGCTCGTCGCCGGCCTCATCCCAGGGAACGACACCAAGCTGACCGCTGACGCCGTACCAGGTGGCACTGCGTACGCCGAGAGCCTGCACAGCGATGAGGTTCTTGAAGAGGCAGCGCGCCTCGTCGTTGTCATCGCCGGAAGCTTGTGGCCGGCAACTGATTTGATTGGTGAGCAGCGGACGCGCGTCGCGCCCGTGTTCGGCGTCACGCGCGGCAAAGTACTGGGCGACCGAATCGAGCGTGCGCTCGCTTTCATAGTAATGGAAGTTCCAGGCATCGACGCTTTCCGACGCAACCAGATTGTCCAGCGGCGCACAGTCGGCGAACGCATGCAGGTAGCCAACGAGATCACCGACCGAGGCCAACGGCGGCTGGGCCGGCGGGTCGACGGCTTTGCCCCAACTCGCGCTATACGCCCGGACGAAATCGAAGACCTCTTGATCCGGACGCTGCTCGACTTCGAGCCGATGCTTGGCAATACACAAGCCGAGCCGGTTCGAAGCCAAGCCGGAGTCGGCGACCTGAATGTTCGGCTGCGTATCCTTCACTGCCTTGTAGGCGGTCGCCAGCAAACGCAGATACAGAGTCCCGTCGGGATCACGCAGAGTATTCCAATAGGAGGCGTTGTCGGTTTCGCTCTCGATGGTGACGTAGGTCAGGCGGTCGCGATAGTGATCGATGAACGCTTGCACGAACTCATAGTAGGTGCGGCTGAAGGCAAAGTTCGGATCCGCATCCGCCGACAGATCCTTCGGGATCTCCGACAGCGACGGCGCACCGGGACAGCGCTGGCAGCACCCGCAGCCCGGCTTGCAAAATGGCGACTCGCGCTCGCAGGTCCCGGAGGTAAAAAGATGCTCGCACGGCAGGTCACAGGTCATCCAGCCACGTCCGACGTAGATGGTTGGAAACGGCTGCATCGGCCGCGCACCATCGCTGCCGGCAACGGCGCTGAAGCGATTGTCGGAGATACGGAAGTCGAACGTCCCGTCACTGTGCTGCAGATCGGCCCACACGACATCGACGCGCGCTTGCTGCACACCAAGCGCGCGCTCGGCGGCAAACATGCGTGGGCTCATCCAGGTCCACGCCGGGGTGTCTCCCAACATGCCGAACTGCAGCGGCTCGGCAATCGCCACAACCGCGAACAGACCAACCAGGACCGACCAAAGCACCGCCGCCAGCGCACGCACCGGGTCGGTATACTCTGCCGGCGTGCCCTGCGGAAGGTACGAACTGCGACCGCCGCGCAACTCTTTCGTCACCACGGTGGATGGTGGTAGTCACCATGACCTGGCCGAAGTGGAGGCAGCCATGCGCAACGATGAACACGGACGGACCGCGCTAGCGGCATCGAACCTCAATCGATGCGCGCTGCTCTGCATTCGTCCTCGGCGGGCCCGTTTCATCGGCGTATTGTTGGCGGGCAGCATTTTGCTCCTGAGCGCTATGGCGGGCGCGGTGTGTGTCGGTGATTGCAACGCCAGCGGCGACGTCACCGTCGACGAGATCGTACGCATCGTCGGCATCGCTCTCGGACAGAGCGACCTCAGCGTTTGCGCCAGTGCCGACCGCGACGGTAACGGTGATGTTACCATCGACGAAATCGTCGCGGCTGTCGGCTATGCGCTCGGCAGCTGTCCGGTGCCCACGCCGACGCCCATCCCCGACGCGCCGTGTCCGCAACGCAATCCGCTGCGCAACGTCTACTTCGGCGACCTCCATGTCCACACGACGCTGTCGTTCGACGCCAATCTGTGGGACACGCGCACGACTCCCGCCGACGCCTACCGCTTTGCGCGCGGCGCAACGCTGTTGCTGCCGCCGCTCGACGCCCAGGGCAACGGCACGCGCCCGGCACGCCTCGAGCGGCCACTCGACTTCGCCGCGGTCACCGACCATTCGGAGTTTCTCGGCGAAATCGAAACCTGCACGACGCCCGGGTCGCCGACCTACGATTCCCCCGGCTGCCAGATGTTCCGCGCCGGTGGCGACACCGTCTTCGCAAATTTCGGCATCAAGATGACGCAGTCACACCCACGGCGCTTTGCCGACGTCTGCGGCAGCGACGGCGCCGTTTGCCTCGCCGCCGCCGGTACAGTGTGGCAGCGGGTCCAAGATGCCGCGGCCGCGGCCTACGACCCGTGCAACTTCACCTCCTTCGTAGCCTACGAGTACTCGCGTTCGCCGGCGGCCAGCACGATGCATCGCAACGTCATCTTCCGCAGCGACCACGTCGTGTTTCCGATCAGTGCTTTCGAGGAGACGACGCCCCAGGGCCTGTGGACCGAGCTGCGCAACCAGTGCGTCAACGCCGGCAACGGTTGCGACGTCCTCGCCATTCCGCACAACTCCAACGAGAGCAACGGTCGCGCCTTCTTCGTCGAATATCCCGGCGCGACGACGGACGATGAGCAGCGCGCTCAAGCAAGGTTGCGACAGCAGATGGAACCGCTGGTCGAAGTCTACCAACACAAGGCGAGCTCCGAGTGCATGAACGGCTTGTCCGGTGTCGTCGGTGCGGCCGACGAACAATGCGATTTCGAAAAACGCCGCCAGGGTGACGTGATCGATTGCCGCGACACCAAAGGGCAGCTCGGTGCGACCGGCAACGGCTGCGTGTCGCGTCTCGACTTCGTCCGCGGAGTACTGCTCGCCGGTTTGCAGGAGCAGCAGCGCCTCGGGGTCAATCCGTATCGCCTCGGTCTCATCGGCAGCACCGACACGCACAACGGCACACCAGGCAACACCGAAGAGTCGACCTTCGCCGGTCACCAAGGCAACAACGACGCGGCGCCGCGCGATCTGCTCGGATCCGGCAATCTCGGCGACGGCGGCGCCATTTTCAGCCCTGGCGGTCTGGTGGGCGTCTGGGCCGAGCAAAATTCGCGCAGCAGCCTGTTCGATGCGCTGCGGCGGCGCGAGGTGTTTGCCACCAGCGGTACACGTTTGAGTGTTCGCGTCTTCAGCGGCTGGGATCTGCCGGCGGATCTCTGCAACAACGCCAACCTCGTCGGGATTGCCGACGCTCACGGCGTGCCGATGGGAGGCGTACTGCCAGCTCGCCTAACTGGAACCGGCGCACCGTCGTTTGTCGTTTCCGCTCTGCGTGATCCGGGAACCGACGAACATCCCGGCACAGCCCTGCAGCGGATGCAGATCGTCAAAGGCTGGCTCGAAAATGGTGCGGCGCACCAGCAAGTGTACGACATCGCGGGAAGCGTCGACGATGCGAGCGGCGTCGACCTCGACACCTGCATCACGCATGGTCCCGGTCACGACTCTCTGTGCTCGCAGTGGAGCGACCCGAGCTTCGACCCGGCGCAGCCAGCGTTCTATTACGTGCGAGTTCTGGAGAATCCGACGTGCCGTTGGAGCACCTGGGTGTGCAACCGCCTCGCGCCTACCGACCGGCCGCCGGCCTGCAGCAGCCCGACCCTACCGAAGACGATTCAGGAACGCGCTTGGACGTCGCCGATTTGGTATGAGCCATAAGCTCGGGGCTTGGGGCTTGGGGCTTGGGACGGAGAAGAGTGTAGGGATTGAAGATGACGAAGTCGGCTAGTGAGTTGTTCGATCTTTCCGGCAAGGTGGCGCTCATCACCGGTGGCAGCCGCGGCCTGGGGCGCGAGATGGCGTTGGCGTTTGCGCGCGCTGGCGCCGACCTGGTGATTGCCAGCCGTAAGATCGATTCGTGCAAGGCAGTCGCCCAAGAGGTCGAAGCGTTTGGCCGGCGAGCGTTGCCGTATGCTTGCCACGTCGGTCGCTGGGGAGATCTCGACGCTCTGGTCGACGCCGCCTACCGGCACTTCGGCAAAATCGACGTCCTCGTCAACAACGCCGGCATGTCGCCTCTCTACCCATCGCTTGCCGAGGTCAGCGAAGAGTTGTGGGACAAAGTTCTCGCCGTAAACCTGAAGGGCCCGTTCCGCTTGTCAGCAGTGATCGGCGCGCGCATGGCTGCCGGCGACGGCGGCTCCATCATCAACGTCAGCAGCATCGCCGCGGTGCGCCCGACTCCGATGGAAACGCCGTATGGTGCGGCAAAGGCCGGCCTCAATGCGCTCACCACGGCCTTTGCCCAGGCCTACGCCCCGAAGGTACGCGTCAACTGCATCATGGCCGGCCCCTTTCTCACCGACATCTCGAAGGCATGGCCGGCCGACGTAATGGCGAAGTTCATCGAATCGAGCTTCGCCCTGCGGCGCGCCGGCAACCCGGACGAGATCGTCGGTGCGGCCCTCTACTTCGCCTCGAATGCCTCCAGCTTCACCACCGGCGCCGTGCTCGCCGTCGAGGGCGGGTTGAGATGACGGGGTAAAACGCGGCGTTTTGCGGCAGTAAAATCCCGTCGCTCCGCAATAAGGTGTCATTCCAAGGCGGCGCAGTGTCGATTCATCCCCACAAGCGACGTCACATCAAATGGCACCTCAGTTGCTGTGTATCTTCCTCGCGTTTTCGAGGGAGAACCGAGTGCCTACGGCAGCTGCCATGCGGGATGACACGAACCACCGTTCCGGAAACAACGTAGAAGCCGCACGCGGCGACGGGCGTAGCGACATCAACGCGGTGTTACATCTGGACACGGCGCGGCTGTGGAAGCTGATGAACACTCCACGTCCGGTCGATCCGCACAGCGCACGAGCCGCTTTGCTGATGTTGCTCGTCGTCTACGCCGTGGCCGGAGTAGTGCGCTACGATCCGCAGGTCGGTGCGTTTCTCGGCATCCGCTTGACCTTTGGGTTGTACGTCCTAGCCGGCGCTGTCTGGGTCCACCGCCTCGATTGGCAGCGCACACGTTTCTTTCAGATGGGTCTGACGTTGTTTCTGGCTATGACCACCGCCTACATGGAAGCGGTACGCGGCTATCACCTTTCAGACTTGGCGCTCAGCGCCTTGACCACCTTCGTACCGCTGATTTTTCTTTTCGCCGCAAAAGACGTGCTGACGATGTCGGCGGCCCTCCTTGTGGGACACGCATTGATCCTGCAATTTGCACCGCCGAGCGGCATCACCGCGTCGGCGGCGGCACTCGTTCTCGGCAGTGCCACCGCCGCCGGCGCCGCAACGGCCTTTGTTCTGGCAACCTACCGCGCCGGGATGATGCAAAGCCGCGAATGGTGGAGACAGGCCTGTGAACGCGAGCGCGCCTTGCGCGCCTGCGCCGCTCTCGGGATGACACAGGGAGATCTGAACTGGGTGGCAGACGAGCTCGCGCGCCTGATGATTGCGACTCTCGCAGATTGCCGATGCCTGGTCTTGCTCGCCGAGGCATCCGCGCCCGGCTGGCGAATCGCTGCCGCAACCGGTGTTGAGTCGGAGCTGGTCGCGGCGCTTCAGTCCGCACCGCCGCCGCCGGCACTCCTCGATCTCGCCGGCCGTTTGGTGCGCCAGGGAACTGCCCCGATGCAGCGCGAGCTCGACAGCATCCAGCGCCACAGCCTGTCGCGCAAGTTGCCGGCGGGGTTTTTCGGCCGATTCTTGGTTGCCCTGCCGATCGTCGTCGACGACGCAGTCGGCGGAGCGGTTCTCCTCACCGCGGATGAGCAGCGCAGCGTCGATCCGAACCTTCTAGAGCTTTGGCGCGCCATGGCGAGTCAAGTTGGACAGGCCATCGGCAAGACGCGTCTGCTCGCTAGACTCCAGCAGGCCCTCAACGCCAAGAACGAGTTCGTGAACACGATGTCGCACGAGCTGCGTTCGCCGCTGAACGTGATCATCGGCTACAGCGAAATGCTGGAAGACGGCGGGGCCGATCCTCAATTCACCGCCGGACGCATCCGTGCCAGCGCCTTGGAGTTGCTGTTGCTGATCGAAAACACGATGTCGGCGGCGCGTCTGGGGGCGGGAAAGGTGCGGGTGCAAACCGAAGAGGTCGACGTCGGCAGCGTCTTCTCGGATATCGCCGACGTGGTGCGCACTTTGCCCGAAGCGGCGACCCGAGCGCCCATCGAATGGAAAGCCGACGCCGCCTTACCGCGCCTTCGGATGGATCGTCTGAAACTCAAAGAGATCATTCAGAACCTCGTGGTGAATGCGCTCAAGTATGCGCCCGGGTCGCCGATCCGCGTCAGCGCCTTTCAGGCCGCCGGCCAGTTGCGTCTGGAAGTCCAAGACCACGGCCCCGGAATCCCCGCCGAAGCACAGACGCGCATCTTCGAAATGTTCGAACGGGTTGAGCATGCCGAGGGAGCGTCGCCTGCCGGTGCCGGGCTGGGCTTGTACATCGTCAAGAGTCTGGTGACGTTGATGGGCGGCAGCCTGGATCTCGAAAGCCAGGTTGGAGTCGGTTCGACTTTTATCATCCACTTGCCACTGACGATTGACGGCAGCGACACGTCTGCGGCCAAAACAGAGGCTCCTTCGGAGCAGATGGCGGTCGGATACTGACGGCCCGATCTGCGGCGATCTCGATCTACGCACCGAGCCGGAAAGACGAAACGTCGTCCGCACCGCTCATCCCCACATTGAACGCTCGGCCGTCCCGCAGTAGGGAAACGCATCATGGACAAAGCTCTCGTACGAGTGCCGCAGGATCATGACATCGTCGCACTGACGGCGATCTACAACCACTACGTCGTAGCGACACCGATCACATTCGACCTCAAGGCTTTTACCGTCCCGGAACGCCGCCAAACTTGGTTTGAGCATTACGCGGCGACCGGACGACATCGGCTGCTGGTTCTCGAAAACGACGAAGGCGTGGTCGGCTACTGCTGTAGCAGCACCTTCCGCCCGAAAGGCGCCTACCAGACATCGGTCGAATCCTCGGTGTACGTCGCCCCGATGTGCGTCGGTCGTGGCTACGGCACCATGCTCTACACCGCGTTGTTCGAGGAGCTACGCAAAGAAGACGTGCACCGCGTCTACGCCGGCATCACGCTACCGAACGACGCATCGATTGCGTTGCACAAGCGCTTCGGCTTCCGCAGCGTCGGGGTCTACAGCGAAGTCGGCTACAAGCTCGAGCGCTACTGGGACGTCGAGTGGTTCGAGAAACGGCTCGGTTCCGAAGCAACCACCTGAGACAAACATTCAGCCGAGATACTGCTCCGCTGCCTCGGTCATCATCGCCGCCACGAACGGCGTCAGGCTGCGTACCGATTCGATCTCCGGACGTCCCACCGGCCAGCCGAGATAGCTCAAGCCACGCGCCATCATCAGATCGGGGAAGTACTCCAGCTCGTCGTCGGGAAACGCACGAACGCTGCGATAGCCGTCAAGGTAGCCGTCACGCCCGGCGTCGAGGCCACCGCTGATCTGCAGCGGAAACAGCGACGTGACCATTTCGAAGCTGACCCACGACCAGCCGCAGTCGTCGAAGTCGATGACGCGAACCGTGGAACCGTCGACGAGGAGATTGTCGGGAACCAGGTCGCCATGGATCAGCACGTCGGCACCGGGAAGCTGCAACAGGCGCCGGCGTACGCGGTCCTGCGCCGCCAGCAAAATGCGGCGCTGCTCCGGCGTCAGCGAACCGAGCTCCCAGAAGCGACCGAATGTCGGGGTGTCTCCAACCAGAGTCTCGACGTTCCAAGACGGGCGCACAAATCCGGCAGGCTTGTTCCAGCTCGCACCGTGCTGGTGCATGCGCGCCGCGAGAGCACCCACCGAACGATACAGCTGGCGCACGGATTCCTCTGTATCGCTGACGCCACCTTCGAGCGTACCGGGAGGTTGGCCATCGACCCAACGCATGACGTCACACTGGCGCGGCTCCGGAACGCCATCCACCGCGGCCACCGTCAGCACGTCGCCCTCCTTGCTACGCAACACCTGCGGTGTGTGAATGCCCGCCGTGTCGAGGGCCTGCATCCAGGCAGCTTCGCAACGGATGTGGTCGTCGCTGCGATAGCGCGGGCGATGAACGCGCATGACGGCGCGGCTGCCGGCGCCGGCGCGGACACCGAACACGGCGTTCTCGCGGTACTTGATGAGCTCGAGGCGCGGGGCGTCAATGTCCCAAGCCCGGATCGCCTTCTCCGCCAGCGCTTGCAGAGCGGCAACCTGCTCTTCGTTGGAGCGGTGAGCGAACTCCATTCAGGCGTTCTCTTTTTCGACGTCGCTGAGCGCTGCATCGAGGCGCTCGAGCAAGAGATCGCAGTAGGCATTGTCGACGAGGAGCCCGACCTTGAACTGCAAGACCGATGGCGCGAAGCCGGAAAACATCGCCCAGACGCCACGCTGATACAGGGCTCGTGAGAGCTGCATTCCGCCCAGACTGCTCGCAGTCTGCAGACCGATCACCAGACCCAATTGACGCACCGCCGTAAAGAACGGATGGCGCTGGCGCAATTGCTCCAACCCGGAGGTCAAACGTTCGGACAGGCGGCGGACGTTGGCCAGGACCTGGGGCTGCGAGCACATATCGAGGACGCGTGAGGCAACGCGGCAGCCGAGCTCGGCACCGCCGAACGTCGACACGTAGGCCCAACCTTGCTCGGTCAACCATTGCCCGACGTGGCGTGTCATGACCACCGCCGACATCGGGTAGAGTCCGCCCGAAAGGCCTTTGCCCGTCACCAACACGTCGGGCTCGACGTTCCACGTCTCGATGCCCCACAAATGTCCGGTGCGCCCGAGACCGGTTTGCACCTCGTCGGCGATGTAAATCGTCCCGTAGCGCTCACACAACTTCTTCACGCCCGGGAGATAGTCGTCGTCGGGAACGGGAAAGCCGTAGGTCGCCGGCATGGTCTCCATCAGCACTCCGGCAACGTCGCCGCCGCGTAGCGCCTGCTCCATGGCATCGAGATCGTTGAAAGGAACTTTCACGAACTCATCCGGGTAGTCGGCGAGGAAGAAGCGCGCCATATCGTCTTGCCCGGCGGCGGCGCTCAGCGCCGTGCGGCCGTGGAACGCCGCTTCCAGCGCGACGATCTTGCGGCGACCGGTGGCGCGTCTGGCAACCCGGATCGCCAGGTCGTTGGCTTCGCTGCCGGAGGGTACGAACACCGAGTAGTGCAGCTCTGCGGGTGTGAGTGCCGCCAGCTTTTGCGCCAGCTCGACGCGCGCTTCCGATGGGAAGTGATGATTGCCGACGTCGAGCTCGTCGAGCCCCTGGCGCAGCACTTCGACCAACTCCGGGTTGCGATGGCCGAGATTGTAGGTGCCGCCGTTGAGGTGCACGTCGAGCAGCTCGTGGCCGTCGATGTCCCACAGGCGGTAGCCCTCGCGCCGGCCGATGACCAACGGCACACCAAGATTTTCCCATGCCGCCGCGCGCGCCGGCATGAGGTAGTCGCGTGACAGCTCGAGGACGCGGCGTTTGCGATCAGAGATCGCGGCGGGATCTTGGCTCATGCTTGATGTTCATATGCAGCAACCAAGGACGACGCAATTGGAGTGCTGCCTGGGGCTGTGTGATACCGTCACCAGCCCCAGGCAACAAGCTCCTCAGGGGACGGTCAACGCAGCCTTGAAGACGATCCCGTCGTTCTTGCGAACCGAGTCGACGGCAAAGTCGGCTTCGAAGCACATCCCGTTGGTTGCGGTGACCTGCGCCGTCACCGCTCCTTGAAGCGGCAAGCGCGGCGCGGGCAAGCCGTCACCCTTGCCCCACACCACAAGCTTGGAAGCGGCCGCGGCACTGGAGTGGAGCAGGATGCGCGTAATACCGTCATGGGCGGCGTTGCGATCGGCGTAGGCATAGCTTGCTCCAGCGGTCGTTTTCCAACATGGCTTCCTGCCGCACATCCCGCCCGGCGGTACGCGCACCGCTTCTACAGCACCGGAGGCATCGTAGACGCACAGCGCGAAAGCGGTGGACGTCATCGGGTTACCAAAATCGGCAAGTGCCGACGACTGACCTTTGGTGAGCGAGAAGCGTAGCGCGTCGCGCTTTCCTGCGACATCGCGTTTGATCCACAGCGACGCCCGCTGTCCGGTCCGACAACCGCTTTGCGGAGTCGGGGGGCAGAGTGGAATTGTCGTTGGCGTCGGCGTCGGCGTCGGCACAATCGCCGTGGGCGTAGAGGTGCTGCCGCCGGGCGAGGGGGTCGGGGTGGCGATGCTCAGACCAACCGTGACGGCAACCGTCGCCAGATTGGAATCGGTTGAACCATCCCACGCGGCGAAGGTGAACGTGTCGATACCCGTAAAACCGGGGTCCGGCGTGTACAGCGCCTGCGTTCCCGTCAAACCGACGCTGCCGTGGTTGCTTTGCGAAACGATGCGTAGCGTCAGCGCATTGTGATCCGCATCGGTGGCGTTCAGATGGATGGTGATGGGAGTATTCACATCGGTAACGACCGAGGCATTCGCGGCGACGGGTGGACGATTCGAGTTTCCGTCGCCGCCGGACGGGCCGTTGTGGCAGGTGTAGCAACCGACCTGAAAACCGCGCCAAAAATATTTTGCGCCGAGCTCGGTATACAGCAGGCGATCGGCTTGCGAGCGCGACAACACCGTTCCGCGGTAATCGGTACCGTGGCAGGCACGGCATTGCGAAGCGCCGCCGTTCTCCACCGCGTTGGAGTGCTGTGAAACCCAGGTGGAGCCGAGCGGATGCATGCCGTGCGGCCCGCCGCTCACCGTCGACGGCTGCTGCCCGTGACACGTCGTGCATTCGACGAGAACACCGACGTGCCCCTGGTGCTGAATGCTTTGCACGTTGTCGTTCTCGTGCAGCGCCGGGAACTCGGCATGCGTCGACCCGTGGCAGCCTTCGCACTTGATGCCGCCGTGACCGGTAGAGAAGCGAAACAGCGACAATCCCGGGGCGGGAGCGTTCGCCGTCGTCGCGAACGTCTGATTTGCAGGAACGCGCCGGTGTCCAGGCGAGTCGAAAACCGACGTGTAGCGGATCTGCCCGTTGTTGTTGACCGCCGTGCCGGTGTGACACGACTGGCAAGCTGGCTCATCGAGCCAGCCGGTTCGGCTGGTGGATCCCACCGCGCTCATCGAGCCATGGCAGCTCTGGCACTGCATGGCCAGCGTGCCGTCGGCGGCGACGGCCGCACCCATCGCACCGCGCAAGCAGCGTGTCACTGAACCCGGATGGCAGCGGTAGCAAGCCGAACGGTTGCTGCTGGAATCGAGAGTCAGTCCGTTCGTCGGATCGCTGACCGCGGCGTGTAATCCGTGCATCGCCGAGGTGAATTGCATGACGCCGGGCTGCCCGGCGGTACCCAGAGCGGGGGAGGAGTGGCAACCGGCGCAGAGGACGGCATGCCCGTCAGTCGTTGCCGTCGTGAATAGACCCGCAGGATTGTAGCCCATGGCCGCCAGCGCGGCGCTGAAGGTCGGATCGCCGGCCTGCTTCTCGTCATGCAAACGCACGATATTGAGACGTACGTCGCGCTTGGCATCGGCATCGAAGACCCAGCCGGCGTTGGGTTTTGCTGCTGGGCCGGAGCCCGAGCTGTGGCAGCTCTTGCAATCCATCTCATCGGAAACCGGCAAGACGATGTCGGTGGTCGCGAGCACCGCACCCAAGCTGCTGCGTGCCACCAGGTGCATCATCGGGTAGTAGTTCTTGCGCCCGCCGTCGTCGTAGGGCGTGATCGGAATGCCTTCGGCGATGAACCACTGCGACGCCGCGTCGAACGACATCGGTTGTGGCGTGTTCCCGGCGCCCGGCATTCCCTTCCCCGCCAGCCCGGCATCGGCCGGCACCGAGGCACCGAACAAAGCGAAGACATGATCCCAAAAGTTGGTCTTGCCGTTCGAGGTCGTGTTGATCGAGCCGCTGGGATCGGCAACCGCTTCATACGTGACCGTAATTCCCTGCGCCGCCGGATCGACAACCAAGTTGCCAAGAGTGTCGGTGAGCTGAGCGTGAATCGTGTTGTAGGGCGGGAGCAAAGAGAAGATGGCAAAATCGTCATCCATGCAGTGCATCCCAAGGTTGTTCCAACCCACCAGCGTCCAACTTGCCGCCTGTGCCGAGAAAGCGGGTAACAAGGCAAGAATTGCAATTGCGGGAAAGAGCTTCGCAGATCGGCGATGGAAGATTTGTGGTCGCATGGGCGGTACCTCCTACCGCACTATCTGCGCAACATGTGCCGTGCTGTCTGCCGTGAGTTCGCGGGCCGTCAGACAAGACAGGGAGGAGCTCGCAGAGATCGGCACGCAGGCGTTTGCAGGGCCCCGCTTCGCAAGTGCAGGAGGTTGCATGCACCGAGGTTCGAGTTTGGGGCTCGAAATGCATTTCACTCGACCGGATTCTTTATCGCCGATGAGAATGAAATCGCCGCCAACCGGCGTCTGGAGAGCTCGCTTGGTCCCATCTTGACCGGCACACGCCTTGCCGATTCAATTGTGCCGACGACTCGAAGGTGCACATGACGATCACAAAACCGGAAGCGCTATTGGTCGCAGTCGATTTTTCATCCTGCTCGCACCGTGCTCTTGCAACTGCACTGAGTTGGCAAAGTGACGAAGCCGAGGTCACGGTTCTGCACGTCATCGACGGCGAGCTGGCTCGATCCATAGAAACCGCCGGGTTCGGAACCTACGCAGAGATTGTTGCCAAGATGCGCAGCGCCGCCGAGCAGCGACTGGCAGCGATCAAATCCGACGCGCCGCATCGTTTCGAAACGATGGTCGTCGAAGGAATGCCGTTCGCCGAGATCGTCCGAATCGCCAACGACCTCGACTGCGATCTGATCGTCATGGGAACACACGGCGGCAGCGCGCGCGTCACCCAGATCCTGTTCGGAAACACAGCCGAAAAAGTGGTGCGCGCCAGTCGTTGCCCGGTGCTCTGCGTACCCTGAAGGTACCCGCCGGCCTCGTGTCCCTGACGGCAGCGCAGCGCACGGCGGCTTCTCGCCTTACAGCACCGCCTCAATGAGCGGCGCTCGACGTTGACAACCCGACCTCCGCGGGCATATGAACAAACGTTCGTTTGGAGGATCGATGCCGCAGAATATTCCGGAGTTCAAGTTCAGCGACGAGGCGTTGAAGCTGCGGCAATGCGTCTACGAACACTGGTGCACGCACGGCCACGCGCCGAACCTGCGTGCCGCACACGAAGCCACCGGGCTGTCGCGTGAGCAGATTCTCGAAGCCTACAAGCAGCTCGACCTCGGCATCATGTGCATCGTCGATCAGGACACCCAGAACTTCAACCTGCTCAAGGCACCACCCTTCTCCAGCTACCCGAGCCAGGCGCAAGTGTTCGTCGACGGCAAGCTCCACTGCTACGCCGGTTGCGCCATGGAGTCGCTGGCCATGTGCATGATGCCGCCCTTCCAGGGCAAAGAGCTGCGCATCGAGGGCTATTGTGCCTGCTGCCTGGCGCCGGTGACGGTGGTCACGAAGGACGGCGAAACGCTGTCCTACAAGCCGCCATCAACCCGGATCCACGTCAGCCTCAGTCCGCGCGATTGGAACAAGACCAACATCGTCTCGATGTGCGACGCCATGAACTTTGTCGTCGATGGCGATCACGCCGCCGCCTACGAAAAGAAGATCGTGCGGCGCGGTGTTCTGTTCACGCTGGAGCAGGCGCGCAAATTCATCACCGGCACCGGCAAGGCCCGCATGTGGCAGTACGAACGCATTCCCGACTACATGCGGCCGCAGCGCATCATCGACGGAATACGAGCTTTGGGTGTGGATGTGAGTGGGTGGGGAGAATGAGGAATTGACGATTGACGATTGGTGATTGGCGATTGAGGGCACCAGTTCAATCGACAATCACAAATCGACGACCACAAATTGATAGAGGGTAGACCCCATGTCCTACTGGTACGAACGCCTGACCGCCCAAGATCGATCCTTCCTGGTTTTCGAGAAGGACAACACCCACATGCACCTCGGCGGCATCACCTTGTTCGAGCACACGCCGCTGACGACGCCCGACGGCGGCGTCGACATCGAACGCATCCGCTCCTACATCAACTCGCGCCTGCATTTCATTCCACGCTACCGCCAACGATTGGCGTATATCCCGATCGAGGACTACCCGGTCTGGGTCGACGACGATCGGCTCAACCTGCACTACCACGTGCGCCACACGAGCGTGCCCCGCCCCGGCGATGAGCGGCAACTCAAGCGGCTGGCGGCACGCATCATGTCGGCACCGCTCGACCGTCGCCGGCCGCTTTGGGAAGTCTGGGTCATCGAAGGTCTCGAAGGCGACCGCTTCGCTATGTTGCTCAAGACGCACCACAGCGTCGTCGACGGCGTCTCGGGTGTCGACTTGATGTCCGTCCTCCTGCGTCCCGACTCCAGCGACCACTTCGAAGAAGCACCGACCTGGAGGCCGCGACCGGCACCAAGCGGATTGGAGCTCGTGCGTGATGAGCTGACGCGCCGCGCCAACATGCCGCGCGCCGTCTGGGATCAAATGCAAAACTTCCTGCGCGACCCGCGACGCGCCGCCGCCGCGCTGGTCGACGAGCTCAGCAGCACCTGGGAGTTCATCAACGCCGGACTGCGCCGGCCGGCCGACACGCCGCTCAATCGGCCGATCGGACCGTACCGTCGCTTCGACTGGCATGCCTTCGATCTGGCGCAAGTGAAGGCCGTAAAGAACCGCTTCGGCGGAACGGTCAACGACGTCATCCTCACGACCGTCACCGGAGCCATCCGCCGTTTTCTGACGCGACGCATGACGGCGGTCGATTCCTTGGACTACCGTGCCGTGGTGCCGGTAAACGTCCGCCGCGCCAATGAGCTCGGCGCACCGGGCAACCATGTCTCCGCCTGGATGCTGTCCTTGCCGGTCAACGAACCGAACGTCCGCGAACGCTTCCGTCGCATCAGCGAAGCAACCACGCAGCTCAAGCAATCGAAGCAGGCGCAAGGCATCGAAGCGCTGACGCAGATTGCTGAGATCATGGATCCGGTGTTGACCCTCGGCGTTCGCTTGGCGGCACGGGTGGCACCGTACAATCTCATCGTGACGAATGTCCCAGGGCCGCAGTTCCCGCTCTATCTGCTCGGTTCTCGCCTGCTCGAAGGCTATCCGTCGGTGCCGCTCTTCGATTACCAGGGGCTCGGCGTCGCCATTTTCAGCTACGACAACCGGCTCTTCTTCGGGCTCAATGCCGATTGGGACCTGGTGCACGACCTGCACGACCTGGTAGCGGACCTCGATGCGTCTTTCCGTGAGCTGCTGCACGCCGCAACGGGCGACGATCGCCGGGCACCGGCGAAGCGGACGCGCATCGCCAAGCGCGGTCCGTCGCGTGCGCAGGCAATCTGACCAGCGCTCGGAATTGGCGATTGTCGACTTTTGATTGTAGATTGGGCACGAAAACCAAATCTACAATCACCCAATCGCCAATCGACAATTCTTCTCTGAAAGGAATCCTCCATGGAGTTCGGACTTTTCTTGCAAGCCCACGTACCGCGGCACGAAACCGAAGCCGATCCGGAAAACGCCGAGCACTCGCGTTTGATGCGTGAGCTCGATCTCGCCGTGCATTGTGACAGCGTCGGCTTCAAATACGCCTGGTCCGTAGAGCACCACTTCCTTGAAGAGTACTCTCACATCTCGGCGTCGGAGATTTTCCTTCCCTACGTCGCCGCCCGCACCAAGCAGATCCATGTCGGTTCGGCGATCTACAACATCACGCCGCCGGTCAATCACCCGGCACGCATTGCCGAGCGTGTCGCCATGCTCGACCACTTGAGCGAAGGTCGCTTCGAGTTCGGCACCGGCCGAGGCTCATCGAGCACCGAGTTCAAGGGTTTCGGCATTCCCGACGGCGACACGACACGCGCCATGTTCGACGAGTCGCTGCCGCAAATTCTGCGCATGTGGAGGGAAGCGAAGTACAGCTACAGCGGCAAGTATTTCTCGATGCCCGAGCGCAACGTGCTGCCCAAGCCGTACAGCAAGCCGCACCCGCCGATCTGGGTTGCGTGTGGCAGTCCGTCGACCTTCGAGAAAGCGGGACGTCTCGGTCTGGGCGCACTGTGCTTCAGTATGGGCACGCCGAAGGACTTCGAACCGTTGATCAAGGTGTACAAGGACAACATCAAGCACGCCGAGCCGGTCGGCGACTACGTCAACGACAACGTCGCCTGTGTCACCGCCCTGATCTGCATGGAAGATCGCAAGAAGGCGCGCCAGGTCGCGCTCAACATGGGCAGCGGCTACCACACCAGCTTGGTCTTCCGTTACCTCGACACCTTCCCGCGTCCGGCCGGCGTTCCGGAGTGGCCGAAGCTGATTCCCGAACCGACCCCCGAGCAGCTCGAAGAGCGCATCGCCTCCGGCCAACGCATCGTCGGCGATCCCGACGAGTGTGCCAAAGCCGTGCAGCAATACGCCGACGTCGGCTGCGATCAGATCATCTTCGGCATCCTGGCTTCGACGCAGCCGCAGGACATCGCCAGGTCGTCTGCTTCGTTGTTCGGCAAGCACGTCATCCCGCGCTTCGACAAAGATCCGGTGCACAGCACGACGCGGCACAGGCTGGCGGCGGTGAAGAAGCCGACGGGCGACGGGCGACGGGCGTAGGGCGTCTGTAGATCAACTTTCGACTTTTCGACCCTCGACTCTCGACTCACGTGATGGACACCAGCATCCAAATCTGCCCGCCGGGCAAACTTGTCTACGGCATGCAGATGCCGATCACGGCGCAAAGCACGGTGTTCGCAGCGCCGTGGGAGGCCGGTGCCGGCAGCGACGAGATCCGGCGCGTCGCACAAGCCTGCGACCGCAGCGGCTTCTTCTACATCGCGGTTTGCGATCATGTCGCCGTGCCGCGCGCGGCAGCGGCAGCGATGTCGACGGTCTGGTACGACACGATTGCCACGCTCGGCTTCCTGGCCGCGGCGACACAAGTCGTGCGATTGCTGTCGTACGTTTACGTCCCGGTCTACCGTCACCCGCTGATGACGGCAAAAGCGTTCGCCACGCTCGACACGCTCTCGAATGGACGAATCATCCTCGGCGTCGGTGCCGGGCATTTGCAAGGCGAGTTCGAAGCCCTCGGCGTCGACTTCTCGCGGCGCGGCAAGTTGCTCGACGAAGCCATCGACGCCATCGACGCCGCGTTCAGCGCCGAATACGCTACCCACAACGGCACACAATGGAAGTTCAGCGAGCTCGGCCAGCGGCCGCGTCCGCTGCAGCAACCGCGCCCTCCCATCTGGGTCGGCGGCTCGACCAAAGGAGCCCTGCGCCGTGCGGCGGAGCGCGGTGACGGTTGGCTACCGCAAGGCGTGCCCGAGATGGGTATGGAAGCCGCCATCACTTACATCCGCGAGCAGCGCCGCAAGGTCCGTGGCGACGCGCCGATCGAAATCGGCATGAACAGTCCGTGGCTGTACGTCGGTAAGGCAAGCTTCGATCTCGGTCCCAACGCACTCTCCGGTGGAGGGGATGAAATCGCCGCACGGCTGCGCCAGCGCAAGCAACTGGGCGTCAGCCACATGGGTGTGCGTTTTCGTAGCCGCGGCTGCAATGAGCTGGTCGAGCAAATCGAAAAGTTCGGCAGCGATGTCGCACCGCATCTGAACGAGTGAGCACAGATGCTGAGAATAGATACGACGACCCAACAACCGGGCGATGAATCGCCCGG
>JACQEN010000078.1 GCA_016200585.1 Deltaproteobacteria bacterium
AGGATGCCTAGTCGTGGCTGAGCTGACCAAAGCCATCGCGCGGCTGATGGAGGAACGCGACCGTGCGGTCGCACCTCCGCTGCCCAGCGCCGACCCTCCAAAGTTGCGTGACACCATCGACGAGGTACGCAACCGCGTCGCCCCCGGGGAACGACCGCTTGCCGAGGGGTTGGTTCGACAGCTTCTGGATCGCTCCGGTAGCGACCTGCTGCAGGGCGCCACGGTTGCCGAGCTAGCCTTTCTGGCGCTGACGATGTTCCGCTTCCTCGTCGACGGCGGCCGCGACGAACCGCGTGTCGCCATCCTCGCCCCGACTGCCGACGCCGCCGGCTGGAGCCCGCCGCCGTTAGTCCTGCAAACACGTATGCGCGATCGACCGTTCATCGTCGAAACCGTCGAAGATTGCTTGCGCGAAGCGGGATGCACGATCCGCCGGCTCCTGCACCCCATCTTTCGCGTCGAACGTGATAGCCGCGGCGCTCTGCTGGCAATCTCGTCGAGCCCGGATTTGGGTCATACCGAATCGCTGCTCTACGTCGAGAGCGAGCGCGTCGCCGATCCGCAGGCGCTCACCCAACAGATCCGTGACCGGCTCGGCGACGTCGTACTGGCAACCAACGACTACCAAGCAATGCGCTTGAAGGCCGAGCAATTGGCCGACGAGTTGCGCACGCGCACGTTCCCCTTCCCGTGGAACGCCGACATCGACGAGCTCGCGGCGTTCCTCGATTGGCTCGGCGACAAGAATTTCGTCTTCCTCGGCTATCGTGAATACCAGTTCAGCGGCCAGGGCGCCGAGCGTACCGGTGTCGTTCGCGCCGGCAGCGGTCTCGGTCTTCTGCGCAAGGAGTCGCAGTCCAACTACGTTACGTCGCGGCCGCTTCCCGATCTCGTGCGCCGGCATCTGAGTGAACCGCCGCTGCAGATGATGTCCAAGACCAACGCCGAGAGCACGATTCATCGTCGTGCGCCCATGGACTACATCGGCATCAAAGAGATCGACAACGCCGGCGTCGTCATCGGCGAACGCCGCTTTATCGGCCTGTTCACAGCGCGCGCCTACGCCCAAGAGCCGATGACCGTGCCGCTGTTGCGCCTGAAACTGGCGGCCATTCTGGAAGACGAGGGCGCGACCGAGGCGTCGCACAGTTACAAGCAGATCGTCGCCGCCTTCAACAGCATGCCGCGCGTCGAGTTGCTGGCACTCGGCATCGCCGAGCTTCACGCCACCATCAAAACGATCGTCGGCGCTGCGGGTAGCTTGGAAATCCGCGTCGGCGCGCGGCGCCTTTGTCGTCGTCGCGCTGCCGCGCGAACGCTTTTCGGAAGACATCTACAATCGTATCGAAGCGCGCCTGATCGAGATGCTCGCCGCCGGGAAGGTTCTCGAGCACCGCTTGTCGATCGACGACAGCGACCAGGTGCGCATGCATTTCTATTTCGCCGCGCGCGGCGACAGCATGCGCTCGATCCCCACCGACGAGCTACGCAGCGGCCTGCTGTCGCTCATGCGCACCTGGGACGATCGGCTGCGCGAGACCCTGCGCGGCGACCGCACACGCGAACAAGCGGAAGCACTGACGACACGCTACGTCTCGGCCTTCTCCCCGTCCTACAAAGCGTCGACCGACACGACCGTCGCCTTGGGCGACATCGCCGCCATCGAGGCGCTCGCGGCGACGCGCTCGCCGCAAATCGAGTGGGTCAACCCGAGTCCCACAGCCGGCGGCGATCCGCGCTTCACCGTCATCAAGCTGTACCTTGCCGACGAAGAGCTGGTGCTGAGCGAATTCCTGCCGGTGCTCGAGAACCTCGGCTTGAAGGTGTTTGCCCAAGACCTCGTCGACCTCAGCGTGCCTGCCATGGGGACGGTTCGCATCCACAGCTTCTTGGTGCAGGATCGCCACGGCGCGCGCATCGACGTCGACGGCGCCGGGCCGCGACTGCGGCCGGCCCTGCTGATGCTGTACCGCCAGCAGATCGAGAACGATCGCCTCAACGCGCTCATCTTGACGGCCGGCCTGGAATGGCGCCAGGTCGACCTGCTGCGCGCCTACGTGTTGCACGGCGTACAGATCGGCACCGCCCCCAGCCGAGAAGCGATGATCCAAGCGCTGGTGGCCCACCCCAGATCCGCAGCCACCGTGTGGAGCTACTTCGACGCCAAGTTCAATCCGCTCGACCCGACACCGCCACGCGATCGCGACAAGCTGCGGCTGTCGGATCTGCAAGCGAAATTCCTCGCAACCCTGGACGAAGTCGAGAGCGTCGCCGAGGATCGGATGCTGCGCGGCCTGCTCAGCGCCGTCGCCGCAAGCGTGCGGACGACGTACTATCGCCCGGGCGGCGAACAGGGCGGAGCGGTGGCCATCAAGCTCGACTGCCGCAAGCTACCACAGCTACCGCAGCCGCAACCGATCTTCGAGATCTACGTCCACGCCCCGGAAGTGGAAGGCCTGCACCTGCGCGGCGCCAAAGTGGCGCGCGGCGGGTTGCGCTTGAGCGATCGCGTCGACGATTTCCGCACCGAGATCCTCGACCTCATGCGCACGCAGATGGTCAAGAACTCGGTGATCGTGCCGGCGGGCGCCAAAGGCGGCTTCATCGTCAAGCGACTTCCCGGAACCACTGCAACCGCGGCGCAGGTGGTCGCGGCGTATCGTACCTTCGTCAGCACGCTGCTCGACCTCACCGACAACATCGTCCAAGGCCGCGTCGAGTCGCCGGTAGGAACCCTGCTGCATGACGATCTGGATCCGTACCTGGTCGTCGCCGCCGACAAAGGCACGGCGACGTTTTCGGATATCGCCAACGACATCTCGACGCAGCGCAACTTTTGGTTGGGCGATGCTTTCGCCTCGGGCGGCTCCAATGGCTACGACCATAAGAAGGTCGGTATCACGGCACACGGTGCCTGGGAGTGCGTACGACGCCATTTCCGCGAGCTCGGGCGCGACGCCGATCGCGACGACCTGACCGTCATCGGCATCGGCGACATGTCGGGCGACGTCTTTGGCAACGGACTGCTGCTGTCGCGCCGCTTCCGCCTGCGGGCGGCCTTCAACCACCTGCACATCTTCATCGATCCCGATCCGGATCCGTCGATTTCCTACAACGAACGCGAGCGGCTGTTCCGCCTGCCGCGCTCGAAATGGTCGGACTACAACGCTCAACTGCTCAGTAACGGCGGCGGCGTCTATTTGCGGACAGCGAAAGTCATTCCGCTGTCGCCGATCGCCAAGCGTATGCTGCGCATCGATGATCCCGCACCGAACGGGGATACCGTGGTGCGTGCGATCCTGCAGATGGAGGCCGACCTGTTATGGAACGGCGGCATCGGAACGTACGTCAAGGCAAGCGACGAAACGAATCTCGCGGTCGGCGACTCGGCCAACGACACGATCCGTATCAACGGCACCGAGCTGCACGTCAAAGTCGTTGCCGAAGGCGGCAATCTCGGATTCACGCAGCGCGGCCGCGTCGAGTATGCGCTGCACGGCGGGCGGTTGAATACCGATGCCATCGACAACTCGGCCGGCGTGGATATGTCGGACCACGAGGTCAATCTCAAGATCGCCCTGACGCCGGCGGTCGAAAGCGGCCAGCTCCCGAACAGCGAACGCAACCTGCTCCTGGCCGAGCTGGAGGAGGAGGTCAGCCAGCGGGTGCTCGCCCACAACCGTCGCCAGGCGCGTATCCTGAGCACCGACCAGCTGCGCAGCCAGACGCGCCTTAACGAGTTTCGCGAACAACTGGCCCATCTCGAGGCCGACGGTTTTCTCGATCGCCGCGGCGAGGCGCTGCCCGAACGCGAAGCGTTGCGCAACCGGCGCGCCGCCTTTCTCGGATTGACACGCCCCGAGCTGGCGGTCCTCCTCGCCCATACCAAGCTGTCGCTGCAACAGAGCCTGCTGGCATCGAACCTGCCCGACGACCTGTTCTTCGAGCGCTACTTGCGCACCTATTTCCCCGAGGTGGTGAACTCGCGTTTCGGCGGCGGCATTCGCAGCCACCGCTTGCGTCGCGAGATTATCGCCGTCGAAAGTGCGAACGCGCTGGTGGACACGATGGGCATGACGTTCGTCTTGCGGCTGACACGCGACACCGGCGCCACGCCCGCCGCCGTCGTACGCGCCTGGAACATCGTCAGCATCGCGTGCGACGCCGCGCCGTTGTGGAAGGAAGCCGTTGACGGCGATCCGCTGCTGCCGATCCATGCCGAGGCGCGTTGCTGCCTGGCCCTCGAGATGGCACTCGAACGTGCGACCAAATGGCTCGTCGAAACGCAGCCAGCCGACGCTCCGGCGGGCGACCTGGTCGAGGCACTGGCGACGCCGACGCGTGAGCTGCTGGCGCTTCTGCCCGACGTCCTGGCCACACCGTCGAAAACCGCGCACGAAAGCTTGATCGAAGCCTTTGCCGCTGACGGCGTACCGCGCCCGCTGGCTCAAAGGATCGTCAGTCTACAGCGTCTGGCCGAGCTGTTCGAGATCGCCGAGATCGCAGCCGGCTTGAATATGGCGCGACCCCTGGTGGCGCAGGTCTACTACCGCATCGGCGAGCTGGTCGACCTCGATTGGGCCGCCGCTGGGCTGCGTGAGCTGCCGGCGGAAGACCGCTGGGAACGCCGCGCCGTCGAAGAGCTCAACCATGCCTTCGTCCAAGCTCGCCGGCAACTCACCTACGACATCCTCGCCGAACGCCAGGAGGGCGGAGAGACAGCGCACTATCTGGCTCGCTACGCCGAAAAACACCACGACCAGCTCACCGCCCTTGGGCGCGTCGTCAACGACATCAAAGGTGCTCGTCATGCCAGTCTTGCCGCGCTCCTGGTGGTCGCGCGCGAGCTCGGACGCCTGGTGCGACAGGCGCCTTGAGGCCGCGGGCCCAACGCAGAATCGCCGCGAGCTCCGTCAAGGTCACTCCTCGGTAACGGCGACGCCCTTTCTCAGCGGCGGAACAGATAGAAGAGCAGGCTCAACACAACGCTGACTACCAGCGACGTGACGATCGGGAAGTAGAACGTCACCCGGTCGCTCTTGTAGTAGATGTCGCCCGGCAGGCGGCCGATCCAGGGAATCTTGTCGGCGAAGATCACGAGCAAGCCGGCGACGACGAGCAGCAGGCCCAGGAGGATCAACGTGCGGCCGAGGTCAGGCATGAGGGAGAAAAGACGTCGGGTGTTGGGCGACGGGCGTTGGGCGTTTCATCGGCCTCTCAAAGCACCTTGAATCTCGCGCTTGACGTTTCTTAGACTTGCTTCAGCTTCCAGGTTCCGCGCCGATACCAGGCAAACACCATGAGGGACTCGATGACGATCGACACCAGCATACCCGTCCACACGCCGTTGATACCGTAACCCAACGGCAGAGCAAGGGCGTACGCAAGCGGCAGTTTCAACGGCCAGTTGGCGAGGAAGGCGGCGATCATCGGCACGCGCGTCTCGCCGGCACCGTTCATGGCGCTCACCAGCGGCAGCATCGGCGCATTGAACAGGAAGCCCAAGGCCATCAACTTGACGAACGGCTCGCCGGCGGCAACCACAGCCGGTTCCGAGTCGAAGAGTAGAATCAATTGCTGCGACCAAAGGAAGTAGACGAAGCAAAAGACCGTACCCAACACGGAAGTCATCAGGAAACCGCGTCGCACCACGTTCTCGGCTTGGCGCAGGTTGCGTGCCCCGAGGTTCTGGCCAACCAGCGTTGCCACGGCGGCGTTGATCCCGGAGTAAAAGATCCAATTGAAGGAGAACGAGCGCAGCGCGATTCCGAAGGCGGCGATGGCAGCCGTGCCGAACGACGCGATGACCTTCAGCAAGAGGAACGTCGAGAGCGGTCGTGCGATCAACGTCAGACTCGCCGGCGTCCCGACGCGCAACATGCGCAGGAACTCTCGCGGCGCCAGACGAATGCGCCGCGCTGCCTTCCAGTCGAAGGGTTGTCGCGTCGCCGCCGAAACCGCCAGCATCAGGATCATTCCGGCTGCCGACGACACGCACGCCGCTACCGCACCGCCGGCAACACCCCAACCGAGCCAGCCCAACGGAAACGTGCCGAACGCAACGTGGCCGGCCGGAAAGATGAAGTATGGATCAATCACCGCGTTCAGCAACACGACAACCAGGTTTACGAACATCGGTGTGCGCGTGTTGCCAACCGATTGATAAGCAGCCCGCAGCGCAGTGCCGACGTAGAGGAAGAACTGGCAGGCGAACATGATACGCAGGTAGACAATCGCCGTGTCGCTCACCTCCGCAGCGGCGTCGAAGAAGCCGACGATCGCCGGCACGATCAGGTAGCCGACGATTCCGATCGAGACTCCGAGCAGAGCCGCCAGGCAAAGGGCGTGGACCGCCCCGGCCATGGCCGCGTGAGAGTTCTTCTCACCGACACGGCGAGCGATGATCGCTACGGCGCCGGTGTAGACGATGTCGGAAATGCCAAAGACGATGAACAGGATATTGCCGGCCAACGAAACCGCCGCGACGGCTGCCGTACCCAGGTGACCGATCCAGAATAGGTTCGCCAGCGTGAGCAAGGTGAGGGTTGAAGTCGACACGCTCACCGGCCAGGCGATCTCCCAGATACGCCGGTACGTCCCTCGCTCCTCCAACACCGCAACAACCTCCGCCGGCACTGCTTGCGCCAAACTGGCCATGATCCGGCAACGCTATCACAGCCGTCGCATGGCGCCCAAAGGAAGGTTGGCGCAGTCGTATCGACGTTCGTGCGAGCTGCGTTGATGCGGGGAATACCCGCTTGACGAGTTGCATACCGGCCCATAGAGTTTGCGCAGATGGGGTACGTTCGAGCCGTCAGCCGAGGCGTTTTGTCATTGAGTTGCGTCCTGGTGCCGCTGCTTTCAGGGTGCGGGGGAAGTGTTTCAACGTCCGATAGCGGCACGACGACGCCTGCTTCTACGTTCTCACGCATTCAAACTCAGGTCTTCAATGTAAGCTGCTCTTCCGACTCCTGTCACAGCCACGTCGGCAAAGCCGGCGATATGGTGCTCGAGCAGGGGATGTCGTGGGACAGCCTCGTCAGCCACGTGCCGTCGAATCCGCTCGCTGCCAGTCACGGTTATATGCGGGTCATGCCCGGTGACCCATTGAACAGCTTGCTGTACCTGAAAATCTCGAATTCGCTGCAGCCCGGCGAGGGATTCCCGATGCCCTACGGCGCGGCGCTCCTTCCGGTGCACGCAATCGCCGTGATTCGCGCTTGGATCAGCGCCGGTGCACCGCACGACGGCCTCGTCCCCGGCGACGACGGACAACCGCTCAACACTGACGGCGATGGCAGCGGCAATGTGACGTTGCCACTACCGGCCAAAGGGGTTCAGCTCCACGTCATCACACCGCCAATTCCCGACGGCAAAGAAAATACCAGCTGCCACTTCTTCAAGCTGCCTTCGGACGTCGACTTGGAGATCGCGCGCTTCGAAACCGCGGTCAGCGGCGGCAGCCATCACATTCATCTCTATCGCCCGTCGAAGGCCAGCGTCGACCTTCCGGACCACTCCGAAGACTGCAATATGGCGGTCAACTTCGACGATTGGCAGCTCGTCGCCGCAACGCAGCAGCGCAGCACCGATTGGCAACTGCCTCCCGGGATCGCCTATCATCTCAAGGCCGGCGAGCAGCTCTTGATGCAGACCCATTTCGTCAACGTCGGCGCCTTGGAAACACGCGGCGAAGGGCAAGTTGTGATGAACTTGCACGCCATCGACGCCAGCCAGGTCACTGCTCATGCGGGCACTATTTTCGGCCAGGACAAGGACGTATTCGTACCGGCGCATTCGGAAACGACGGAAGCAGCGGAATGCGTCTTCCCCAATGCCATGACGCTGATGGCTCAAACCGGACACTACCACTTCCGCGGCCGGCGTTTCACAACCTATCGTTGGGACAATGGCACGCCCGGCGAAGTCATCTACCAGTACGAAGGCTACGACGATCCGCCGTTCTTGATTTACGATCCTGCCGAGTCGCCGCAGTTCACCCCCGGACAGGGGCTGCAGTGGGAGTGCTACTGGGTGAACAACACCGGCTCCGACTTCAAATTCGGGCCGTTCACCGATACCAACGAGCACTGCAACTGGTTCGGTTTCTACTACCCGACACAGGAAGAAACCGAGTTCACAACCTGTGTGAAGAACATGGGCGTATCGACAACGACGGTGCGACACGTGCAGTAGTTCGGCGCAAGACGCCGCTTCACATCTTCCATCCTCCGCACGCGTTGACTTGCCGCCGGCCGCTCCCTAAAGATCGGCGCCATGCTGACCATCGATGACTTCCGCAACGTCGAGCTGCGGGTTGCGACGATTCTTGCCGCCGAGCCGCATCCGAACGCAGATCGCTTGCTGGTATTGAAGATCGACCTCGGCAGCGAGCAGCGCCAGCTGGTCGCCGGCATCCGCGCCCACTACGAGCCAGAAACGTTGGTCGGCAAGCAGATCGTCGTCGTCGCCAACCTGCAACCGGCCATGCTGCGCGGCGTCGAGAGCCAAGGCATGCTGCTGGCCGCTTCCGACGCAGAAGGGCGCTTGGCCTTCGTCACTCCGGAACGGCCGGTTGCCGCCGGCGCTACCGTAAAGTAAGCACCGAGCTCGGGCCGATGACGCCCCGCCCCCTACCTACCGTTCGTCTTCTTTCAGGAACCGCCGCCGTCGGAGGCGGCTGCCGACCTGGCGTTTGAGCCGCTGGAAAACCGCGCGCCTATCGTGCTTCGGCCATTCGCGCAGCGCTTCCATGATCGTCAGCGGTTGGCGGTCGTCGTTACGCCAGTCGGCGATTTGCACCGGCTGGTAGATCTTCGTCCCGCGAAACATGGCGCTGCGATCGAGCACATCGTTCTCCCGCAGGTACTCGACTTGCACCGGAATCTTCAGCCGGTTGACCAGATTGCGTTCGGGAGCGCTGCCGCGGCAACGCTCGGGGTTATCGACTTCGACAAGCAGGCGCAGGCCCTTCTTGAGCACGACGATGAAAAAGACGCGTGTCTCGAGATGGTCGGCGAAATCGTACGCTGCATCCAGTAGCTCATGTGGCGTGATGCGCACGCCGCCATACTCCAGGGCTTCGCCGTACCGCCCCAGCCATTCCGCCGTCGCCCCCGGTTCGCCGCAGGCGCACGGCTGACTCGACAGGCGCACGAGGTCGCCGGTGAAGTAGCGCACCAGCGGCATCACCTCGTGCACCAGGCTGGTCACCGTCAGTACACCGGGCTCGCCCGGATCGACCGGCTCATGAGTTTGCGGATCGACGGTTTCAAGCTCGAGCAGGTCGTGACACAGGTGCATGCGTCCGGCCGTGCAGCCGACGCCCATGAGTAACGTTTCATCGGAGCCGTAGATCTCGACGACGCGCGCGTCCCAATCCTTTTCGATCACGCGCTTCAAAGCCGGCGGCAAAATCGCTCCGCCGCAGAAGATCACCTTGAGCGAACCGAGATCGCGGCGCATGTCGTAACCTTCGACTCGTGCCAGCTCGCGCAACAAGATCGGTTCGAGCGGCAGGCCGCTCAGGGCGGTGACCTTGAGCCGCTTGATGAAGTCGAGGACGCGGGAAAACGGACCATCGCCGGCGGCGATGTGGCAGGCCCGCGCCTGACGCAGCGCTTCCTCAAGAGCAAATGAGAACGGAGCGGACGGCGGGAAACGGTTCACCAGCATCGTCGGCTGCGACAACTCGGGAACCATACGATGCACGATGGTGCCCATGCGTTGCACGTCGCCCAGACCGCACCAGGTGGAGATTGGCTCACCCACCGTGGCAGTAGTCTCGCGATAATGCCCGACCTGATGCGGCGGCACGATCAGCATGCCGTACGGACCATTGTCGCGCAGGTGCTCTTTGAAGGTCAGGGGCAGACCCGCCAGATCGGCGCGTCCGTTGACATACGCACCGGCCAGATGGCGGCTGTAGAAAGGACTGCGTCGTGCCCGCGCCACCGCCTCGGCGATCAGACGGTCACGGTCGAGGTCGCTGCCGCGCGCGACTGCACTTCCTTCGAACCCCATCGGGCCGATGTTTACCGGGCTTCGCAGGCCGTTGCCAGTCCGCTACCCGGCAGTAGATCGCCACGATCAGGGCGAGTATGCCCCTTTGTCCTTGCCGAAGTTAGGATGGTACGGTCCGGACGGAAGGCCAGTGCCTTGCATAACGAAAGCCTGTGCGTTGGCTTGTTGCGCGAGTGGCCGGTAGTCGATATCGACCATCTGGTTGACGGCGTAGGTGACTGCCGCTGCAACCAACATTCCGATCAAGCTGCCGCCTCCGTCACCGGAGCTTCGAACGGCCGATTGTGTGCTTTCCCAGAGCACCGTGCCTGTTCGTGTATCCTTCAACACGAACGACACTGTCACCACTGTCGACGACTGTAGTACGACATATTTGGTGCCCCATTCTTTGATGGTGACGAAGAGAACGGCGTCGGCACCGAAGAGCTCGTGGAATCGCTCAGGGGGAAGCTGCTGTACCAACCCGGCCTCGGGAAGACCCAGGTCGCGCAAGAGCAACTCGGTAAGAAAAACCGGAAACACGTAGAAGCCCCGTTCGGCTAGCGGGCGCGATACGGTCGACATGTATTGGGTCTGCGCCTCGACAGTGGTTGTCTCATTCAAGGCTGGTACGACAAGGATCGAACGCGGCTCGTGCGCAAAATATGCGCTGTAGTCCTTCTTCGCGGCACACCCCGTCAATAGAAGCACGGCAAAACAAATGGCGACGCCTCGTGGCTTCATCGTACCGCACCTCCCCCTGCCGCAGCCTGTGGGTCGGAACTGGTCTGCGCACGAACCTTGGCGACCAGTTTGTCCATGAGCGGCTTGGATTCGGGAAACAGCTGGGCTTCCTGTTCGAAATACTCGATGGCACGTTCGCGCTGCCCATGCTTGTAGAGCATAAAACCATACTCGGCACAGACGCCCGGAGGGATGCGGCGGCCCTTGGCGACGTTGATCGTTGTCTCGAGATCGGATTGCGCGTGCGCTTCATCGTGCGTTACGTAGCTGGCTTGCAAGCTGTCTTCGTAACGCCCCCAGTCATAGAGCGGAGCCTGCGCACAACCGTAAGCGACAACGCTGCAGGCGACCGCCATCGGCAGCCACGCACTTAGGAGGACACGGCTGTAATTCGCCGAGCTTGGGGCCCTCACTGAGATCCGCCTTTGGCTGCACGTCGGGCAGCGAGCGTGCGGACGACGTTGTTCATCATATTGACGATTGCGGCGTCGATGGCCTTGCCGTCGAGAGTGGAATCCCATCCGGCGCTGCCCCCGAAACCAAGCGTGCTCGACGCTTCGATGGTAGCTTCGCCGCTTCCTTCTTGGGTGTAGAAGATCTCTCCAGTCCGCGGCTCGGCGAGTCGCAGAACGACGCGTGCACGTGCCCGTTGTTGCTTTGACCGCCCAACGAACCACGAGCTGCCGGTGGTTTCGCGTCCCAACTCGGCAACCGAACCCAAGATGAGCGCGTCAACACCTTGTAGGTTCTTCCTAAATTCTTCTTCCGAAAGACCCATCAGCTTCGCTTCTGCTTGCAGTCGGCCAAGATCTGGCCTCTCCACAACGATGAAGCGTTGCGTTTCAACAAGGTGATTGGTGAGTAGGTCGCTCGCCTGCTTGCCGAGCCGATCTCCCGACTGATCCGTGAACAGGCCGGCTCCGTAAGTCGATTCGTTCGTGAAGCGTCCAATGGCGATCTTCATTCGGTCCGCCTCTGGGAGCGGCGCCGCAGCCACGATTGGGCCGCGATCGGCAACCCCTTCATTGATTGTCCGAGTAGGGCTGCACGCCGCAGCGAGCCCGATCAGCCCCAAGACAGAACCGCAGTAAACCGCTAGTCGCATTGGCGCCCCTTCTTTACTTTCGGTGCGAACGGGCGACCCATACCACTAAGTTCCCGGCGTCGTCTAGGCACGTGAAAATGCCCAGAGAGCTTGCAGCACGAGAAGATCGAGAGGTTCAAACGACGCGACATGGAACGTATCTTGGCGACTGCAAGCGGTAGTGATAGCCCTTGATGAACGGTGGCCTGTGGGCGTTTGGCTCAACGCTTGGGGCCAAGCAATCAATCGTATACCCAAGAGGCCCGTTGGAACACTCATAGGAATAGACGGAGGTGAAGGATGCCGGGCAAGCTGAAGACAATCGCGATTTCGACGGTGCTGCTACTGCTCTCTTCCGCAGAAATGCAGGCGCGATCGAGCAAGAGCGATTCAGGCAAATCGCATTCGGTCGTCGTGTGGACAGGCACGGTACTAACGAACGTCGTGTACGTGCCGGCGAAGCTGGTTTATGCAGGGTTAGGCGGTCTCACTGGAGCCTTCGCGTGGGCGCTGACCGGCGGCAACGAAGAAGTTGCCGATTCAATCTGGACCCCTTCGACCGGAGGGACGTACGTCATCACGCCGACGATGATGGAAGGCGGACAAAAGGTTCACTTCAGCGGTTCATGATCGACTAGCCTTCCCGGAACTGTCGACTCTCGACTAGCCTGCTGTCACGCTGCCTTAGTATCGCGCCAGCACGTCGAGGAGCTTCTTCGCCCCACGCGGTGCGGCGACCTTACCATTGAAGATGTCCGCTGGTTTCACCTTCTGACCGTAGTACTCGGTGTTCGCACTTGTGCGCTCGGCGATGACGGTGCCCTCGAGGGAGACGCCGGCGAACAGACCCTGCGTGCGGCTATAGCTGTACACGGCGGCCTGCAGGGTTACATCGGCTCCAACGTTGCGCCCGACCGGCCCGGCCGCCACGCTCAGGTCGCCGCCCAAAGATACATTGCCACCTTTCGAGAAAGCCTTCACGGCTGCCGGTGTATTCAGGACGATGACGAATTCGCTGACCTCCGCCCCGATTTGAAATCCAAACCCGGCACCGCCGGTACCGATCGCCGAGGGACCACTCCAACCGTTCTTGGTGCGCGCGATCACCAAACCCTTGCCGCCGCGCGCGCTGACGATGAAGCCGGCCTTGGCGACCGTGAGGATAGCCAAGCCTTTTGCGTCTTTGAGGATCGCCGGCGGAATCGCCTTCTCGGGCATCTCCTGAAAGCGCTGCAATATGCTGACGGCTTGATCGACGTCGTCCTGCAACCCGTCGGCAAAGGCCACCCGGCCCTGGACGATGACAAGCACAACGAGCGCAAGCTTCAAGATGGAACTCGATCGCATGGCTGGCCTCCTGTCCTTTCGGCGCACAACAAGCGCGTGCACACGACAAAGTGACCGCGCTGGCGTGATGAATCAAGAGGCAAAAACGACGGCCACAATCCTTGGATTCAGAGCTCTGATTACGACGCCGAAGAATCTGACACAGGAAAAACACGGGAGGCGGAAGAAAAAAACTTGACCTGCGGGAGAAACTTGTACTACCAGGCGGAGCGCAATTTTCTGGGCGACACGCTCAGAGGGGGCAGAGAAAATGGTATCTCGGATGCATGGCCAGGACGGCCATACGTTGTCCAGCTATGCCGTCTATGAGATTGGCGAGTTGAACGGTTTTTGGGGGTTCGCCTTTTGCGAACCATTGCCTTGCTGACAATTTGGCATCGATCGCCGCGGGTTTCACTGGCATGGAAGATTCAGCGGGAATCAACCCACTTTCTAAGGTTCGAACCAAATTGACGTCGAACATTGCCGTGTGATAACCCGCATTGAACTATTCCGGGGGGCGTTGATCTCAGTGAAAGCAACGGGGTCGGCTACGTAGAGATAGCTATTTTGCCCTCAGAGGGGGGCGGCATCTAGGGGGGTTGCATACATCGCTGACGTCTCGGCTATCCCTGCCCCCCTGACAATCAAAAGGGCGGCGAAATGCGAGCCAAGCCATTGACTTTGTCGTTGTATCGGTAAAGAAGAGGTGAAAATTCTTCAGGAGGGGGATCGTATGGTCAAGATGTTGATGATCGGTGTGGGTTGTTGTGGGCTGCTCGGGCTCTCGGCGTGCGCTACCACCGTAAGCCCTTTGAACGGGTCCATCTACACGAATGTTCGGTACCCCAATTTCTACGACGGAGTTACCAATGACGGACCAGGATCTAAGCGTGGCGAAGCCGAGGCGTCGAGCGTGCTTGGCATAGTGGCAACCGGAGACGCATCAGTTGAAGCAGCCGCGCGAAATGGGCGCATCAACAAAATCCACACTGCGGATACGGAAGCAACGAGCATTTTGGGTCTCTACGCGACCTACAAAACTATCGTAACTGGGGAATAGTAGCCCTTACCAAAAGACGTGGGCAACTAGGCTCGTTTGATCCTGCAGTACAGGCCACCAGCGCTGGTGGCCTGTACTGTACATACTTGTCGCCCGAGCGCAGCCGTTCGGCAATAAAACAGAACCCAAGTGACTGGTCTGTCAAGGCCGTGATTGCCGAGGCTGCGTCGTCATAGTAGGCTGCTCGCAAGCATTGTAGCCGTTGGGCTTGAATGCGTTGTTACAGGTCATTCCGAAGCTGAAGTCTGTGCGAAATGCGTCGACGTTGGCGTTTTTTCAGGGTTCAGCTTATCGGTCCGTAGCCCTACCAAAGAACCTGTACGTTACGGTCTCGTTCGTTCGATCGGCTACCTACCTGCGGATAGTTTCGAACTTGGTCTCGCGTTGGGAATTGTGGGTAACACCAATGGTAGCCTAGGGACAACTTTGATCGGACGGGCAGACCACTATCTTCACAGCGACGGTCGGCTACTTCCGTATCTCGGCGTTAGGGGCGTTTCCGAAACGGAGCTCACCAATCGCCATCTCAAGACGTCGGGCCTGTATGGAGCCCAAGTAGGAACTCGTTTCTTCCTGAACGCAGATACATCATTCTTTGTCGAAGTGGTTTCCCTGTTTCCAGTTGAACAACCCGGCCAACCATTTCTGGGAATTGATGTGGGCATTAGTTGGTTGCGCAAGGTATCAAGTGAGAAATCACGCACCGAAAATTTGCCCAGATGAAGCCGGTTAGCCGAGGCATATGATCTGATTCAGGTTCAGGCATGTCACAGCCGTGTTGCTTCCGAAAAGCCTGATTCCGAAGTGTAAAGCTGCTGTTCAACGTCAATGCCACGGATTTCTTCGGGGAGGCGGACGTCGGCGAATATCAGATCTGGCTACGTGAGATCGCCAAGAACATCCTGGCGTCGAAGAGCTGCATACAAGTCGTTGGCCACGCCAGCCGTTCGGGAACGGATGAGCACAACTATGTCCCTTCCGTGAAACGGGCCGAGTTGATCTACGGTAGGCTACAATCCGAAGCACCCGGAGTCGGCAAGAAAGCGGTCGCCATAGGGCGAGGATCCACGGAGAACATCATTGGCACGGGGACCAACGACGCCAGCGACGCCATTGACCGGAGAGTGGAATTCAAGATGTCCGAATGCAGCACTTGAGTACGGCTCTGCGAATACCCCCGCAGCCTGTGGAGAACTACTCTCCCAACCTTTTGACCCCACCACACCGCCACAGAGGGGGCCAGACTCTCTGACGCATCAAATGCTGCGGACAGAATCACTGAGCAGTTAACCCCGGACAGAATCACTGAGCAAAGACAGGAGCATCATCAAGTAAGCTTGACTCGTTGCGCCAAACCATGGTACGCGCCCACAAGTTTCTCTTTTTGGGGCTTGAGTACATACACTGAAGGGAGTGCAAGATGACGCGCTGGGTGAAAGTCCTTATGGCCGCAGCACCACTAGTCGCAATCGTGGGATGCACGAATAGGTTTACGCAGTATGCTCCAATGGACGGGATCAAGTTGACAGTAAAACCAAGCGAGTATCAAACTGCATCAGCGGGTAAAGGCAAAGATTGTGTGCCAATCATCCTAGGCTTTCAGTTGGCGAACCCATCGTTTGCCAAAGCAGAACAGCAAGCCCTCGCCAGCTCGGGCGGGCAGTTCTTGCTCAACAAGCGACTTTATGAGGGTGTTGAGAACGATTGGCTCTTGATCCACGACCGGTGCACATACGTCGAAGGCACCGGAGTGAAGTTCTAGGTTGAGGGGGTATCATGTCGAAGTTGCTTTTGTTGGCGGGCCTGATTGCCGTTATGAGTTGTGGATGTGCCTCGCGGGCTTCCCTCCGTAATCCAATGATGCATGCGGAGGTCAATCTCAGCCCCAAAGATGTGCGCCTGTTGAGCGTTACCGAAGGGAAGAGCTGTGTTCCAGTTGTCTTTGGAATACAACTGGCCAATCCTTCGTACATCGATGCTCATTCAGCCGCAAAGTCGAAGGTTGGAGCCGAGGTCCTACTCGACGAGTACGGCTACGAAGGAGTGGAAAGCGCGTTGGGAATCGGCATTCCGAATCCGGCTGGTGAGGGCGGGAAAGTATTTCTAGTATACGGCGACCATTGCCAGTACGTTGAGGGCGTCGGCGCAAAAATCGTGCACTAGACCGCCCGCTTTCGTTCGTAAATTTTTGGAATTCTGGGCTGCTCACACTCGTGCGGGCAGCCCAGAATTGTTTTGGGCGTAACGGGGGCAGGTAGCGAGATTGAACCCACCGAAAACCTCGTTGATGTTTCGAAAAACAACACGTGCGACGTCGCTACTGCCCGCCCTGCCTGTAGTTGTCGCGCTCACGATGGCGGGCTGTAGTGGGCTTATCAAGTTCGCAACGGAAGCCAAAGATAACACCATCAATCTCGTTTCTCTGCCGACACCCGAGGTGGTTGCCAATCAGGAACCCGTAGCGAACGCAACGCCTTTAGATTCTGCGTCGACCCCACCCCTTGCGGTTGGCCGGCGCCCAGAGAACGCGTTGGCCGTAATGGTTGGGATCAGTCGGTATCGGGACCCAAAGATTCCATCCATCCAATACGCCGCAAGTGACGCCCGCTCTGTCGCAGCGCTTCTGCGTAGCCCCATGGGCTGGAATCTTCCGGATGACAAGATCAGAGTCTTGACGGATGAATCAGCGAGCTTGACCGAGATCAAAAAGGCCACGACCTTCCTTGCACGTGAAGCCGACAAGTCCACAACTGTCCTATTTTACTTCGCCGGACATGGTGGGGTTGAGGCAGACCTCTCCGGTGGAGAGCCGGATGGTTGGGCAAAGTATCTGGTTCCGTTCGACGCGGATTCTAAGGATCTCTACAGTAGTGCTCTGTCGATGCGCAAGGATATTCCTGAAATGCTTGATCGTATCAAGGCGGGAAAGGTCATATTCTTGTTGGACACGTGCTTTGGCGGTGGAGTCGGCCGAGCATTCGTGAGCGAGAAGACCAGGACGCGAGACATCCGAGTTGTGCCGGTTCAGAAGCTCGATTTTGCTTGGCAGGAACGAGCCGTACTGATGGCAGCAGCAGGACCAAGTCAAGTCGCACTCGAGGATGACGTCACACGCCACGGGTTGTTCACGCAGTACTTCCTGGAAGGATCCACCGGGGCTGCTGACAGCAATCACGACGGGCAGATCAGCGTCGAGGAGCTCTACAACTACGTCGCCGGGCGCGTTGAAGCACGGGCCCGTGAGCTGGGCAGCACCCAAGTCCCATCGGTCCAAGGAACATGGGATCTGCGGAAGCTTGTTCTCTTCCGCCCGCTACGGTTCTAACTAAGCCAGCCTCACCTGCGGGCGCGACTTACGGATCGACCCGGAGGCTGATGATGGACTCACCCCAAGGTACTTCTCGAAGCACCTCACGTATCTTGTCAACATCAGCGAGATCCAGTTGTTTGCCTGCTGGCGCGAGATTGATCGGCGCCGACGTCGCGATGATCTTCAGTCGCTCAATGCCGGGTGGTCCAGAAACCTGAAGTTCATAACTTTCGGTCGGAACAATCAACGACTCACCCGGATGGAGCAGTTCGGACGATTGCATGGAGTTCGGGAAAATTGGATTGAGTTTCGCCGTCGTTCCGATCGAAATGACTGCGACATAGCAGTCGACATCGCACTCAACAGCGAAACGCATCTGATCACCGACATGGATCGGATCCCTCGTCAGAAGCTGTGCACGCACCGGCAGTCCGCTACCCTTTGGGCGGAGCTCGAAGAGAGCCTCAGATGCCATGCGGACACGGGTGGGGATGGCGGCCGGTGTTGCGCTTCGTAAGCGTGTTTTCGTAGCTGTTGGCTCGCTGGTCGGTGCTGGATTCAACGAAGTTCTGGGCGTTGAGGTTGGCGTGTCGGCCAATGCGACGTTCGTCATCACTACCCGTCGAGCGGACGGTCGACTTGGCGCGCAGCTGGCCGGCCACCATCCCTGCCGACCGAGTTGATCTTCGTGCCACATGAGCAAACCGCCGATTCCGGCGAGAAGCAGCAACCAAGCGCCATTTCGTAGCACCCGCGGAGGTTGCCACCGACGTCGAAGAGGCGCCAACGGCTCGGGGCGAGTGACATCGTCGCATATCTCCAACGGGCACAACCCTAGGCGCCGCGAAACTTCATCGGCACCCGATACCCGGCGCTCGCGTTGGCGCTGCACGCAATCCGTCACAAGTGACACAAAGGACGGTGGCGTTCCGGCGCGGAACGCCATCGGAGGTTCCCAATTTGGATGATACGCAACGAGTTGAGCGATCTCCTTTTCCGGAATGTTAGCGAGGAACTTTCGTCCCGAGAACATTTCGTAGAGCAGAATCCCCAAAGCATAGATATCCACACGTGCATCAATGCTGCCACGATCCTCGAGGCGGATCTGTTCGGGAGCCGAATAACGATAGGTTCCGAGGAAATCCCCTGACCTGGTCAGGCCCTCTTCTCCCGCCATGAGCTTCGCAACGCCAAAGTCCAGAACAACGGGGCGTCCCGTGCCTTTCTCTAGTAGAATATTCTTCGCCTTGATATCGCGATGAACCACGCCGGCTTTGTGTGCGTAGTCAAGAGCCGACGCTACCGCTTGGCCGATGCGCAGGACTTCTGAGTATTCCAGCCCGCCCGTGCTTCGTATGGTCGCGGATAGATCCACACCCCTGACGAATTCCATGACGAGAAAGTGACCGAAGCCAGGCTCGAAATCGCAGTCCATTACCCCAACGATGTTAGGATGGCGTAGTCGAGCCAGGATCTGACCTTCGCGTCGAAAGCGCGCAGTAAAGTCAGGGTGCTCTTCCAGCTCGATGCGGATAGACTTGATCGCGCAGGGACAGTCGAGGTCCAGGTGGACCGCCTCATACACTACTCCCATGCCGCCCGAATCGATCTTGCGGATTAGTCGATATTTCCCTTTCAGGATGCTTGGAAAGTCAGCCAATCAACGATGCAACCCTGTACGTTAGTGTAGCGCATTCCCGGGTGACCGGCGAAGCGCTACCGTTTTCGCTACACAGCGCTGACCGACGCCGGCGATACCAAACGCTGGGTCTAGCTGGGGGCAGCGCAAATCGCCGAGGCCAACCCAGGGGGCGGAGCCCGCATAGGACACCCCACTTCGAAGTGGGCGAGGGACCGTGGTACATTTCACGGCCTCATGCAACTCACGCGCGATCCCGTCGGTGGAGACGAACGTTCTCGGTTTCCTGTCCGCGGACTGACCCTCGTTGTCGTCGCGATCGTCGCCGTCTGGTGGTGGCGCGTCTGGACCGCCTCGGGCTCGCGCATCGACCCGGCGATGAACTTCGATGCGCCGTTCTATTGGATGCCGCTGTTGCAGGAAGCCGCACGACAGTGGCGCAGCGGGTCAGTACCGCTGTGGAATCCCTATCAGGCGCTGGGAACGCCGTTGCTGGCGACCCTTCAGGTTGGCGCCTTGTATCCATTGAATGTGCTGTACCTGTGGCTCGCGCCCAGCCATGCCTGGTTGTGCACGGCGATGCTGCATCAGGCGCTCGGCAGCTTCGGCCTCTTTGCGTTGTGCCGCCAGCTCAAGCTGTCGCGCGCCGCGGCGTTCGTCGGCGCTTGCGCCCTCGGTTCGTCGTGGCTGCTGCTGCTCAAGGTGTACGATCAACCGCAGTACATTACGCTGGCCTGGGTTCCTGTGGAGCTGGCTTGCGCGGAGCACGTGCTCGTCCGTCCGTCGTTGCGCTCGACCCTCATGCTGGCCGTTGTCTGCGCACTCCAGGTCCTGGCCGGACATCCTGGCACGATTGCTTACTCGGCGCTCCTGCTCGTCGTCTACGTTGTCGCGCGCAGCCTGATGACGGCGCGTGACGCACGGCGGCGTGCCGTGTGGGCTGTGCTGGCGGCGGGCGCGGCAGCAATCCTGGCCGTCGGTTTGACGGCGGTTCAGTGGTTGCCAACGCACGAGCTGGTTGAGCGCAGCGTGCGTGCCACCGGGGCGTTGACGGTCGGGCAACAGACGCTGGGCACAGCCGACCCCTACCGCATCTTCAGCGGCGCCCCGGGTACCGTGATGCTGGCCCTGGCGCTGTACGGTGCGGTCGCCTGGCGCCGTCGCGGGCCGGCTTGGTTCTTCGCCTGCACCTCGTTGGCGCTCGTGCTGTTCGCCATCGCCCCCGGCACGGCGCTTTTCCAACAGGCCCGCAACCTTCCGGGCGGCTCTTGGTTCCGAGCTTGGAATCGCGTCCTCGTGCTCTGGCCCGTTTGCATGGCCGTGTTGACGGCCGCCGGCGCCGAGGCGTTATCGCGCCCGGCAACCGATTCCGGCCGGCGGCGCTGGGTTGTCGTTCTATGCTGCCTGGGCGTGGCCGTCAGCCTGCGCCTGCTGCTGACACAAGGCGACCAGGTGCTGCGCAGCATCGGTCTGGCCCTGGCCTTCGACATCGTTCCGATCGGCGCGGTTGCCCTGCTCTCGCCGCTTGGTTCAGATCGGCAGCCATCGTCGATGCGTCGCTTGCATCCGTCGGTGATCCTGGCGCTGTGCACTCCGGCGGCCGCCCTCGTTCCAACGACGATCGCCGAACATCTCTCGATCCGCAGCTTCGCTGCGCTGTACGAGCCGTATGCGCCGCTGTTCGACAAGCTGCGGTCGGCGTCGCCGGCACGAACGCTGTCGCTCGTTTCGGTGGCCAACGGACACGTCTGGGCCAAGCTCGGAACCTACTTCGAGGTGCCGGTGGTCAACGACCTCGAGCCCCTGTCGCAATCCGAATTTCAAACCTTCCGTATCGCGCTCAGCGGACATAATCCGTGGTGGTTCGCCGCCGTTTTCATGGGCGAGGTGGCACCTCCCGAACGTCGCTTCGATGCACGTTGGCTCGATCTCAGCGGCGTTCGTTTCGTCGTTGCCGACCGCGACAGCGCGCCGCAGCTCGCGACTTGGTTTGCGCCTCCGCTGCGGTCCCTGGCGGATGTACCGGCTGCCGGCAACGCGGTCTTCGAGAACCCGAATGCGTTGCCGCGCAGTTTCTTCGTGCCGGAAGACCGAGCTCGCATCGCCCCGGTGGATTGTGTCGCTGCCGTCCAGGACAGCGGCTTCGACCCGGCACGCGATCTGTTCGTCGATCGCTTGAATCCAACGTCGCCGCTTCAGCCGGTCACGACAGCGGTGAACGTCGAGATCATCGGTTATCAACCCGTGGAAGTACAACTACGCGTCGACGCGCCGCAGCCCGGCTTCGTCGTGCTGACGGATGCCTTCTTCCCCGGCTGGAGAGCCGACGTCGACGGTAGCGAAACCGAGATCCTGCAGGCCGATTGCTTCTTCCGAGCCCTGCACGTCGCCCGCGGGGCGCATACCGTCCGTTTGCGCTACGTCCCCGATTCGTTTCGCAATGGAATGCTGATCTCGCTCGCTACGCTTGCCGCAGTCGTCGTCGCTGGCATCGGCGGGCTAGCCCGCTTTTCTCACCGGGTTCCGTGGCGAGGGCGCGAAGACGCCCGTAGATCAAGGCCGCACGGACTGAGGCCGACGCAGACATAGTTGACACTATGTCGAGGAGGCCGGAGGGAGTACGGCCTTGAGATGCGGGCGTATCGGCGGCCGCAGTAGGAAGCTGGTGAGAAATGCGGGCTCGGGCGTCGCGGCTGAGCGCTGCTTTGCACGTGAGTTTCTGTCGCCGGAACTAACCCCCCTGCGCCACATCCCTTGCCCTACCAAAGGGGGACAGTCTGCTTTCTGTCTGTAGGGGGTGATCCGGCACCGCTAGCTTTCTTTCTTCATTGACCTTCAGAAGTTGAAGGGCTTTGTGCGTTCGATTGCCGCTTCAGTGTCCGGCGACTAAAACCGCCGGCCAATAGAACACAGTAAACTGCCCACTGCCTTCATTCTTCGCGCAAGGCGTCGGGCACCGACAGCCGCTCATTGGACCGCTGCCCGCGGCCAGACGCCGAAAGGACGCGGGGACATCGATGGCCGCGCCGGAATTACCCGCCGCGAACACCACCTCGGCACCCAGGGCTTTGGCAAATCGAACTGCGTCTTCCACCAGCGGATTTTTCGGACAGGATGTCTTGCAGCCCCAGCTGTTGTTGATCACGTCGGCTCCGTTGGCGGCGGCATAGATGATCGCCTGGGCCAAGTTGGAGACGGTCCCGTTCCCTTTCTCATCCAAAGCTCGCACCGGCATGATCGCAACCTCCGGCGCCACGCCGATCATGCCGATGCCGTTGTTGCCGGCGGCGCCGAGAATACCGGAAACGTGAGTTCCGTGACCATTGCGGTCAGTCGGGTCGTTGTTGCCGTCGACGAAATTCCAACCGTGAAAATCCTGGGCATAGCCGTTGCCGTCACCATCGCCGCCGCCAAGCGATTCATTTGTATTGAACCAGATGTTGTCGGCCAGGTCGGGATGGTTCATGTCGATGCCCGTGTCGACCACCGCCACCACCATTCCGGCTCCGCGTGTGCCGTTCCAAAAGTGCTCCAGGCGCATCTTTCGCGTTCCCCATTGGTCCAGGTAGAGCTGCCCAAACGAGCCGCCGGAGCTGTAGAGAGGATCGTCGGGCTTATACACCTCCAACATTGCGGCGAGGAAATTCGGAGCGCACTGCTCGACGTTGGCAGTATCCTTGGCGTACTCCCCGCACGCCTGCAGCGGATCGACCGATGAATCCATGGTAAGCGTGTACCACCGAGATACGTCGGGCGGCGCTGGAGTCGCCGGCAAGACCCGACTGCTGCGATTCGGATAGCGCGCCTTGATGGCATCGACATCCATCCAGCCACCGGCCGAAGCGCCGCCCGGCCCTGATGTCGCAAAGACCGATGTTGCCCCCGTGACCCCGTACTGCGCGTTCAGGGCCGCGATTCGCGATGGACCCGACGGGATCGACAGGATTCCGCCGCCCGATGACATCGAAGCTTGCATCTCCGGGGTGACCTTGAGAAGAATCTGCCCGGCGGCAGCAATCGTCGGCGAAGTGCTGGTATTTTGGGCCAGCACGGCGCCAGCCGCTGACAGAACAACACACAAGATATTCAAAGCCCGCGCGCCGGCGGGTGATAGGATTGCCTTCATGGAGTCCTCCTTGACTCGGTTGCCGACCGAGCGGACTTCGCCGGCCAAAACGCAGCGCTGCTGCGAGCAAGCCCAGCGAGATCCAGAAACTCGACGGCGTAGTCGGTTGCGGGTTGAGCGAGCAGCCACTGCTGCTCGAACCCGTGTTGCGAACGGTCGGTGTAGGCGTCGGCGTAGTGCTTGCCGACGGAGTTGGACTGAGGGTTGCGGTGTCTTGCGGCGTCCGACTCGGCGTCGCCGTTACGGTTGGCGAAGCGGTGGGCGTATTTTGGATCGGACAGGGTGCGAGTTCGATCGCCGCGTAGTTGTGCAGTCCCTCCGTCTGGATCACCCGAAAAGATAGGGTACGTGTGTTCAGCACGTAAAGCGCGATTGGCGCACTGACGTACGCCGTTGCGCCGTCGGCGGAAACGCGCACCTCGCCGTAGGCAATATCGATATGGCGATCCGGCTCGAAAGTTACGTCTTGGAAATTGGGCCTAACGAGATCGTCGATAAGAAAATCACCGAGGGTGAATTGCGTGCTGGCAAACACTCGATCCTGGTAGGCGTCGACTCCCTCGATGGCGAAGTCTTCGAACAGGGTAGTCTTGAACATGAGATCGGTGTCGTAGACCCTCACCCCGCGGAAGGTTCCCACCAGGATGTACTTGCTGGTGACCGTCACATCGGTGAGCCCGTTCGGCACCTCGACCGCTTTGAGGACGGTGTCGGTAGCGGTATCCACGACCGTAACCCGTCCGCGCTGCGAGCCGACGTAAAGCAGCGATCCGTCGAGTGACCGTGCCAGCCGTATGGGAAACGAAATATCGCTGATGGTCGACTGCTCGAGGGTGTCGAGGTTGATGACGTCGACGCGCTCAGAGGAAGCGCTCGCGACGTAGAGCTTGCTGCCGATCAGGCTGATGTCGAACGGGTCCTTGCCGACGTCGAACACTTGCTTGCTACCGTCGAGCAAGTTGACGACAGTGGCTTGCCCCTGCGATCTCGGCCCGTTGGCGTAGTTGGCCACGTAGGCCCGATTCGCCGCGACGGTGATTGCGTCCGCAAGGACCCCCAGTGGGATGTCAGTTATCGAAAGATCCTGCGTGTCGACAATCTTCAGCGGCCCATCGAACAGGTCCACCATGTACAAACAGTCCCTTGCCCGCGCTGGCGCGGCAAACAGACACAGCACCAGAAAAACGATGGGCGGCGCTTTTCGAGGACGGCTACTTACTGGCTGGAAACGTCTCATGGTCCATTCCTCCTGTGTTCGATTCATGGGCTGGCTCGGATCGGAATGTTGTCGCACCTCGTGCCGATGGAGAGCAATTGCATTCCCCGAACGCGACCGGCTGCGCTTGTGTCCACTACGCATCCTCCTTCTCGCCGGTCCTCTTGAGATACTATGGAAGTTGTGTCAATCAGTACAATGTATAGGCCTAACGTATAGATGCGTAGAGACTAGTTCGGAATCTATTCGACGGTTCGAGTCATCGCAGCGATGCGCGGCATAGATGCGATGTACCTATGATGCAGTGGTCAGTGGTCAGTGAGCCGTAGGCAGTGGCTCGGCCCATGAATGCAGAAGACAGATCGCAGAATCCAGAAATCGGCCGGTCTGCCCACTGCCCGCTGCCTTCACTCATCGCGCAAGGCGTCGGGCACCGACAGCCGTGCCGCACGCAGCGCCGGCAGCAGCGAACCGACCAGACACAGCAGCAGCGTCAGCGCCGCCGCGCCGAGCGCGAAGCTGGTGGGGAAGTGCAGGTCGAGCTTCCAGCCGAGAATGGCCGGGAATTGGATTTCGACCCAGAAGATGCCGAGGGCTAGCCCGGCGGCGGCGGCGAGGATCAGGCCGAGGAGGCCGATCACTGCGCCCTCGCTCAGGATGATTCCAAAAAGCCCGGCGCGCGTGAGTCCGACCGCCCGCATGACACCGAACTGGCGCGTCCCTTCCACGACGCTGCTGGCCAGCGCGTCGCCGATCGCCACAAGCACGAGAAGGAAGATCAAAGCTTCGCTGAGGTAGAGAATGCCGAAGGCTTGGTGCGCCAGGCTCGCATAGTAGTCGATCAGGTCACCCGTGGATTGAATCCTTAGACGGAGTCGGGCTCCAAGTTGGTGGCTGATCGTATTCTCGACTTGTTCGACGCTGTTTTGGGAATCGGCGGCGATGTGAATTTCCCACACCATCGTGTCGTTCCACAAGGCGCGATAGCGCTCGCGACTGATGACCAGTGAATTGATCGGTACATCCACGGCGATGGCGACGACTGGAAGCGCAAGATTGCCGTTGGGCGCCGTGAGCTCAATCGTGTTGCCCGGCCCGACCCCATGCTCGTAGGCAAACGAACTCGACACCATCAGTGCATCACCACTGGCGACGCGCGCCAGCGCATCGGGGAGGGACTCTTGCCCCAGACGCCACTGAAACAACCGCTGATCGCGAAACAAACGGGAGTCGTAAGCGGTGGCCGTCACCATTCCGTAACTGCTTCGAACCAGTCGTTGCTGGAGCGCCGCGACTGCATTGACTCCCGGGAGTCCCCGCAACTCGGCTAGCAGTCGATCGTCCAACGACGCAGCTCGTCCTCCCTCGCCATTCAAGGCGGACGTGATGACGAGGTCAGAGCGCAATTGCCCGGTGAGACGCGCCGCCAACGTCCGTTCGAAGCTCCAGCCGAGTAGCCCGAAGAGGAATACCGTCCCGAGCCCGACGCCGAGTGCGGCTACGCTGAGACCGGCGCGCCGCGGTTGCGCCGCTAGCCGCCGTATCCCGGTCGCACTCGGCGCACCGAAGATGACTTGAACGAGCCAGGTCACCGATCGCGCTGCAGTCCTGAGCAGCGGCGTGGCCATGGTGCACGTAGCCACCATCATCAACAGCGTTGTGAAATGGCCGATGACCGGCGTGCGCCAATGTTGCTGCCAGACGATCATTGCCGCAGTCAGCGGTAGAGGGGCGAGGCGCAATAGCCAAGCGTAGCCCGAGGCGCGGTGCAGTGTCTCACGCCCGCGCAGTGACAGTGCATCCACGGGCTCGGAGCGCGCCAGGCGCAGCGCTGGCGCCAGCGCTGCTCCGAGTGCCGCCAACAACCCGACCACGATGCCCAGCACGATCGCACTGCGCGTCGGCGTGGTTTCGGCCGACACCGCCGGCAGCTTGAGGGCGATGGCCGTCGCGTCGGCCACCAGCGGCAGTGCGTAGCGCGCGATCAAACTCCCGACACCGGCTCCGATGAACGTGCCCATGGCGCCCAGCAGCAGGCTCTCTTTGAGCAGCTCGAAGAATACGCGCGCCCGTGACATGCCCACGGCGCGCAGCAGTCCCGCCTCCCAGGTGCGCGCCTCGAACACCGCGCTCAAACGGCTGTAACAGATCACCACCCCGGCAAGGATTGCCAGCAAGCTGAAAGCACTGAGCAGCATCTGGAACCCGGCCACTGTTTTGCCCACCAGCTCACGGCGTAGCGCCGGCTCCTCGACCTTCAGCGCCGGCGGCAACAGCTTGGCGATCTCCACCTTCGCCGTCTCGACATCGTGCCCGTCGGCTAGCACCACATCGATCTGATTGATCTGCGCATCGGCGGTGAAAGCGCGCTCGGCGGCGTAGAGGTCCATCACCACCAGACGACCGCGCAGGGTGCGCGCCAGGCCTTGCGCATCCAATAGACCTTGGATCGTGAAGTCGCGCACACCGCTCGGCGTCACCAGCGGGAGCTTGCTCCCCTTCTTGAGGCCGCGTCGTTCGGCAAGCTCTCTTCCCACCACGATCGCGTCCGGCGCATTGAGAAAGGTCACCATGTCGTCGATCACTTCGCTGGCGTGATCGGCGTCATGGTAGACGCGCACCGCTGCCTCGTTGGTGAGGTCGACGCCTTGCACGGTGAGCATCTCGCCGCTGCCGTCGTCGGGGAAAGCGACGCTGCGTACCAGCGGCACCGCCAGCTTGACCCCGGGCACGGCGGCCACTGTGCGCACCAGCTCTTCGGAGAAAGTCAGCCCTTCGCCGGCGCTAACACTGAGCTGCGCCCGCCCGGCCATGGCGTCGACGCTGTCGAGGAACGACTGCAAGACGGCCGCGTTCATCAGCTGGAAAGCGACCACCAAAGCCACGCCCAGCGCCACCGCCACCACGCTCAACGCCATGCGGCCAAAACCGGCACGCACGTGGCGGTACGCCATCTTGAAGGACAGGGCGCGGATCACCGACTGCCTATGTCTACAGCCGATACGGGCGGCGGTGCGGGGGCGCGGACGTCGCGGACGATCTTGCCGTCGTGCATCTCCAGGGTGCGGTGGCCGTAGGTGGCGGCGAATACGTTGTGGGTGACCATGACGATAGTGACGCCTTCCGAGTCGTTGAGGTTGCGCAGCAGATCGAGAATGGTCTCACCAGTGTGCGAGTCGAGGTTGCCGGTGGGCTCGTCGGCCAACAGGATCGACGGGCCGGTGGCGATGGCCCGGGCGATGGCGACGCGTTGCTGCTCGCCGCCCGAAAGCTCGGCGGGGTAGCGTCGTTCGCAGCCGACGATGCCGACGCGTTGCAGTGCCTCGGCGGTGCGGCGGCGTACCTCGGCGCGTTTGTGGCCGCACAGGTCGAGCGGCCAGCTGACGTTTTCTTCGACCCGGAAAGCCGGCAACAGATTGAAGGACTGGAAGACGAAGCCGATGGTGTGCAAGCGCAGCTTGGAGAGCTGGCGATCGCGCAACGTACGCAGGTCGGTGCCGTCGATCTTCACCCAGCCACTGTCCGGTATGTCGAGGCCGGCGATAAGGTTGAGCAGCGTCGTTTTGCCGGAGCCGCTCGGACCCATCAGCGAGACAAATTCGCCTTCCATGACCTCGGTGCTGAGGTTGTCGAGCACCGGCGTGTCGCGGCTGACGGCGTAGCGCTTGCTGACTTGCTGCAGTTCGATGATGGCGCGGCGGCTCACTTGCGTACCAGCAATTTCACTTTGCGTTCGAGCTTGAGGGGCGGTGTCGGCCGTTCCTGGCGCGTCGCGTCGCCATCGTACTTCTCGGCCAGCTTGTTCAAGAACTCGATATCCGCTGCCACGTGCGCCAGGCGTCGCGACATCAGCAACGCGAGCAATCCAAGACTGTCGCAGTCGCTGCGTGCGTCGTACGCTTTGCCGGATCGGTTCCCATCGATTGCCGATTCAACCCTGAGCGCCGTGTGGGTGCCGGTGCAGGTGCCGGCCCGTTTTCCAACCCAGGATGAACGCTGGTTCCCCGCAGCGGCGAGCGTCCCGCCGCTCTTGGCACTACCGGCGGGAGCGTTGGAGACGGCGGTGCCGGCGGTAAGCATCCACAACACGCTGGCGACGGAGAACCGCCACCCGCCGCTGCGCTTCAACAACGGTGCGATCGGCTTGCGTTTCGCATCGACGACGAATCGCGTCGACTGGTCGGTTTGTTACTACGAAGGACCTGAAACCGCGCCGGGCTTCGCCTTCAACACGATCATCCTGGCACCGCGGGCGCGACAGCTCATCGAGACAGGAAGCATGCCCAAGGTCAGCGACCTACAACCGTTGCAAGCCAACGCCACTCTGTTGCCGCGCTTCGGACATATCCGCCTCTTCGGCGGCGATGCCGCCGTCGCACTCGGAGGTTTCACGTTGCGAGCCGAAGCAGCCTACGGCAGCGACCGCTTGTTGCCGCGATCTACGGCCGACCTGCTGAGCACCGACAACCTGCGCAACGCTGTGCGGCCACAGATTGGCGCAATCATCGCGCAGCTTCTCCAGGGGCAATCGGTCCCGATCAACCTCGGTGATCTGTTCGTGCAACGCGATACGATCGAGTGGGGCGCGGGAGTTGACTACACGTTTCATGGTTGGACGCCCGTCTTTCAGATCAACCAGATGTTCATTCTTCGCAACTCGAGCCACCTGCTGATCAACGACGTCGATACGCGCCTGCTCATCGCTGTGCGCAAGAGCTTCTTCGCCGAGCGCCTACGCACGGAGCTCGTCGCCTTCCAGGGCCTGGAGCGCAGTTACACTGCGGGAATTCTCCGGCTGCACTACGCCTTCAACGACGCATTCAGCTTGGGCGTTGGCTACCTTCTTCTGGCCGGCTCGCGCCATACCGTGGTCGGCCAGTACCACGACAACGACGAGGCGTTCGTACAGTTGCGTTATGAACGCTGAGAGGTCACTGTACTGCGATCGTTGCCTCTTTCAGCTGCTTAACTGGTGGGAAGCCGTAGTCGTCTTCCTGGCTGAGCGCTACGCCCACCGCAATCCCGTCAGGGCGCGATGTTGCCGCCGTCGGGTGGCGGCATTTCGACCATGGGCACCTGAACATCGGGCGCATCCAACATTCGAACCTGCATCCCGGGCGGAGCCATCTCGGCGGGGACGACGCGATCGTCAGGCAGCGGCAGCGGCTGGCCGTTTTCGTCGAGCGGCTTGTAGTCGGGGTGGAACATCAAGATCGGAGCCAGTTGTTTGCCATCGTCGGTTGCTTGGTAGTGACGAACGTACCCGGGCGGTAGCTCGAAGTTGTCCGGTACGACGATGCCGCGTTTGATCGGCTTGGTGCCGGGCGGCGGAAAGACTCCGATACCAGCTTGATCGCTGTTTTCGTCGGCAGCCTGATTTGCCCCGGAATCCGGAGCAGCGTTGGGGCCTGCGACGTTCTTCCCCGCCGAGCGCGAATTCACCTTCTCCGTTGAATCATCTGCCGGGTTCGAGGGTGGGCGCTGGACGGCCGCCGCGCCGTGCCGTTGGCCATTCGACCGGTTCGTTGCTGCGCCATCAGCGGGCGAATCCGCGCTTGCCGAACGCGTCGCCAAGGTTGCGACTTGCGCCGGATTCGGGTCGTTGCTGCGACGCAGAGCGATTCCGACGAACAGCAACAAGCTGGCAAAAACGATCAGCCACACTGCCGGTCGTACCCCGGGAGCTCGTTCGATGCGTACGCCGTCGCTGTCGATTCGCGCGGTGGTCGATGATCGGTGACGCGCCATACCCTTCAAGCTTGCATAGCACACGGGCCATGGACGCCGAATAGCAGGCAGCTTAGTACTCCAGTGCATACGTTCGGCAACGTATTGTTGGGAGAGCAGAGTTGCCGTTCGCCTCCAGAAACGTTGCCGTACTTATTCCGTGAAGTACTTAGCGTAGAGAGGTCGCTTGCTCGGGGCTAGCCCGCAAGCGCTTCATATGATGAAAGGCTCGCTCATGCGCCGAGTCATCGGACCCGTGTTGCTGCTCGCCTGTGTCATCGCGGTCGGCTGGGTACACGTACTGCCACTGTATCTCGGCGGTGCGGAAGAATTGGCTCGCTCGTACGTTCAGCAGGATATCCGGATACAGATCTATCAGGCAGCACGCGGGCATCTTTCACCGCGCGAGCTCGACGCCCAGGTCGAGCAATGGATTCGCACCAACCGCGACGCCTTCGAGAAAGCTCTGCGCGCCCGGACCGAACAGATTCAGTCGGCACATCGCTTCACAGGCAGTGACAATCGCGAGCACGTCTATCTCGGCGACGAAGACAGCTACACGTGGTTGCGCTTGGCGCGTAACTATCTGCAGCACGGTTCGACGTGCGATGTGATCGCGGGCGGCACGTGTCGCGACACGTTCGTCAACGGCCAGATCGGCACGGAGATGCTCTACAGCCGGTCACTTCATGTCGCGGCGATTGTCGTGCTGCAACGTCTGATCGAATGGTTCCGACCCGGCTATCCGCTGTCTTCGACTTCCTTCTGGGTGCCGGTACTGCTGGCAATGCTCAGCGTAGTGCCGGCGTTCTTCATCGGTCATCGCCTGGCCGGAACATTGGGCGGCGTCGGCGCGGCACTGTTGGTTTCTCTGAACCCTGTTGTCCTGTCGCGCTCCATCGGCAGCGACAACGACGCCTGGAACGTCTTCTTTCCTCTCGCCATGGTGGCGACAGCGATCGCAGCCCTCGACGCGACCGACCGGCGCCGGCAAGTCCTCTGGAGTGTGGCCGCGGCTTTCCTGACGGCCCTGCATGCAACGACGTGGAGTGGCTGGATCTTCACGTATGTAGTTCTGCTGGCCGGGTTGGCTGCCACCTTGGTGATCCGGTTTCTCGCTTCGCACAAATCTCGCGACCGCCGGCCACGGCCGCACGCGAAGGGGAGAGCCGCAGCCGTGTCGAGCCCGGCGGTGCTTTCGCCCCAGCAACCGTCAACCATCGCAGGGCGCCTGACCAGCTCGGCGGTCGTTCTGCTTGTGCTGCTCGGCGTCACACTCGCTTTTGTTGCGCTACTGGCGCCGGAGCGGCTCGATGTAGGTGCCGTGGTCCGTTTGGCCCACACCGGCGCCGGTACCGCGTCGCATCCAACTTCTACTGTCGAGCTCGGCGTGTGGCCGGAGGTCTTCTCCACGGTCGAGGAGCTCCAGAAAGCCAATCTCCTTTTGCTTGCAACGGCTACGTATGGCCTTCCGTACCTGTTCTTGGCGCTGCTCGGGATCGTGCTGTTGTTCTTGCCGCGGCAGCGCTGGTCGCAAGCGCACGTCGTGATCTTTGCCGTGGGAGCAGGAATCTGCGGCTGGCTGACGCAGCAAGAAACACTAGGGGCGCTGCCGGTGCTGGCGTTGCTTTCGTTGCCCGTGCTCGCCGCTCTTCAGATGTTGATCACCCGCGGTGAACGCACCGAGCAAATGCGCTGTGGTGCGTCGGCAATCGTTGTGATCTGGTGGTTTTCCACCTTCTTCGCCTCATTCCGGGCTATTCGCTTCATTCTATTGCTCGCGCCGAGCTTGGGGATCGCGATCGGCGTTGCCATCGGACGAGCTCACGAGCAGCTGATGGTTCTCGTCCAACGTCTCCCGGTTCGTCTCCGCAGCGCGGCAGCCGCCGCGGCCTGGCTGCTGCTCGTCGCGGTCTACCTGCCAGCCGTACAAATCGGCTACGCGAAGGCTCGCAACTATGTGCCGGCAATCGACGATGCCTGGTGGGACACGCTGACCAACCTGCGCGAGAAGACGGCGAAGGACGCAATCGTCGACGTCTGGTGGGACTTTGCGTACTGGACGAAGTTCGTCGCCGAGCGCCGTGTCATTGCCGACGGTGCGATGCTGCAGACGCACCTGCCGTACTGGCTGGGGAGGGTTCTGATCAGCGCCGACGAGAACGAAGCTGCCGGCCTGCTGCGCATGTTGAGTTGCGGGTCGGAGGCAACGCCGCTGCCGGAGGGTCGCGACGGCGCCTTCGGCAAGCTGCTGAGCAAGTTGAAAGATGGGGTGGCGGCGCAGGCTATGGTGATCGAGCTGGCGCGACGCAGCCGCGATTCGGCGGCGGCTTTTCTCGGCGAGCGCGGCTTCTCGCCGGCTGAGCAAGAGGATGTCCTGGCCTCGACGCACTGCCAGGCACCCGAAACGTATCTGATCACCGGCACCGACCTGACCCGCAAGGACTCATGGATGCGCTTGGCGGCGTGGGACTTCCGGCGCGCGTACATCGCCTTTCAAGCTGGCGTGCACGGACGCGATGAAGTCGTTGCCGATGTGACGCAACGTTTCGGCTACTCGTCGCAGGAAGCCGCCGCTCTCTTCGAGCAAGCCCGGCAGCTACCGCGCGACGAGTTCGTGATCGGACCCGCGCCGCGCGCCCCTTCCGTGTGGTACCCCTGCCGACCCAGCGATGATCCGTCGGCGCTGCGTTGCCCGCTCGGACTCTTCGACGTCGAGTCCAAGAAGGTGATCGACGAATTCGTCGTCAACATCACCGATCCCCGCTTGAGTTATTTCAACTACCGGCAGACAGAAACCGGTCGTCCGCCCGGACCGCCGCTGCGGATCGCGCCCGGCGCCTTGATGGTAGCCGAGGAATCGCTGCAGGACGTTGCCCTACCGGAGCCGCGCTATGTCGAAACGGGAGTGTTGTTCGACACGCACGATTGGCGAATCCTCGTCGGGCCACCACCGTTGATTCGCTCGACCTTCACGCATCTACTGTTCCTGAATGGCCGCTACGCCAGGCACTTCGAGAAGTTCGACGAGCGGCAGTCTTACTCCGGCGACCGTCTGGTGACGTGGCGACTGAAGTTTTGAGAGATCGGACGCGAGTCCGGGCAAAGTCGTTCTTCCTTCCTCGTTGGTCGAAGCCGTCCCTATTTCGATGGAAGCCAGGCCTCGCAATCGGCTACGATGTCCGGCGCTGCATTTGTCGCGAGACGGCACAATCGCATGGACGTTTCTTTCCAGAAGTCTACATCGGTACACAGGCGAGCGAGCCGGGCGACGGCCTCTTCGATCCGGAAATCAGCTTCACTACACCACCAAACGCCGGTTGGCTCGGCAAACGCCTGCGCGTTGCCGCGCTGGTGATCATCGGAAGCGACCGACATTGGGATGACGATCGCGGGCAGTGCGACGGCTGCCAACTCGGCCAGCGTTGTGCCGCCGCAGCTGACGGCGACGTCGGCCCAGGTGTACGCTTCCGCCATATTGTCGACGTAGGCATCGACGCGTGTCGTAACGCCCGTCGATGCGTACGCGGCGCGTATGGCTCTGACGTCGCCGCCGGCAAAACGGCTGTCGCGTTGGGCCCACGGGACACGGTCGATGTCGCCGGCTTGATGCCAGACTTCGAGATCGATGCCACGCTTCTTCAATTGTTCGACAACACCTGGCAGGGCGCGATTTAGAAGCGGCGAGCCCAGTGTTCCGCCGGTGACCAGGAGATGAATCGGGCGCTTGCCGAAGGGCGGAGCCACACGCCGTTGACCGACGCGTCGCAGCAGCGCGCTGACCAACATGCCCACGTAGCGTGTCTTGCCGATCGGGAGTTCTCCCGCTGTTCCCGGGAACGCCACGTAGACGCGATCGACGAAGCGCGCCAGAAACCGGTTGGCTCGTCCCGCTTCGCGGCTGCTTTCATGAACCGCGCAAGGGATCCGCAAACTGCGCGCTGCCAGCAGCGTGCCGACGGAGGCGTAGCCGCCGAGGCCGATCGCCAGCTCGATTCGTTCGGCACGCAGGAGGTGCCGGGCACGCCAAAATCCCGCGGCCAGCATCGCGGCGGCATGGGGACGCTGGAGCCAGCTGGTTCCGTAGAAAGGCGTGCCTCGTATCAACTCCAGACGATAGCCGCGCTTCGGGACAAGGAAACGTTCAACGCCGTTGGCCGTACCGACGAAGAGCAACTCGACGTCGGGCACCGCGATGCGGTAGGCTTCGGCCAATGCCAGCCCCGAGTTGACGTGGCCGCCTGTTCCACCGGCGGCGATTGCGATGCGTCGAGCGGATGCCGTTTGTGAAAGTGCCATCGTGGTTGAGGGTGAAGGGTGCAGAGTGTATCGGTGACGTTGTTGCGGGGCAACGAGGCGTGGAATCGGCGACGGACGACAAAGAGACGCGGGACATCGGTACCGGAGCCCGACGGAATTGTTCGGTTGGCTCGCCTGACGGTGATTTGTCACTTCCATCCGCGACATCTTGC
>JACQEN010000079.1 GCA_016200585.1 Deltaproteobacteria bacterium
TCGGTCACAAAGATCGCTTGTCGGATATCTACTGCGGCTCGCGCTGGATGCGTGATCGCATTTTTCTTCTGACTGACGAGTTCGAAGCCGCCGAGACCTTGAGCCATGAGACGTACGCGCTGGCGATGCGAGCCGGTAACCGGACGGTACGAGCGTCGGCGTCGTCGGTTCTCGGGCACATCGCCCTCATCCGTGCCGATTACGCGGCGGCCAAACGTTGGGCCGAAGAAAGCATGGAGATCATCTTGGCTCTTGGAAACTACGCCAACGCCGGGAATGCCGCCGCCACGGCGTTGATGGCGAGTCTGATGTTGGAGAGCCACTCGTCGACGGGCCGATACGTCGATCTGATCAACCAAGCCACTGGGCCGAGCAACGACGTCGGTCTCAATAGCCACATTATCGGCCACGCATTGCTGGCGGCCGGTGAGCTGGCACACGCCGAGCGTCGCGCCGAGCTGGCGTATGAGCGCGCCGGAGGACGACTACGTGAGCTCCATGCGTGTCTGGCGCTTGGCAATGTCAAAGCCGAAAGCCCGCCCAGCTGGGGCGAAGCCGAGCGCCTGTACGACCGTGCCGGCCAGCTTGCCGAGCAGCTCGGAGCGCGTTCGTCAAACGCGTTCGTCCTGCAAGGTCGCGGCGAGCTGGCCATGACCCAGGGCGACTTGGAAAACGGCGTCCGTCTGCTGCAGCAGGCGGCCGAAATGTTCCACAACCTGCGCATGCCGCACTACGCCCTGCGCACCGAAAGTGCGCTGACGACCGCTGCCATCTCCGAAGATCGTCCCCCGGAGCGCCTGCACAGCTGATACCGAGGTTCCGTGAAGCGGGCGAATCAGGTTCTGGAACTGCGCGCTCTGTAGCCTCGCAAGACGACAACGCCGTACCCCGAACCATCTTGGCGCATGAAGTGTCCTGATGCCCTGCGATCAACGTGCAAACCTGTATTGCTATCGATCCAGGACAGCAGGTCGTTCCATCTGTAGTACCTCATGGTACCGAGGCGATGACGAGTCTGGCGGTCCTCGGTAAGTAGCGCCACGGTTCCGGGAATCGCACTGTCGCCATCCGCTCTCACGACTCGAATCCTCTTTGTAAAGCTCTCGAGGATCTTGTCGACCGAGTGCCCCGTGCGGCGCGCCAAACCATTGGCGAAGAAATAGCGCTGGTTCCTCCCGTACGCTGAAACGCGTGTGCGCGAGTCCAAATACGCGGCAGCATCCTTCCCCACGAGTGAGACATCGAACAGCAGAGTATTGTTGTGGCGTAGAGTCGGGGCGATGTTTGCTAGGAAATTCCGCTCTGTCGCCCAGTAGGGCCGTTGCTTTCTGCAGTAGGCCGTCGCTGATATCGACCGGAATGTATTGCAACCATGGCTCACGCCCGCGCAGCATTCTCGCCAAGAGAAGGTCCCACTCGGCGTCACCCGGTCCAAGCGATACTAGAGTCCTTACATCGAGTGGCTGAACTGCGTTGCTGACGAGCTGGACCGCTCGCTCATCGCCACGCAGCCTCTTTGAGTAGCGGGGCTCTTGTAGATAGTGGAGCCAAGCTTTGGCCCCCTCGGTTCCAAAATACAGTGCGCGTTCATGCCAATCGGGCGGTAGCGGATCCAGTATTTGCTTCTCGACCACCTGAGGATCGGCCGCCCAGGGAATTTCGTCGCGAGCAAATGCACGCGTACGCGAAAAGACAACATCGAAATGTTCCACGATCCGCGCCGCCAAGTTCGCAGTTCGCCCAAGCAGCAACTGGGAATTCACACCGAGCACGTCGGTTGGAAGGTGTACGTCTGCCGACTTCACGATGATCGCCCGTTCGCGGCCTAGATGCGCCAGAAACAGGCCGAACTCAAGCACGACATTGTCCCGCGCCGAGCCAACGATCTGATGTCGATACCAAGTCTCGTCGTCGCGAGCGAAGAGGAAGACCGCTCCATCTACCTCTGAAGGGATTTCCTGCAGCCTCTCGATCGTGATCGAGCCGGGGCGAAAATCCGTCCACCAACGCCAAGGGTCATACCCCGCAGTTTGCAGTCGCTGGGCGATCGTTTCAGCGGTCTTCTTCCGTTCGGAAGAACATGCAAGAAAAATTCTCTTCTTCGCCATCCCGATCGTTTCGCCTGCTCGTTCGTGGTTGCTGGTTGTCGTGCGGAAGCGTCAAAGACGCACGAATGGACCAACTTGATACTCGACGCAGCAGCACTCATCAACACAAAGTTGCAAATCATACCTTGCTGGCCGCGTGCTGGAACAGGCCAAGATACCCCGTCACGACGCAGGCGCTTTGCAGCACGCCGCGCTCGTGCAGCAACTGATGCATGCGCGGCAGGCTGTAGTGCGGCACGGTCATGATCAAGTGGTGCTCGAGGTGGTAGTTGACGAAGTTAGGGGCAATCAACAGACGCTCCCACCAACACGCCAGGGTCGTGCGGGTGTTGCGCAGAGGGTCGCTGGAATCGGTGATCATGGCGTGCTCGGCGATCGAACGCAGGCGAGTGACCAAATGGTGCGCGGTGAACCATGAGGCCACCCAGATCAGATAGAGGGCCGGGTAGCCGCAGGTGGTGAGCACGCCGAGTAAAATCAAATTGGTGATGGCGACGCCGCGCAGGTTGCGCCAGCTGCCGTTAGCGCCAAATTGCTGAATCTCCTTGCCGATACCCAGGTCGCGTTTGATGACGTAGCGGACGCGTTTCCAGGCCGTCTGCCCGCTGAGGTCGCGCCAGATCTTGCGCCGCATGCTGGCGGGCGTGATCGGGAACGGCGTCGCCAGACCGATGTCGGGATCTTCACTGGTCCAGTTCTTGGCGTGATGCTGCAGGTGGTAGCCTCGATACGGGCGCAAGTCGCTCCACACCGGGAAGGCGCAGAGCCAGTTGCCCACCCAGTCGTTGAGCGCGCGATTCTTGAACAGGGTGCGATGCGCCGCCTCATGCATGAGGACGGAAAGCCCCAATTGTCGCGTCCCAATCACCGCCATGGCGATGGGGATCGTCAGCAGATTGGGCGCGTACGCCACCAGAGCCAGCGATGCGAAGATCAATGTCCAGTCGACTACGAGCGACAGCCACGAACGCCAATCGTGCATTTCGCGCAGCTCCTGAATCTCGGCGCGCGTAAATGCCTGCAGCCAGCGTTTGGCGTCCCCGGCCGCGACTTCGTCCGCGTCGAGCAGGGGCGTTTCCTTGATTGGAATCATGTTCATGCTGCTTCTCCTCGTACGTTGCGCACGGATGAAACCCGCTTGCTTGCTGAATCGGTTACGGCTTGCCGCAGAAAGGAAGTCCAACAGGATCGACCGACGCGATCGTACCGTGACATGGCGTCGACCAGTGCCTGGCGCTCGCCGGCCACAATCAACGGCTCCGGCAAGAGAGGATCGAGTACGAGCTGGCGCAGGACGTGTCCGCCGAGCACGAACGACTCGACCAGCGCCTCGTGCGCCGGCAGCGAACCGAGCCGGCGTTCGCTCTTCTGCAGCTCGCCCAGCGACGCGCGATAGCCATCGCGTAAAGCTCTGGTATCCCATAGTCGGCGTGCGCGCTGCTCGGCTCGGTCGTCGAGAGCGGTAACGCCGAAAACGATCGCCTTGCCGTCCAGCCCGAGCTCGTGGAGCTGTTGCCGTACCGCGCCGACGCCGCCGCTGAGGTTGTCGGGACGCAAGTGAAGACCCGCCTCAAGACGCTCGAAGCCGAGAAGGCGCAGGGCGCGATCGCCATGCCGATGGGCACGCCGCTCGCTGCGCGACACCGCGGCGGTGTGCACACCGACCCAGCCGCCATTCCACTTGCGCACGCGCTGCTCGATCTCACGCCAGGCGCTCACCTGGCGGCCCACCGATGCGCTGCGCTCGGCCAGGCGGTAACGGCCACGTTCGTCGAGATCGACGATCCCTGCCGCCCTCAGGCGTGCCAGGGTGACACGCAAGCAGTTCTCACTGAGCTCGAACAGGTCAGCGGCTGCAATCAATGCCGCCACGGGCATCGATCGTCGCGGCGCCGTCGCCAGCAGGTCGAGGATGAGACGCTTGGGGGTGAGATCCACCGCTCAACATTACAGAGAGCAGCATCTTCTGTCAATCGACGTAATGACACCTGGCTCGATCGGACCAACAAGATCGTCCGCCGAGGAGTGACACCATCATCGAAACAAAAGCGCTGCGATCGACGGGCTGTCAGGTTCGGAAATCGAGCACGGGACGGATTTCGACGGCACGGTTGCCGAAGCCCGGTATGCGTCCCGCAAAGCTTAACGCTTCATCGAGATCCTTGGCGTCGACGAGATAGTAGCCGCCGAACGCTTCTTTGGTTTCGGCAAACGGGCCGTCGGTAACGATCGGCTTGCCGCTCTGGATGCGTAGGGTCGTTGCCGAGCTCGTCGGCGCCAGTCCGCCACAACCTTTGTACTTGCCGGCCGATCGTAGATCGCGCTCGAGACGTTCGTGCTCGGCCATGATCGGCGCCATCTCGGCTTCCGTCTTGGTCGTCCAGTCTGCTTCGTTCGCGTAGATCATCAATAGGTAGATCATCTTCGTCCCCTTTCTGCCGTGCCCGTGCTCTGACTCCTAGTCGAAACGCGGGCTCCCAGATCGACGGGGGCCGAGAATCTTCGATTCAGCCCTCGATCGTCAAGAGGAGCGATCTGGAGTTCTCGCGACACGGCGAACCGGCGGCGCCAAGGGAATCGCTCGCCGCCGACACATACCCCGGGCCCGCCACCGGGCGTATTTTCTTCTTGCACGTATGAAACATTTGTTTTAAACATTTGTTTTGTGTCGACCCAACGAGGCCCTGAAGCAACGCGTGAAAGGCTGCTGCAAGCGGCCGCCAACCTTTTTGCCGAGCGCGGTTTCCACGGCACCACGGCACGCGACATTGCCGGGCGCGGCGCAGTCAACCTAGCCGCCGGCCACTATCACTTCGGGTCGAAGAAGGATCTCTATCTTGAAGTCTTGCGTGCGGAGTTTTCCAAAGTGCGCCGCGAGCTGTCGCGTCGCCGCGTGATCCGCCCGCCGGCCGAGCTCGACCGGCTGTCGCGGCCGCAGCTGATGAAGCTCTTGCTCACACGCACCGAGGTGATGATGGCGATGCTGATCGGACCACCGCCGAGTCTACACAGCACGTTGATGCAGCGGGAAATGTGCGATCCGAGCGAGGCGCTGCCCGTCATCGTCGCGGAGTTCATTCAGCCAATGATGGAGGAACTCGAACAGATCTTGCAGCGACTGGCGCCCGGGATCGGCGCCGAGGTCGTCGAAAGCTGCGCCTTCAGCATGGTCGGCCAGGCGCTCTTCTACCGGTTTACGATGCCGGCTTGGCTGCACATAAAACGGCGGACCAGCTATCCGCGCGATTTGGCACGGACGGTCGCAGCACACATCACCGAATTCTCGCTTGGTGGACTCGAGCGCCTGGCGCACCAACACGGGAGGCAAGGTGCGAAATAGACAAGTCGGCTGGGGGCTGCTGCTGCTCGCGGCGGCGGGCTGCACTTCGCTCAACGCGTACGTCAAGCCCGAAGGCAATGGTGGCTGGGACTCGCAGCGGCGGCGCGACGAGCTGGCGCAACGGGCCGCAAGGGCGGGCGTTACATTCCCGCAACCCGAAACCGTCGCAGCGCCGCGCCCGAGATCCGAAATACTCGACCTTGCCAGCGTCGTGGCGATGGCGGCGCACGGCAATCGCCGCATCGCCGAAGCCACGACTTCGCTGGCGATGGCCGCCGAAGGAGTGAACGACACGCGCGGACGTCTGCTGCCGAGCACGATCGGTTCGGGCCGCTACACGTGGTACACGGACCCGCTCGGCAATCAGATTCATTTTCCCGCGGTACCCGTTTCCGCCATCACCATTCGCGATGAGCACTTCGGTACGATCAACGGTACGCTCACCTTGCCCATCGATCTCAGCGGTGAGCTGCGACAGACGCTGAAGGCAGCGCAAGCCGGGTACCGCGGTGAGCAAGCACGCCTGTGGGCAACGACGTTGGAGCAGGAAGTCGCCGCCGTACGCTCATACTTCCAGCTCCTCGAGACGCTACGCTTGCGTGAAGTGACCGAACAGACCCTCGCCGTCGATCGGGCGCAGCTCGATACGGCAAATGCGCGCTTTGCGAACGGCCGGATCACCAAGAACGATCTGCTAGTGACGCAAGTGGCGCTGCGCAACGCCGAGCAGGACCTAGTACGTCGCAACCTGGCGATCGACCAGGCTCGGCGCCAACTCAACCAAGTGATCGGGACCGACGTCGATGCGCCGACGCAGATCGTCGACGTGCACGAACGACCTGACCTTCCCGAGATCAATGACCTTCTCCAGCAAGCGTATGAGCACAACCCGGCTTTGGTCGGACTCGTGGAGGAACGCCAGCGGCTTGAAGCCAATGCCACCGCCCTCGAACGCAGCCGCCTGCCGCGTCTCAACGCCGGCGGGGCGATCGACTACTCGACCTCCGCCATCGTCCAACCACAGCAAGTCGGCTCCGGGTTTGCGGGCTTCAGCTGGGATCTCGGCACCGATACGCGACGCGAGGCGCAAATCGCCGAGGCGCACCTGGCCCTCGATCGCAATCGCGTCGCCACGGAAGCCGCCATGCGCGAGCTCGAGAATGCGATTCGTTCGACGCGCGACGTCGTCGCAGAGCGCCTCTCCGCGCTTTCCACCAGCGCCGCTGCCGTAGGTCAGGCCGAGGAAAATCTGCGTATCCGTCAACAACAATTCACCGCCGGACGCGCCCAGAGCGACGATGTCCTGCTCGCCGAAGCCCTGCTTTCTCAGCAGCGCGCGACCCTCGCCAGCGCGCTCTATCAAGCCCACGCGCGGCGCGCCGAGTTGCAACAGTTGCTCGGTCTCGCCCTCGATCCGCTTCTCGTAATCCAGAGGTAGGAAACATGCCACGTAAAGTGATTCCAATCCTAGTGCTCGTCGCAATCGTTGGCGGCGTCGTCTGGTACCTGCGCCACGATCGCGGACCGCGACACTTCACCGGCTTCGTGGAGGGGGAGGAACGCGTCATCCGCAGCGAGGTCAGTGGACGCGTCCTCGAAGTCCGCTTCGCGGAAGGCGCGAGCGTGGCGGCGAACGAAGTCCTCGCCGTCATCGACGACCGCGATATCGCCGCGCGGTTGCAGTCAAAGCAGGAGGAGATCGCCGTCCTCGAAGCCGACATTCACACGCAAGAGGATCGCATCGCGCTGGTCGAGAGCACTTGGAAGCACGAAGTAAGCGCGCGCGCCGCCGATCTCCGACAAGCCGAATCAGCCGCCGAACTGGCGCGGCGCACGCTGGTGCGCGAGCAAGAGCTCGCAAAAACCGGAGCGAGCACGGCACAACAACTCGACGACCATCGCAGCCAGCGCGAGCAGAGGGACAGCGCACTCGAAGGTGCGAAGCAGGTCCTCGCACGCACCGAGGCCCGCGAACGCGAAATCAGCGTGGCGCGCAACGAGCTCGCGACCTTGCGGCAACGCCTGGAGCTGCTGCGCTCACAATTGAACGAGTTGCAAGTGACGCACGCCAAGTACACGATTCGCGCCCCCGGCACCGCGACGGTCGTGCAGACACAGCTCATCTGGCCGGGCGAGCTGGCGCAACCCGGAGCGGCGATCGAAGCGGTGCTCGACCCGCGCGACAAGTACGTGCAGCTCTACGTCCCGGTGGCCGACCTCGACAACCTACATCTCGGCAGCAAAGTTCAGATCGAGCTCGACAGTCAGCCGGGGGTTCGCGTCGACGGCGAAGTCAGCTTCATTGCGGAAAAGGCGAACTTTACGCCCGAGAAGATCGAGACACGCAGCGACCGCGTCGGCCAGGTGTATCGCGTCAAGGTGCGCATTCTCAAGGACGTGGAGCGCTTCCTGCCGGGCACCGAAGGCAACGTCTATCTGCTCGACGAATCTCAGACAGGGACGTGACGGAGCGGTGTTGAGCCCGACAACGCAAACGACGCAACCACCGCCGGTAATCGCGCTGCGCGGCCTGCGAAAAACCTTCGGCGCGCGCGAGGCACTGAAGGGAATCGACATCGACCTGCCGGGGCAGCAGATCGTCGGCGTCGTCGGGCCGGACGGCGCCGGCAAGACGACTTTGATTCGCTCGCTGGCCGGGCTGCTCGAGGTCGAAGCGCAGGAAGCCAACGTTCTGGGTTTCGACCTGCGGGAAGATGTCACCGCTCTTAAAGCCGAAGTGGGCTACGTACCGCAGTCGTTCAGCCTGCAGCGCGATCTGTCGGTGATCGAGAACCTGCGCTTCACGGCGCGATTGTTGCGGCTGCCGCAGCGCGACTTCGAGCTGCGAGCACGCACTCTTCTCGAGCGCACCGGCATGGCACCATTTCAAGAGCGCACGGCCGGCGCTCTGTCGGGCGGGATGAAACAAAAGCTCGCGGTTGCCAACGCGCTGCTGATTCGCCCCAAGCTGCTCCTCCTCGACGAGCCCACGGCGGGTGTCGACGTTCCGGCCCGGGCGGAGATCTGGGACATGTTGCGCGAAGCACGCTCGCAGGCGCTGGTAATCATCAGCACCAGCTACATGGAGGAAGCGGAAGCTTGCGACCGCTTGCTGTATCTCGACAACGGCCGGTTGCTGGCCCGCGGCACTCCCGAGGAGTTGCGATCGGCGGTTCCGATCGAGCTCTATCGCGCTTGGAGCGCCGATCCACGCGCTGCAGCGCGCCAGGCGCGGCGGCTGCCATACGTCGAAGCGGCGCGCCAAACCGGCGTCTTCACCCGCATCGAAGTGCTCGCCGAGCGCTCGCCGGGGCTGGACGGTCTGCGTCGCGATCTGATGGCCGACGGCACGTTGGGCATTCGCCTGATGGAACGTCTGCCGGTCGACATGGAATCGACCCTCTTGCATTTCGCTCGCGGAGCCGCGGCATGAGTGCCGCGGTGATCCAAACCAGCGGGCTGACAAAACGTTTCGGCGATTTCACCGCCGTCAACAATCTCACGATCGACGTCCGTCCGGGCAGCATCTTCGCGTTCCTCGGAGCCAACGGCTCAGGTAAGAGCACGACGATTCGGATGTTGATTGGTCTTCTGCGACCCACTGCCGGGAGCGTCGTGGTCGATGGCATCGACGTCACCCACGAACCGCGCCGAGTGCGAGATCATATCGGATACATGGGGCAGAAGGTCAGCCTCTACCAAGGATTGTCTCTGCGCGAGAACGTCGAATTCTACGCCGGCCTTTACGGGCTCTCGCCGCCGCAGCTCAAGCAGCGTTGGGGTGCGTTGCGCGAACGCTTCGGCCTCCAAGAAGCGGAGAAGGAAAAGGCCGAGGATCTTCCTGCCGGCATTCGCCAACGTGCGGGACTGGCGTTGTCGACTCTGCACCAGCCACGCGTACTCTTTCTCGACGAACCAACCGCCGGAGTCGACGTCCACAGCCGCGGCATTTTCTGGGAGATGATTCAGGAGGAAGCCGAAACCGGCGTGACTGTCTTCGTCACCACTCACTTTCTCGAAGAAGTCGACTATTGCGACTGGGTTTCGTTCATCGATGCTGGCCGCTTGATCGCCGACGCCGAGCCGGAAACGCTGCGCCAGCGTTACTCCGACGGGTACCGCGTCGACCTGGAAATTCCGGCCGAGGCGCGCGACCGAGCAGCTGCATTGCTTCGCCGGACAGCGCTCGACCTGACCCCGGCGGCGCGCGGATTCAGCGCACGGTTTGAAAAACTCGAACCCGAGCTGCTGCGTGGTCTCGACGAGTTGTGCCAAGCGTGGCCGGGTACGAACGTCCAAATCGCCCAGGCCTCGATGACCGACGTGTTTCGGCGCGTTCTCGCCGAGGAAAAGGCGCGCTCATGAATTGGCGGCGTTTGCGCACGTTGATTCGGCGCGAAGTGCTAGCGACGCTGCGCAATCCGTTCACCCTGACCGTGCTCGTCTGCGTGCCGCTGGCGGCGCTGCTGGTCTTCGGATTCATCTTGTCGACCGAGGTGAATGGCCTGTACATGGGCGTTCTCGACGCCGACCACACGGCGGCGAGCCGGCGGCTGGTGGCCGACCTGACCGCCAAAGGGACCTTCCTGGCTAAGCCCTACACGAGCCGCGAGCGGCTGGAGCACGCGCTAGTGTCGGGAGACGTCAGCGTTGGTTTGATCATTCCACCCGATTTCGATCGCGGCCAGCGTCAAGGCTCCGGTGACGGCCCGCCACAGGTGCAAGTGCTGTACGACGGCGGCGAAGCCGTCCTCGCCGGCAACGCAGAGGGCTTCTTGCGCAGTCTGGTGTACGCCAGTGCGCCGGCGCTGCTGGCCCCGCACGCTTCGACACGGATGGGTGCGACAGCCGCGTCGGGAGTCCAGGTCGTGACCAGGGCCCTCTTCAATCCAAAACTCGACGGCAAGATCTTCATGGTGTCGGGAACCTTCGGCTTCGTGCTTTCCTTCCTCACGGTGTTGCTGACAGCGGTGTCGATCGTCAACGAGAAGCTCACCGGGACCTTCGAGCAGTTGCAGGTGACGCCGGCCAATGCCATCGAAATTCTCCTTGGAAAGATCCTGCCGTTGGGTGGCGTGTTTACTCTGGACGTGGTCTTGATGGTTGTGGTCGCGGGCCTCGTATTGGGTGTCTGGCCCAACGGCAGCGCGCTGTTCTTTGTCGCAATCTCGGCGTTTTACGTCCTGGTGTCGCTGGCCATGGGAGTCATCATTTCCGCCAGCTCGGCAACTGCCGCCGAGGCGGTGCAGAAGAGCGTCATGCTCAGCATTCCGTTGGTTCAGCTCAGCGGGTTCGCGTTCCCCGTCCGCAACATGCCAACGGTCGTCCAGTGGGTTGCCGAAGTCTTCCCGGCGACGCACTACATTCGCGTCACGCGCGCGATCTATATTCGGGGCGAGGGACCGTTGACGCTGGCTCCGGAGCTGCTGTTACTCCTGCTCTTCGGCGTCTTGGTCATGGCGTACGCACTGCGTCGGATCGAGGCGCGAGGGTGAGCGCCATGAAACAGCTTGATTCGGCGGGCGATCGGCAACGAGCGTCCGGAGTGCGGCGCTTCTGGTCGAACGTCGCTGCGGTCGCGTACAAGGAAAGTACGGTTGTGCGCCACGACAAGGCGCTGCTGGCGACGGTGTTCGCGCAGCCGGTTATGATGTTGCTGCTGTTCGGTTTGGCGCTCTCGAACAAGCCAGCCAATGTTCCGTGGTTGGTGCTCGATGAGAGTCAGACTGCGCTGTCGCGGCGCTTGGTCGAAGAGGTGTCTGCGACGGGCTATTTTCTTCCGCCGCAGTCGGTCGCCAACTACGAGGAAGGGCGGGCCATGCTGAAGACCGGCAATGCTCTGGCCTTTTTGGTTATTCCCTCGAGCTTCCGCCGCGACGTCGAACGCGGGCAGCCGCAGGTCCAGTTGATGCTCGACGGGGCCGATCCGTTGTCGGCGGCGCGTGTCGGCGGATACGTCGGCCAGGTCGCAGCCGCTTTTCAAGCCCGGCCGAACCCTGTGGTCGAGAACCGAGACGCCCCACCGACAGCATCGAGCGGGCCGATCGACATTCGCCAGCGCTTCTGGTTCAACACGACGCTGCGCGATCGCAACTTCTTCCTTGCGGCTCTGGCGGGCATGCTGCTCACCAACCTTTGCCTGTCGGCAACCAGTCTCGGGCTCGTCGGGGAACGCGAGAACGGCACGTACGAGCAGATGCTTTCGCTGCCGACGTCACCCCTCGAATTGCTGATCGGCAAGCTCGTCCCGTACGTCGGGTTGAGCTACATCGTGCTGACCTTCGCCACTCTCGCTTCCGGAATCGCCTTCGGAATCTGGCCACGCGGCAATTGGATTACGCTCTACCTCGTAACCTTGCCGTTCATCTTGGCTTCCCTGAGCATCGGGATTTTCGTTTCGACGCTGGCGCGCACGTCGGCACAGGCCGTGTTCATCACCGTGTTCTTCATTCTGCCGTCGTTCGTGCTTTCGGGATCGATGTTCCCGTATCAGCTGATGCCGCACGGCGTACGTGAGATCGGCGGCTTGCTGCCGCTACGCTGGTATCAAATCATCCTGCGCTGCATTGTCGCGCGCGGCGGCGGTTGGAGCGAGGTCGCTCTCCCAGCTCTGGCCCTGGTTACCATCTTCACGGTGATCATCAGCGCCGCACGCTGGCGCATGAAGCCGCGACTCGGGTGACGGGCCGACTTCTGACTTGCTCGAACACAAATCACGGAACACAGACCGGCGACTCGGGACAATCGGCCATTGTCCGTGATTCGTGGTCAGCGCTCGGTGTTCCAACCGAATGGCTTGAGTCAGCCTTACGCGGCCCGATGCGCTTTGGATGGATGATGAACCACGACGTTCTTCGGCTTTTCCAGCGGCGGGTTGGCATCCTTGAGTAAGCGCAAGGCTTCGTCGCGATCGGCTTGCGTCATCGCCTGAGTGGTCGTGCAGAACTCGACGAGGATGCCGTTCGGATCGACCGTGTAAATCGATGTGCACCAGCCGTGATCGATCTCCATGACGGAGTGCCCATGATCGAGCAGGCGCTTCTTGCGCGTGTCGATATCGCCGAGATTGCTGGCGCGAAATGCCAGGTGGTTGACCCAAAGCGGCAGGCCTTGGCCGGTCGAGATGGCCGGCGACCAGGTCTCCGGCAGGCTGTCGTCGTGCAACTCCCAAAACGCAATGTATTCGTCCTTGTCGATTTCGTAAAAGAGGTGCTTGGCCCAGCCGCCGGCTTCGGTGGGGCCGGCAATGACCTTCACCAGCTCGAAGCCCATGGACTCGGTGTAGAACCGATGCGTGCCCTCAACGTCGCGTGTCGCGAATGCGGTGTGGTGGAACCCCATGATTGCTCTCCTTGCCGATAAACGTGGATTCGAGTTTCAACCCTGGCAAAAGTTGACGTTCCGTACAACCGAAAGCCCGGATTGCCAATAGAGAACCGACAAACCCTGCGTCACCGAATTTGACAACCGTACACTGCTCCGTGACTTGTCGCCGACCTCGGTGCTAGGAAGAACGTGATGAAAGCGAGTCGGACTTCATTGCCCGCCGACGTTCTGGCCGAACGTTACGCCAGTTCGGAAATGTCGTCCATCTGGTCGCCGCACGGCAAGGTGTTGCTCGAGCGCGAGTACTGGATCGCCGTCATGAAGGCGCAGCGTAACCTCGGTTTGGATATTCCTGACGCGGTCATCCGCGACTATGAGCAGGTCAAGGAACAGATCGATCTCGACAGCATCCGCGCCCGTGAGCGCGTTACCAAGCACGACGTCAAAGCGCGCATCGAGGAGTTCTGCGCCTTGGCTGGGCACGAGCACATCCACAAAGGGATGACCAGCCGCGACCTCACGGAGAATGTCGAGCAGCTGCAGATCCGCCGTTCGCTCAACCTGCTGCGGACGAAATACGCAGCGTGCCTGCAGCGCATCGCACGACGTGCCAAGGAGCTGCGTGAGGTCGTGCTGACGGCGCGCACCCACAACGTCGCGGCGCAACCGACGACCGTCGGCCGGCGTCTGGCCATGTTCGGCGAAGAAATGCTGCTGGCCTTTGGGCAGCTCGAGTCGGTGATCGAGCGTTACCCGCTGCGCGGACTGAAAGGGCCGGTCGGAACCCAGCTCGACCAACTGACGCTGTTCGATGGTGACATCGCAAAGGTGGCGGCTCTCGAACAGCGCGTCGTCGAACACCTCGGATTCACCCAGGCGCTTGGAGCGGTTGGACAGGTCTACCCGCGCAGCCTCGACTTCGAGATCGTCAGCGTCTTGTACCAGCTCGGAGCCGGACCGAGCAGTTTTGCCAAGACCCTGCGCTTGATGAGCGGCTTCGAGCTGGCGACGGAAGGCTTCAAAGTCGGGCAGGTCGGTTCATCGGCGATGCCGCACAAGATCAACGCCCGCAGCAGCGAGCGGCTCAACGGCCTGCACATCATCCTACGCGGCTATCTCAACATGGTCATGGGATTGGCCGGCGATCAGTGGAACGAGGGCGACGTGTCGTGCTCCGTCGTGCGCCGCGTTGCCCTACCCGGCGCCATGCTGGCCACCGACGGTCTGTTGGAAACGTTTCTGACGATCATCGGTGATTTCGGCATCTACCCGGAGATGGTCGCTGCCGAACGTGAGCGCTACCTGCCTTTCCTGGCGACGACGACGATCCTGATGGAAGCCGTGCGCCGCGGCGCCGGGCGCGAGTCCGCGCACGCCGCGATCCAGGAGCACGCGCAAGCGGTCGCCAAAGCGCAACGTAGCGGCGCGCCGGGCAACGACTTGCTGAACCGTCTCGCCGCCGATGCGCGCGTCGGTCTGACCAAGGCGCAGCTGCAAGAGTGGCTAGCCAGCGGTTCGGCGCTCATCGGTGCTGCCGTGGCGCAGACGGATCGTTTCGTGTCATCGATCGAAGAGCTGTTGAAGAAGTACCCGGACTCGGCGCAATACATGCCGCGCGAGATTCTCTGAACGACGAAAGGACGAGATGTCCGACGATCAAGTCCGCCGGCTCAACGACTTCGCCAGCGACAAACATCCAGGGATGGTCGGCATCGAAGTGCTCACCTGCGAGCCTGAGCTTGTCATCGGGCGCATGCCGGTAACAGCTCCGGTGGTTGCCGGGACCGGTTTCCTCTGGGCCCCGGTGGTCGTCACCCTGGCCGATTGGCTGTGCTCGTGCGGCACCGGTGCGAACCTTCCTGAAGACGTCAGCTTTACGACCATCGAGCTGAAGACCAACTTTCTTGGAACCGTGCGCGAGGGTGGAGCGATTCGCGGCCGTGCCTGGGCAGCGCATCGCGGTCGCACGACGCATGTCTGGGACGTCGAAGTCAGCGACGAAGCCACCGGCAAGATCATCGCGCTCTTTCGCTGCACGCAGATGATCCTGTATCCGAAGAAAGCGTAACCCTACCGCTTTGCGGATCGCCGTGCTGCCGTAGCCAGCATCGACGCCAGCTGCCGCTCTCTTGCCTTCATGCGCCGCGCTTCCGACGGCGAGCGTTCGTGATCGTAACCGAGCAGATGCAACACGCCGTGGATCAGCAACG
>JACQEN010000067.1 GCA_016200585.1 Deltaproteobacteria bacterium
AGGACGCCAACGGCGCGGCGCAGCGGATCAGTGCGTTGCGGCAGGAATACGAGAAGGCCAGAGACGTCACGCGGCTCCGTCTCTACCTCGAGACGATGGAGCAGGTGTTACCGCGCGTCAACAAGATCATCCTCGATGACGTCGCCGGCAAGTCGGTCGTGCCGTACCTGCCACTCGATCAGGTTATTAAGCCGAAGGCCGCGGAGGCACCAAAGCAGTAATGGACCGGCGCTGGATTCCCATTCTCATTATCGGCGTCGTACTGGTCGCCGGTTGGAACCTGGTTGCGTACACCGTGCCGCAGTTCGCGCAGGCGATCGTGGTGCAGCTCGGCGAACCGGTGCGCACCGTGCAGGAGCCCGGCTTGTACTTCAAACTGCCGGGGGTGCAGAACGTATTGTACTTCGACAAGCGCCTCCTCGCCTACGACGCCGCACCGAAGGAAATTTTGACCAAGGACAAGCAGCAGCTGGTGGTCGACAACTTCTCCCGCTGGCGTATCCGCGACCCGCTGCAGTTCTACCGCACCGTGCGCAACGAGGCTGGCGCGCAGTCGCGTCTCGACGACGTAATCTATTCGATCGTGCGCGAGAACCTCGGCCGGCACACGCTGCGCGAGATCATGAACGAGAAGCGCACCGAGGTGATGACCGAGGTCACCAAGGAAAGCGATGCCAAGGCGCGCGACTACGGAATCGAGGTCGCCGACGTGCGCATCAAACGCGCCGACCTGCCGGAGAAGAACGAGCTCAACGTATTCAATCGTATGCGCACCGAGCGCGAGCGGCTGGCCAAGAAGTTTCGCGCCGAGGGCGACGAGGAAGCGCGCAAGATCCGCTCCGAGTCTGACAAGCAAGTGCAGATCCTCACCGCCGAGGCGCGCAAGCAGGCCGACATCACGCGCGGCGAAGGCGATGCACAAGCGGTGAAGATCTTCGCCGACGCCTACGGGCGCGACTTGGAGTTCTACCAACTCGTGCGTACCCTCGAGGCCTATCGCAATTCGATCAGCGACGGCACTACGCTGATCTTGTCACCCAACAGCGAGTTCTTCCGCTACCTTAAGCAGCTCGATCGACCCAAAGAGCGCTGACCTTCAGCGTACGGATTTCGGGCCGACGTCTAGCGCTTCGAGCAACGCCGATAACGCCGTCAGGCATTCCTTCGTTACCTGACGCTTTTCGTGAACCGAAACGTCGAAGGAGATGACATTCGAGTTCTCGCGCGACAGGCGCAGGACGTCTTTGAGGACCCGTTGATGATGCACCCGGCTCCGCAAATTTTGCTTGCGGACCACATACTGTATCGTGCAGGAGCAGCCAGACCCCTCGCGACATACCGGTGACCCAGCCTGTCCAGCGCGCTATAAGGTCACCCATGAACGGACGCTCTGGGCGGCCTTGGCCGCGGACGCCGGCGGGAGTACCGGTCCTGCGCTTCCTTCTCAACCTCCCCAACTTTGCCCGGCTCTACTGGCGCCTGTTGAAGGATCGGCGCGTTTCGCTGTGGCCCAAGGCATTGTTGGTACTGAGCGCCGTCTACGTCGTTTCGCCGGTTGATTTCATTCCCGACCTGCTGCCGTTCGTCGGCGAAATCGACGACCTGATGGTGTTAGGGTTCGCCTGCTGGTTCTTCGTTCAGCTCTGCCCGACGGAGGTGGTTCGCGAGCATGTGGCACGCATCGATGCCGGCACCTGAGCAAAGACGAGGAAGCGCTCGCCGACGGTCCACCAACGTTCGTTTTCGGACGGCGTGCGCATGAGACGTCCCTCGCCCATCGTGATTGTTGGAATCCTGCTGCTGGTCATCGCGGCGTCGTTTTCTCAGCTGACTGCGTTCGTCGTCGACTGGCTTTGGTTCGACTCCTTAGGTCTGGGGGCCGTCTTCTCGACCATCTGGCACACCCAATTCGTCGCGTTTGTCGGCGCGACGGTTGTCACGGCCATTGTCCTTGCCGTCAACGGATGGGTTGCCGTGCGCGCCGAAGTGTTGCGCGTCGGTAGCTTGCGCGTCTTGCGCCGCAACGGTGGCGGCGGTGGCGAGGGCTTGCCGTTGTTCGTTGAATTCGCCGCCGATACGTTGCCGTGGCGCATCATCATCCCGGCCGCGGCCACGGTGCTCGGCGTCTTCGTCGGCCTGGCGCAATCTGCACACTGGCAGGTCTTCCAGCGCTGGCTGCACGCCGTGTCGTTCGGCAAGAGCGATCCCCTGTTTGCAAACGACTTCGGGTTCTACGTCTTCACGTTGCCGCTTTACGAGGTCGTGCGCGACTGGGGTTTCCTGGCGCTGTTCCTCTCCGCCGTGCTTGCCGCGGCGGTTTACTGGGTCCGCGGTGGCATCCGCGTCGATCAGCGCGGGCCGCAGCTCGGCGTCAGCGTCATCCGCCACCTGTCGGCGTTGTTGGCGCTGTTCTTCCTGATCAAAGCGGGTGACTACGTCTTGCAGCGCTACGACCTCTTGTACGCCGGCAACGGCGTCGCCTTCGGCGCCGCGTACACCGACGTTCACGTTCGCTTGCCTCTGCTGACGGCGCTGGCGGCTCTCTCCGTCGTGGCGGCCCTTCTGTGCGCTGCCAACGTCCGGGTGGCAGCGTCGCGTCTCCCGGTTGCTGCCGTGGTCTTGGTGTTCGGCGCTTCGTTCGTCGAGGCCGTCGTGCCGAGCGTGTTTCAGAGCTACCGTGTCAAACCCGACGAGCTGCGTCTGGAGGCGCCGTACATCGCACAGACCATCGCTGCGACCCGCTACGCTTTTGCTCTCGACGGCATTGCCAGCAAACCGTTTCGCTCCGAGGGCAGCTTGACGCCTGCGGTGCTCGCCGAGAACGACGTGACGATTCAGAACATCCGCTGGTGGGATCCGCGGCCGCTGCTCGACAGCTATCGCCAGCTACAGGAAATCCGCCTCTACTACGACTTCAAGGACATCGACGTCGACCGCTACACCATCGAGGGGCGCTACCAGCAGGTGATGCTGTCGCCACGCGAGCTCAATCAATCGCGTTTGCCGCCCGACGCCCAGACGTGGATCAACCAGCGCTTCAAATTCACCCACGGCTACGGTGTGTCGATGAGCCCGGTGAATCGCTTCGATGAAGAAGGTCTGCCGCACTTCTACATCAAGGACATCCCTCCGGTGTCATCGATCGGCATGCCCATCGACCGGCCGGAGGTGTACTTCGGCGAAGCAACGCGCGGCTACGTCGTGGTCGGCGGCGGCACCACGGAGTTCGACTACCCGAAGGGGCAAGAGAACGTCTACACGACCTACCAAGGTCACGATGGCGTATCGCTCGGCAGTCTGTGGCGCCGGGCACTGTTTGCCTGGCAACTCGGCGACCTCAAGTTGTTGATCAGCGGCAACGTCACGCCGAACAGCCGCATCCTGTTTCGACGCCTGATCCATGACCGCCTGACGCGCATCGCGCCGTTCCTGGTGCTCGATCATGATCCGTATCTCGTCGTCAACGACGGCCGTTTGATCTGGGTGCAGGACGCTTACACGACGACCGACGCGATCCCGTATTCGCAACGGACGCCAGGCGGCATCAATTACATTCGCAACGCGGTGAAGATCGCCGTCGACGCCTACGACGGCTCGCCGACCTTCTACGTCGCCGACGTCAGCGATCCGATCGTCCAAACCTACCAGCAAATCTTTCCATCGCTCTTCCAGCCGCTCGACAGCATGCCGGCCGGCTTGCGCCAGCACATGCGCTATCCGGAAGACCTGTTTCTCGTGCAGGCCAGTATGTACGGCACCTACCACATGACCGACCCCGAGGTGTTCTACAACAAGGAAGACCTGTGGAGCTTCCCGCAGGAGAGTTACGACGGCAACGCCGTCACCATGCAGCCCTACTACACGATCATGCGCCTGCCCGGCGAAGCGCGCGCCGAGTTTATCTTGATGCTGCCGATGGTTCCCAACGGACGCGACAACATGATTGCCTGGCTGGCGGCACGTTGCGATGGGCCGCATTACGGCACGCTGATCGAGTACGCCTTCCCGAAGGAGAAGCTGGTGTACGGTCCGGGTCAGATCGAAGCGCGTATCGATCAGGACACGACCATTTCGCAGCAGCTGTCGCTGTGGAATCAAACCGGGTCACGCGTCATTCGCGGCAATTTGTTGGTCATCCCGGTCGACGATACGCTGCTCTACGTCGAGCCGTTGTACCTGCGCGCCGAGAAGCGCGAGCTGCCGGAGCTCAAACGCGTCATCGCTTCGGCCGGCGACCGGGTGGTGATGAGCCAGAATGTCGAGACTCTATTGGCGGCGCTGGTTGGGAACCCGCAGCCGCCGCCGGCGGTCAAGGCTGCGAACGCGCCTCTGGCGGCTCCGCAAGCAGTTGCGGCTACTGCCAATCCGGCTTTGCAGCACTATCGCCAAGCCATGGACGCGCTCCGCGCTGGCGATTGGCGTCAGTTCGGCGTCGAGATGGATGCCTTGCGCGCGGCGTTGGAAGAGGGCGCTGCCGTTCGCTGAACGTCGCTACCAATGTACGCCCGGCAGCAGGCGGGCGAACACTCTTCCCAGGTTGGTCGGCTGCTCGTCGCTGTACGGGACCTCGCCGCGCGCGGCCGAGGAGTCGGGAAACAAGCGGTACGCCAGGTAGAGCGCAACGTCGAAGACGCGCGGCGCCAGGCTGGCCGTCACCTGACCCATCAAGCCGAGCATCGTGCTCACCTGTTTGGGTCGATCGACGATCGCCGCGCAGATCAGGTCGGCCGCCTGCGCCGGCGTAATCGCCGGAAACGAATCGTAGAGCCGCGTCGGCGCGATCATCTCGGTTTTCACCAGCGGCATATAGACCGTGGTGATGTCGATGCCGTCGCCCAGCAGCTCCGGCGCCGCACATCTCGAGAAGCCGTCGAGGGCGGCCTTGGAGGCGATGTACGCCGAGAAGCGCGGCGGCCCGACCTGGACGCCGATCGACGAGATGTTGATGATCTGGCCGTTCTTCTTCTTGCGCATGGCGGGAACCAAACCGAGGATGAGCCGCACGGCGCCGAAGTAGTTGATGTCCATCGTCCGCGTGAAGTCGTGGAAACGGTTCTGCGAGATCCGCAGCGAGCGGCGGATCGACCGGCCGGCATTGTTGATCAAGATGTCGGCACCGCCGAAGCGCTCGACAACCTCGCGGCACAGACGTTCGGCGCTCTCGGCATCGGTGAGGTCGACCGAAAACACCGACGCCTTGCCGCCGACGCGTTCGACCAGGCTGCGCACTTCGTCGAGGCGCTCCTGATCGCGTGCCACCAAAATCAAATGCGCGCCCGCCGAGCTGAGCTTCACGGCAGCGGCACGACCGATACCCGACGAGGCGCCGGTGATCAGCACGTGCTTGCCGCGCACCGCTCTTTCGAGGTTGCGTGCGTGCGTTGTGTTGGTGTTGAGATTGCGCTCCCAGTACTGCCAAAGCCGATGCGCATAGGTTTCCAACGGCGGCACTCGGATGCCGGAGCCGCGCAACGCTTCGAGGGTGTTGCGGCAATCGAACGTCGTCGGGTTGCCGACGTAATCGAGGGTGCGCAGCGGAACGCCGAGATTGCGTTCGATGAGCTTGGCTGCCGAGCCGGTTGCGGCACGCGACAACAGGTGCGCCAGCGGCACAGCCGTCTCCTCGACGCCCACCAAGCGCAAGGCAAACTGCGGGCCCCCGGCGGCCTCGGCAAAGATGTTCAGAGTCTCACCGACGCTGCGCGTTTCCGGGTCGACCAAGTGGAAGGTCTTTCCGTCTTGGCCGTCGAGGTGTGCAATGTGATCGATGGCGGCGGCGACGAAATCGACCGGCACAAGGTTCAGAAAGCCGCCGTCGATGCCCGGCAGAGGCAGCAGCGCCGGTACCGCTGCGGCGATCCGTTCGATGATCGGAAAGAAGTAGTATGGGCCGTCGACCTTATCCATCGCGCCGCTCTCGGAGTGCCCGACAACCAAAGCCGGCCGATAGACGCGCCATGGCAGCGGACACTCGTCGCGCACGATGCGCTCGGAATCGTGCTTGGTGCGAAAGTACGGATCGTCGAGGCCGACGGCTTCGTCGAACATGTTTTCGCGGAACGTGCCGTCATAGCAACCCGCCGCGGCAATCGAGCTGACATGGTGGAAACGCCGCGCGCCCATGCGCGCCGCGGCCTCGACGGCATTCCGAGTTCCCGCAACGTTGACCTGCTCGAGCAATTCTTCGTCGGCCGTCATGTCGTAGAGACCGGCGACATGGAAGAAGTGTTCGACCCGACCGTTGAGCGTGTCGAATTGTTCCGAATGCAAGCCGAGCTGCGGCGATGTCAGCTCGCCGGCGATCGGCACGACCCGACCCGCTTCGGCACCCCACTGATGTAATCGTTCTTCGAAGCGCGGCATCGACTGTGGGCGCACCAGAACGAAGATCTTGCGCTGCGGTCGCTTGAGCAGCTGTTGGATCAAATGGCGACCGATGAAGCCGGTCCCTCCGGTGACGAAATAACCGTTACCCTGTCGCGTCGAGCTTCGCCGGGCCTTGGTCATGAGACCTCCGTACTCTTCATTGGGAGAGTACGGCATCGCTCGAATGTAAACTAGTGGAGGGGCGCTCCGGGCCCGTTGCAGCAAGCTAAAGGTTCGTACCGAACTGCACCACGAGTCCACCGGCAACGATGATTGCGACACCGATCCAGGTCGAAACGGGTACATCCTCGCCGAATACGAAGCGGCCGAAGACCACGCTGACGACGGCGAACACAGCAACGTACACGCCGAGGAGCCGGGAGAAGTCCCATTTGACCGAGTTGACCACCACGCCGTAACAGCCAAGCATCGCAAATCCGATGGCGATCAGCGCCAGACCGCTGCCCCGCAGGCCCTTGCGGATCACCGCGTCGCCGGCGACTTCCAAAACCGCAGCCGCGAGGAAGGTCATCCATGCTACCAACACCATGACTTGTTCTGTATCAGAGACAGGCGAAGCGTTCGATTCGCCGGAAAGCGGGAACCTGAGCTGTCAGGACATTCTGAATAACTCTTCGCGCGCCTGCGTCATCGTCTTGACCGGGCGAGGTTGAAGGAGCGCACGCAAAGCGAGGCCGATATGAAGCCGATCGACAGCATCCTGAAGATTCTCCTGCAACACGGCGGAACGGAGCTGCGGCTGAGCTCCGAGCGCCGGCCGCAGATGTTCAAGGACGGCTACGAGCTGCCGTTGACGATTCCAGCGATGTCGACGCAACGCATCCGTGAGTTGCTTGGCGACCTCTGGACGTCGCACGTCGCCGCGCTGCGTGAAACACCGCAGCTGAGCGCTCCCTACAGCAGTGAGCTTGGGGATTTCGACTTCACCCTGACGCAGGCAGCTGATTCGACATTGAAGGTCAGCTTTCGCCGCGCGGCAGCCACCACTCCGGCGCCTGATTTGCCTGGTCGCGAGCCGGCACGGCAGCGACAGGATGCGCACGCTGCCGGCAGCGCTGTCGGTGCGCCTTCGAAGGCGGATGCAAGTCTTCCCGACGCGCTTGCGGCGCTGCTCACGCAGGCCGTCGCCCGCGGCGCCAGCGACCTGCATTTGAGTCCGCAGCGCGCACCGATCGTGCGCGTCAACGGTGCGCTTCAGGCTCTCGATGGCGCGGCGGGATTCGATGCCGCGACGCTGCTCGACGCACCGCAGCTAGCGCACGTGCGCGGCGGCGGATCGGTCGATCGGGCTCTCGACGTGTCCGGGCTCGGTCGGCTGCGCGTCAACGTCTACGCCAGCGAGGAAGGCCTGTGTGCCGCGCTACGGATTCTGCGGCGCGAAGCGCCGCTGCTCAGCGACCTCCATCTGCCGCCGCAACTGGAGTCGTTGATCGATCTACCGCATGGCCTGGTCGTTGCGTGCGGACCGACCGGGTGCGGCAAGAGCAGCACGTTGGCGGCGCTGGTGCAGCAGGCGCTGCGTTCGCGCCCGCAAGTGCTAGTCACGCTGGAAGATCCCATCGAATACGTGATCCGCCCGCTGCGGCCGTCGGGTCTGGTCCGCCAGCGTGAAGTCGGGACGCACGTGCGCGACTTCGCCACCGGCTTGCGCGACGCTCTGCGCGAAGATCCGGACATCCTGCTGATCGGTGAGATGCGCGATCCGGAGACCATCAGCCTGGCGTTGACCGCGGCTGAAACCGGGCACCTGGTCTTCGCCAGTTTGCACAGCCGCACGGCGCCGTCGGCCGTCGAGCGCATCATCGACACGTACCCGCCGGAGCGCCAGCGGCAGATCCGCGTCCAACTCGCCGATTCGCTGCGCGCGGTGATCTCGCAGCGCCTGCTGCCGACGGTGGATGGGACGGCGAGAGTTCCGGCCGTCGAGCTGCTGCGCGTGACGCACGGTGTGGCCAATCTGATCCGCGAGGGGCGGACGTCGCAGATCGTCAACGCCCTGCAGGCAGGCGGCAGTGAAGGAATGGCGGTGTTGGAACGCAGCCTGGCCGATCTGGTCAAGGCAAAGCAAATTCGTCGTGAAACAGCGCTGGCCGTGGCGAATGATGCGTCGACGCTGGTCGAGTATCTGCGCGCCGTCGGGTAGTCCGGCATCGCGATCTCGGATGGATGCGGCGAGAGGCAAGCGGGTCTGCCGACGGAGTGCCTCTCCGCGCCGGAGGGGGGAGCAAGGGGGGCGGTCTGTCCTGTTACCCATGTCCCCGATTGCACCGAGCATCAGCCCATCCGCTCTATGATCAAACTGAGCACAACCGAAAACCGCGCCGGTCGATTGATCTGTCGCCCTGGATTCTCGGAGCCGCCTTGCTCTTGGTGTCGATCCGGTTCGGGCGTTACGTTCTGCTTACCAGCGTCGCGTCTCTCCGACCGCCAGTATCCAGGCGACATCGGAATTCCAGCCGACTTTCTCCGCCGCCGCATGAAAGCGTTTGGGCGGTTCGTCGATCGGCTCATCGGTGAGGTCGAAGGTTCCCCAGTGCATGGCGATGGCGTGCTTGGCACGCAGGTCGACGGCGGCGTGGATCGCTTCCTCGGGATTCATGTGGACGAAGCGCATGATCGACTCCGGGTCGTACGCGCCGATGGGTACGGCAGCGAGGTCGATGGGGCCGAGGCGCTCGCCGATTTCCTTGAAGCCATCGAAGTAGCCGGTGTCGCCGGCGTGGTAGAATTTCCGCGTCGGACCTTCGACGACCCAGCTGACCCACAGCCGCTCGTTTTGCGACAAGCCGGTGCGCCCTGAGAAGTGCTGCGCCGGTACGCAATGAACACGCACGCCCGCGACGTCGGTGTCCTGCCACCAATCGAGCTCGACGACGTGTCCTCCGACTTCACGCACCAGGTTACCCATGCCTAGGCCGACGATGAATGTCGCTCCACGCTTCGCCAGCGCCGCGATGGAGGGAAGGTCCAGGTGATCGTAGTGATCGTGCGAGATGGTCACGAAGTCGACCGCCGGTAGGCTGGACAACGGTACGCCCGGAGGCACGAGTCGCTGCGGACCGGCAAACGGCAACGGGCTGGCTCGTTACGAGAAGATCGGATCGGTGAGAAAGGTGGCGCCGTCCATGCGTACCAGGAATGTCGAGTGTCCGATCCACGTGATGCTCGGGTTGGCCAGCATCGCCGTGCGATCAAAGGCCACGAGAGGGGCTGCGCCCGAGCGTCCGATCACCGACGTCCAAGCTTTGCGCAGAAGGAACGGCAGCATCTCGAAGGCACCGGGGAGCGTACGTGGCCCGGAGAGATTGACGAATTGTCGGCCGTCGCGTGGGGCGCCGGCGCGCGCGCTCGTGCACATGACGAGCAGTGTAGTCGTCAGAGCGGCAATGGCAAACTTCTTTGACGCCATTGGGAAGGCTGGGTTCTTAACGTGGAGACCTTTGCGCATCGAAGAGGGCTTGTCGCTAACGCCGGAATGATGCAGAGAGCCATCACGGCGAGGAGTTGAAATCGATCCGAGGGCTGTTCTGGGAAACGATGCTACCCGAACGCGGGTTGCCTGTGTATGGGCGGCGATGCTGCTTCTCGTACTTTACCTCGCCATTTTCGCCTGGTTGCCGCGGCATGTCTTTTGGAATCCCGATGAGGGCGCCAAGTACTTCATCTTGAATACCATCGGTTGGGACGGTGGGCTGACCTACACTCTACCGTATCGTGGCGCACGCCTCGATCCGCAGATGCGCTTCTATCCGCGCCGCTCCTCGTCTGCGCGAACCAACCTCTACCCGTCACTGCAGAAGGATGGAACGGTCGGGCTGCGCATGCCGGTGTGGTTTCCCGGACTGACGGTCCTTCCGTTTCGTTGGCTCGGGTTGCCGGGCTTGTATCTCATCCCCTTGTTGAGCGGCTTGCTGACCTCGCTGGTCGCCGGGTGGCTCACCTACGGCCTGGCGCCCATTCTCGCACCGGTGGCGATTCTCGTCGTCGGCCTCGCTACACCCCTTTGTTTCTACAGCTTCTGTTTCTGGGAGCACGCACTGGCAACCGCACTCGGAACCACTGCCGTTGCCTTGCTGGCGCGTAGCGCCGGGCGGCCCGGCGCTACGGTCGTGCTGATCATGCTCTTGAGCACGCTGATGCTCCTGTTGCGGCTCGAGATGCTTGCCTTCGTGGTGGCGTTGCTGGTGGCGTGGGCGGTGGTTGCTCGTCGTCGCGCCAGCGACGATTGCGATGGCGGCGAATTTCGGGCGGCAAGCCGGCCGCTGGTTGTCTGGGCCCTGTTCGCGTTGGGGTTGGCCGCTGTTTGCGCCCTGCCGCTTTGGCTGCCGCTGCTGCCGGAGCGCCACTACCAGCGAGTTCAAAGTATCCCTGAAGTGTTGGAGCTCAGCGTGCCCAAGTTGAAGTATCTCCCCAGCAGCGTCGTTGGCCTCTGGATCAACCTCATCCACGGCGAGGCGCCGGCGTTGCCGGAGACGTGGGCTTGGACCGGACTGATCGGCGTGTTCTTGTGTTTCGGCGCTGCGTTCGTGGGCCGTGCGCGTTTGCAAGCGTGGTTGATCGTTTCGGGCCTGGTCCTGGTTCTAGCGGTCAGCTCGCGCCTGCTGTTGTGGACATACCCTTATCGGGCGCTGGACGGCTTCTTCCCGGTCGCGCCGGCGCTTTGTGTTTTTGCGTTCGGTCTGGTTGACGGTTGGCAGCGCCGCGACTACGCACTGCTAACCCTGGCAACCGTGGCTGCGGCGTACTTGGCGGTGGCGACACTTGCGGTGTTCGCCTTCTACGTCGATTCCGCCGGCGGTTATGATCCGGCGCTGGAATGGGGGCCACGGTTCCTGCTGACGCTGTACCCTCTGGCGACCGTTGTGACATTGGTGGCGATGCACCGCTATTGGGTATCGGCGCGTACGCTGTGGCTGAAACGCGTGGTCGTTGGCATGGTCATGTTCGGCATTTGCCTGGGCCTGCAGTTTGAGGCGCGCGGGTTGATCATGTTGCGTGGTAGTCGTGTGTTGCTGGCGTCATGGGAAAGTGCCTTGCCGGCGACGCAACCCGTGGTGACGGACATCTGGTGGTTGCCTTCGGCCTTGGCGCCGTTTTTCGTCAGCCATGAGATGTACTACACGGAACGAGTCGATGACCTGCGCGAGTGGATCGCCCTTGCGGCACGCAACGGGATAGACTCGTTCACCTTTGCTGGACATACCTCGCCAGAGATCGCTGCACTGGGCGCGGTGGATCGACAAGCGCAGGACAACGTCGCCGGTCTTCAATTGGATACGTTTCGCATCCGTCACTCGCAGTGAGCGCCCGGCGCGCTTGACCGTCCATTTCGCTGCGGTCTATAGCGCGCTGCCATACAGTTCCATTGGGGATGCCCGCGATGCGCCTGGCCGTACAGACCGAATGACAAGAGTGGCACTTCCCCTATCGGAGGCGGCCGCGAGACGACGCGTATCTCGTTGGACCGAGGTCGTTTCGAGTTGGCTACTTGAAGACCTGCAAGTGCAGGTCGCCCGACGTGGATCCGCCCCCAGTTTTTCGTCGAGGAAGCTGGCATGACCCGTGCTGGTGCGGCATTCGTCCTGGCCGCGATTCTTTCCTGCTCCATCACTCCACTGATCCGATGGATTGCGATCACCTGCGGGTTTTTGGATCGACCGGATGGAAAACTGAAGAGGCATCCGGCTCCCGTGCCCTATCTGGGGGGAGTCGCCGTTTTCATTTCGTTCGTTCTCTCCCTGGTCGTCTTCGGCGAGGCTCGAAACCTGGGCTGGCTACTCCTGGCAGGCAGCTTTGTTCTCGTGGTCGGGTTGATCGACGATCTCCTTCATCTCGACCCGTGGTCGAAGCTCGGCGGACAGGCCGTTGCCGTGGGAGCAATGCTCTACGCGTTGGGTACATACGAGTTGGAGCTCCTGCCATTGTCTCTGAAGCTCGGTGTTTCGTTTGTCTGGCTCCTTTCGGTGACCAATGCCTTCAACCTTGTCGACAATATGGACGGTCTGGCAGCCGGGGTCGGGATGGTGGGCGCCGTCATCTTGGCCGGCGTCGCCTTGAGCAGCGGAGCGGCGACGGCGACGCTTGCGCTGGCCGCACTCGGGGGAAGCCTTCTTGGTTTTCTGCGCTACAACTTCTCGCCCGCAACGATCTTCATGGGCGACGCAGGCAGCAATTTCATCGGCCTCATGCTCGGAGCGCTCTCCTTGCACCGCGGTGTTACCCACGAACCCCTCGGTTTGCTGGTACCGGCACTCGTCCTCGGCCTGCCGCTTGCCGACATGTCGTTCGTAATTCTCGTCCGCTCCGGCCGCGGCGCGTCCATCATGCACGGTAGCCCGGACCACGTCGCCCTGCGCCTGCGCCAGCGGGGATTTACGACGCGACAAACCGTCTGTGCGAGTTATCTCGGGGCCGCCGTCTTCGGCGCCTTGGGTGTCAGCGTTGGGCTCGTGAACAGCATCACGGCCGCGGTGATCGTGGCGGCCATCCTGCTCATCCTCTGTGTGGCTTTGCCGTGGATTGCGACGCGAGATCGGCTGCCGATGTGACGAGCACGGAAACGTTGATCGTCGGGGCTGGGCTGGCGGGGTTGTCCGCGGCCTACCACTCGCGACGAGCGGACACCTTGGTGGTCGAGAAGGATTCCGAAGTGGGTGGCTTGTGCCGTTCGTCTCGCATCGGTGGCTTTACCTTCGACCACCCCGGTCATGTTCTACACCTCAAGGATGCCGGGGTGCGACGTTTTCTGCACGAGCTGCTGCCGGATGCGTTTGCGGAGACCGAACGGCAGGCGCTTGTCTATTCGCACGGGGTACACACGCGCTACCCATTTCAGGTGAACACGCGCGGTCTGCCCGCGGCGGTGATCGGTGATTGTGTGCTCGGCTTCGCGGCCACGATGGTTCGTCGAGGTGCTGAAGCGCGCGACTTCAAGGCGTGGATCTTGCGCACGTTCGGTCACGGCATCGCACAGCACTTCATGCTTCCCTACAATCAGAAGCTCTATCAGGTCGATCTTGCCGAGTTGGAGGCAGACTGGGCGGCGTGGTCGATCCCGCGGCCACGGCTGCGTCAGGTCGTGCGCGGTGCTGTGGGACAGGAGGTCGGCGGCCTCGGGTACAACGCCCGTTTCCTCTATCCGAAGGCAGGCGGTATCGACGTGATCGCACGGGCCATCGCCACGCGCTGCGGCGAGATTCGGTTGAACCGGAGCGTGCAGAAAATCGATCCGCTGCGCCGATCCGTGGAGTTGGATGGTGGCGAGACGGTGCAATATCGGCAGCTGATCTCGACCATGCCACTCGACGCTCTTCTGGGCCTGTTGGAACCATCGCCGCATCCTGAGCTTCAAGCCGCTGCATCGCGGCTGCGTGCGGTACGGGTCGTCAGTATGAGCTTCGGCGTCAACCGCACGGATATTCTGCCCGGGCACTGGGTGTACTTCCCGGAGCCGCAGTTCCCCTTCTATCGAGTCGGATGCCCATCCAACTATGCGCCGGCGATGGCCCCGAGGGGATGCTCTGCGCTTTCGGTAGAAGTGTCTGTCAGCCGTGTTACGCAAGTCGAAACCGATCGGCTGCGCGACGAAGTGCTCGACGGGCTGCGGCGCGCGCGGGTGCTGCGGGCTTCTGACCAAATCGTGGCCGAAGAGATCCAAGTGCTCGATCCAGCCTACGTGATCCACGATCACTACCGGCGCGAGGTTTTGCCGCGGCTGTTGGCGCTCCTCGGCGAGTACGGCATCGACAGTATCGGACGTTACGGTTGCTGGGAGTACGGATCGATGGAGTCGGCGCTGCGGCAGGGGCAGATCTCGGCCGGCCAGGGGCGCGGCGTGGCGCGATCGGACTCACGAGCGCGTTGATGCAACCCCAGGGCGCGCCACCACCACCACGACGGATCCGTGTCTGTCACGTGATCACCCGGTTGGAGCTCGGCGGTGCACAGCGGAACACACTCTACACCGTCCGCCACCTCGACCGGAGACGGTTTGAAGTGTCGCTGATCGCCGGACGCGGCGGTATGCTCGACGGTGAGGCCGAGTGTATTCCCGATGTCACCACGATGTTCGTCCCTCCGCTGATTCGCCCGGTGCACCCCGTGTCCGACGCACGAGCCTTGGTGAGTCTGGTTCGTATCTTCCGGCGGCTGCAGCCGGACATCGTCCACACTCACTCCTCGAAGGCCGGCATATTGGGGCGCTGGGCAGCCCGCTACGCCGCGGTTCCGGTGATCGTGCACACGATTCATGGCTATGGCTTCCACGAGCGACAGGCGCCACCGGTTTACTGGCTCTTGCGTGCCTCGGAAGTTGCCAGTGCTCGTATCACGAGTCACTTTATCACCGTGTCGCGGGCGGATCTGGACGCCGGCGTGCACTGGGGTTTGTTTCCGCCGTCGAGAGTGACGCTCATCCGCAGTGGCGTCGAGCTGGCTGCCTTTCCAAGCCGCGATCGGCACACCCCCTTGCACGATCAGCTGGGTCTAACCCCCGATGCTCCGCTCGTCGGCATGGTAGCTTGCCTCAAGCCTCAAAAAGCCCCGCTCGACTTCGTTCGCCTCGCGCAGCGTGTGCTTGCCCGAATTCAAAACGCTCACTTCGTACTGGTTGGCGACGGCGACTTGCGCGCCCGGGTTGAATCCGAGGTGATCGATCGCGGTCTAGCGCACTGCTTCCACATGCTCGGATGGCGGTGCGACGTCCCGGCAATCCTCGAAAGCTTGAGCGTCTTCGTCCTGACGTCGCTTTGGGAGGGGCTTCCTCGGGTTGTTCCCGAGGCGATGGCGGCCGGCACTCCCGTGGTTGCGACGCGGGTCAATGGAACCCCAGAGGCCGTTGCCGACGGGGTGACTGGCTACTTGGTCGAACCCGGAGATATCGAAACCATGGCCGAACGCATCGTTTTCCTGCTGCAGCACCCCGCCGAAGCACGCTGCATGGGGCAGCAAGGTCACGATCGGGTGGCGGAATTCTGCATCGACAGGATGGTGTCCCAGCAAGAAGACCTCTATCGGGAGCTGGCCGCCCGCTAGGGTCGGGCTGTGACCTGCGCCGTGCGTATTCTCTTCGTCACCCAGGTACAACTCGACGAACCTTCAGGACGCGCACACCATGTCTGTGCGCTGGCGCGTGCGCTGGCTCAGCTCGATCATGACGTCACCTTGCTGGCTCCCGGCTTCGAAAACCCGATCCCCGGCGTGCACCGCATCCGTCCACCGGGTGGGCTTCCGCCTGGGTTGGGCCTCGAGGCGGTGCTGGCGTTACGAGCTGCCTTTGCGGCACGACGAGCCGACGCAGGCTACGTCCGCTTGTCGTCGTCGTCGTCGATCGTTTCCGTCGCACTGGCGGGGCTGCGGTTGCCGCTTGTCCTGGAGCTCAACGGCCCCGTCGTCGACGAGCAGCGCCGGCGCGGCGGTAGGGTAGCGGCGGCCGTGGTGCGACAGTCGCTGCGCCGCGTGATTGCGCTGGCGGCGCACGTGGTCGCAGTGGATTCGGTTACCGCTCGGCATGCCCAGTCTGTGCTAGGCGCGCAACGGGTATCGGTCGTCGACAATGGCGCTGATCTCGAGACAGCGATTCCAGGCAGCCGGGCCGAAGCGCGCGACCGCCTCGGTCTCCGACGCGCTGGCCACGTCGTGACCTTGACCGGTACGCTGGCACCGGAACAGCGCCTGGATCTTCTGCTGCAGGCGCACCAGCAGCTCGACGGTGTCACGCTCGTCGTGGCCGGAGGTGGACCCGGGCAGGCGCTGCTCGACGCGGCACGAAGCGGGCGCACCGGCTCTTCGTTGGTCGCCCTGGGTACGGTGGCACATGAGCAGGCCGTCCTGGCGGTGCAAGCGGCCGACGTTTGCGTTGACCTGCGCGAGGATCGCCTCGGTTTGAAGTGTCTTGAGTATGCAGCTGTCGGGCGGCGGCTGGTGACCTGTCGGGTGGAGGGAGTGGATCGCCTCCATGGTCTTTACCCGGGTCTCGAAGCGCTTCACGTGATCGATGCACCCACGGTCAGTGCCGTGCGCCTTGGGCTCGAAGCAGCGCTGGAGGCGGAAGCAAGACGAGGTCCGCTGCCGCTGGAGGCGGTGAACCGGGCGCGCGCGACCCTCGGCTGGGAGCATTCGGCGCGGCACATCGCTAGCCTGATTGCACAATGCGTATAGCCCTCGTCACCAACGGATTACTCTACGGCGGCGTGGAGCGTTTGGTCGAGGCGTTGGCCGTCGATCTGGTCACCGGCGGTGACGAGGTGCAAGTGGTTGCCATAACGCGCGACGGTCCCATCGGATCGGCGCTGCGCGCGCGGGGCATCCCGGTTACGGTGCTGCACATTCGGGGCTCTCGTGACGTACGTGTTCCGTTGCAGCTGGCTGCAATCCTGTGGCGCTTCCGAGCGGATGTCGTGCACAGCCATCTGGCCATCGCCGACCTCGCAGCCATGCTGGCGCGCCCCTTTGCGCCTGGCGCAGCTGCCGTGACCACAGTGCACAGCTTCTACGGACCTCCCCAGGTGGAGGGACTGAAACTCACCGTGTGGCGAGCGGGCCTGCGGACATTTGATCACGTGGTGTTTGTCGGTGACTCGGTACGGACGAGTCTGCCGGCGATGTCGCATGCGACCATCGTACGGCCCAGCCTCTTTGACCCGGCTCGCACGGTTGATCGCGTTCGGGCGCGGGCGGCGCTTGGGATTGCGGACGAAACGCCGCTGGTGATGGCGGTGGGCCGCTTGGTGCCGGTCAAGGGCTTTGACATGCTCGGTCGAGCCGCCCCGATGCTCACCACCCCCGGAGCACGTATCCTGCTTGTCGGTGAGGGCCCGTCGCGCCAGGAACTGAGTCGCTATCGACAGCTCGAGCTCGTCGGTGGACGCGATGATGCCGCGGCGCTGATCGCCGCCGCCGACGTGCTGGTATGCCCGTCACGTAGCGAGGGCTTTCCGCAGGTTCCGATCGAGGCGATGGCAGCCGGTGTGCCCGTGGTGGCGACGAACGTGGGCGGCGTTCCAGAGGTCGTTGTACCGGGGCGCGGCGGCTGCTTGGTGCCTGTGGAAGACCCAGCCGCGCTTGCAGCCGCGCTCGATGCTCTGCTGGTTGACCGAGATCAAGCGAGAGCGCTTGGTGAAGCGGGGCGCTCTCGCTTGCTCGAAGAGGATCTCACCAGGCAGTCGATGGTGCGGCAAACCCGGGAGATCTACGAAGCGGTTACCCGGCGCCGTCGTCGGCAATGAGTCCAGCGTCGGGGACACTGGCAAGTGGCAAGGGGCAGACTTTCTGTCGACTTTGGAGTACTGCTGGCCGCAAGCTTATCGCAAAGGAGACCCGACATGCTGAATCGAACCATTGCCATTGCGCTGATCGTTCTCGCTTCCTCTTCCCCCTTTTGCTCCGTGGCCCGCGCCGAGTCGGCTCAACAAAGCAAGATGAAAGACTGCAACGCTCAAGCCGACGCCAAGGGATTCAAAGGCCCCGGAAAGGGTCCCGATCGCCAGGCGTTCATGAAGGAGTGTCTATCGGCCAAGCCGGCCGCTGCCGCCGTGGGAAATCCGCAACAAGAAAAGATGAAGTCGTGCAACAAAGAAGCCTCGGCCAAGGGCTTGAAAGGCGCCGAGCGCAAGCAGTTCATGAGCGGCTGTTTGAAGAAGTAAACATCCGTACGCTCTCGCAGCTCAATCGAATTGCATCTCTTGGACGTCGCTTGCGACGCGCAGGGGTGCTGCGGTAGCGCCTCGCACGTCGTCGACGCTGAGGCCTGGCGCAAATTGCCGCAGCAGAAATCCCTCGGCGTCGATGTCGATCCACGCCAAGTCGGTCACCACCGACTGCACGCATCCGAGTGCCGTCGGTGGATAGCTGAGTGTGTCGACAAGCTTCGATCGGCCGTTCTTTTCGAGGTGGTAGCACAGTGCAATGATGCGCGCGCCGCCGGCGGCAAGATCCATCGCGCCGCCGATGCCGCCACTGCCGTTGGGCGTGCTCCAATTAGCGAGGTCGCCGTTTTGCGCCACCTGGAAGGCACCGAGGACGACCGACGTGACTCGTCCCGAACGCGCCATCGCAAACGACACCGTCGAGTCGAAGTACGCCGTGCCGTCTATTGCAGTCACCAATTGGCCGCTGGCGTTGTAGAGATCGACGTCTTCCTCTCCTTCCGACGGAAAGCTGCCGTAGCCGAGGATGCCGTTCTCGGCATGCAAGGTGACGTCGCGCCCGTCGATGAAGTTCGACACCATGGTCGGCAAACCAATGCCGAGGTTGACGTACTCGCCCGGCCGCAAGAGACTGGCCGTCTTCAGCGCCATCAGGTCCGGCGGCAGCCCCAGCGGCCCGCCGTCACGCATGGCGCGACCTTCCACGTCACTGCTGCGTCCTATCAATTGCATGATTTGGCGTAGCACCCCGACGTCGAGGTGCGTCGTGGTGCGGACGATACGGTCGACGAAGATCCCCGGCGTTACCACCGCCTCGGGATCGATGTCGCCGAGCCCGACGATCTCCTTCACCTCGGCGATTGTCGTGCGCGCCGCGGTGGCAAAGGCCGGGGCGAAATTGCGCATGCCGCGGCGATAGGTGAGGTTGCCGATCGGATCGGCCTGATGGGCTTGCAGCAACGCGAAGTCGGCGCGCAGCGCACGTTCGAAGATGAAGCGCTTGCCGTCGAAGACCCGCTCCTCCTTGCCTCGGGCAATTTCGGTCCCAACACCCGTCGGCGTGTAGAAGCCGGCAAGTCCGGCGCCGCCGGCGCGGACCCGTTCGACCAGCGTCCCTTGCGGGACCATCTCCACCTCGATCTCTTTCGCCTTCACCATCTCGCTGATCGGTGTCGGCAGCGATGGCGAGCCGACGTAGGTGCAAATCAGTTTTCGGATCTGCTTCTTGTCGGCCAAAATGTTCAGCGACGTCGGGCCACCGGCCGGGCTGTTGCAAATGACCGTGAGATCTTTCACGCCGTGCTCGGCGAGTGCCAGGAGACAGTCCGTCGGCCATGCCTGCGGCGGGCCAAAGCTGTGAACCAGGATGGATGCGCCATCGTGGACGTCGGCGACGGCGTCGAGTGCGGTCTGGCAAATCTGCTTCGGCGGCATGGGCGGTCGCATTCCATGATGTTGCGTCGATGGCAAGTGATGATAGGTGCTATTCCCTATGAACTTCCTCTGGGGCAGCGAGCTGTCGCCGTTTGCCCTCAAGTTGCGGGCCCTGTGCGACTACGCGCATCTGGAATATCGCTGGCTACCGGCCGACGGCGGCCGACTGGAAAACTACCGCGCGTCGTTGAAGATCGAACGTGCCAAACGCAAGGGCACTGTGCTGCGCTACCCGCAATTGAGCCCGCTCGACGAGTATCCCCTGGTTCCGTTTCTCATCGAGGACGGCGGCCGTGTCCTCTACGATTCGTCGGCCCTGGCGCACTGGCTTGACGATTGTCATCCGCCTGCCTTGGGTCCGTTGTTTCCGCACGCTGACGACGCGCTTGCGTTCGTGACGCAGCTGATCGACGAGTCGTTCGACGAAATCGGACTCTATCTCGTCCACCACAACCGCTGGGTCATGTCGGCGCGCACGAACAACGCCGGTCAGCGCCTGGCACACGAGTTTCGCAATGTCCTCCTTCCGGGTACCCTCGATGCCTTCGGACGGCGCTTCGCGCGCCGGCAGGTGCGCCGCTTGCCGTATCTGTTCAGCGTAGCGCCGCCGGATTTCACCGTACCCGACCTGCCGGACGAGCTGACGCCGCCGGCGCGCGCGGGGTTCCCCGCGACTCATCGACTACTGGAACGCATCTGGGAGCAGCTTCTCGACGCGATGGAGACGGTGTTGCGCGCCCAGCCGTTTCTGTTCGGCGAGCGCTTTACCGTCGCCGATGCGAGTGCCTACGGTCAGCTGAGCATGAATTTGAAAGATCCGACCGCGGCCGATCGTCTGCGTCAGCTCGCGCCAACCACGTATGCTTGGTTGTGCGATATCCGCGACGGCGGACACGTGCAGCGTGCCGGGGCGGTCAAACTTTCCGGCCAGCTGGGACCGCTTTTGCGTTGCATCGTGCAAACGTTTGTTCCGTTGATGCGACAGAACGCCGCTGCGTACGAAGTCGAACGCGTCCGAGGCGAGACGTTGTTCAACGAGCCGGCATTCAATCGTGGCCGTGCCCTCTACGACGGTGTGTTGCTGGATCAGCCATTCCGTTCCGTCGTGAAGACATTTCAGGTGCGCGTCTGGCACGAGTTGATTGCGGCATGGAACGCGTTAGCACCCGCAACGAAAGCAAAAGTTTCGACGTTGGCAGGTAGCGATCTCACCGATTTGTTTTCGTGAGCCGGGAAGCTTGTCGCGATGTCCCACATCATCGGCACGGCCGGACACATCGACCACGGCAAGACGGCGTTGATCCGGGCTCTCACCGGCCAAGACACCGATCGTCTCAAGGAAGAAAAGGACCGCGGCATCTCGATCGACATCGGCTTCGCCTACATGGATCTCGCGACCGGTGAACGTATCGGCATCGTCGACGTTCCCGGTCATGAGCGTTTCATCAAGAACATGCTTGCCGGAGCGCACGGAATCGATCTCGTTCTGCTGGTGGTTGCGGCTGACGACGGAGTGATGCCGCAAACCGAAGAGCATCTCGACATCGTCCACCTGCTCGGCGCTACGCATGGAATCGTGGTGATCACCAAGGTCGACCTCGTCGACGCCACGCGTCTTGCCGCGGTTCGAGAGGAAATCGAGATTCTGTTGAGCGGTACGAACCTCGAGGGCTCGCCGCTGGTTGCGGTGTCGCCGGTCACCGGCGAAGGCATCGCGACCTTGCGGCAGACGATCGAGCAGTGTCTTGGCGGATACAAGCGACCCGCCGGTGCCGGCTACTTTCGCTTGCCGATCGATCGAGCCTTCGTGATGCATGGCCACGGCACCGTCGTCACGGGCACAGCCATCACCGGTGGCGTCAAGCCGGGCGACTCGCTGCGCATCCTGCCGGGTGGAGAAGAGGTGCGCGTTCGCAGTGTGCAAGTGCACGGGCGCGACGCGGAGCAGGCGACGTCCGGCCAGCGTGTCGCGCTCAACCTGGCGGCCATCGAGCGTCGCGACGTGGGACGCGGGCACGTCGTGTGCGATCGGCGTTTGGATCGGGTCGCCGATCGGTTGGACGCTTGGGTGGAGATCCGTTCTGGGGCGAAGAGACGGCTGAAGAGCCACGAGGGAGTGCGCGTTTACCTGGGTACGGCGGAAGCGCTCGGCAAGCTCGTCTGGCTCGACGATCAAGGAGCGCTGTCGCCAAAGCAGGCGGGCTATGCGCAGCTCGTGCTACGGCAACCGCTTCATGCGCTACGCGGCGATCGTTTCATTTTGCGTGATCAGACGGCACAACGAACGCTCGGCGGTGGAATCATCGTGCATCCGTTTGCGCCCCGCCACAAACGCGGTGAACCCGGGCTCAGCGATCAGCTCGATCGGTTGCGCGCTGCCAACGAACCCGCCCGGCTGCTCGCGACCATCCTCGAAGTCGAGTCCGACTTCGCCGTCGCCACCGAGCAGCTGGCGCAGATCGCCGCCTTGCCGCCGGAGATCGTCTACGATGCCTTGCGCCTGAGCGCGTCGATACGCGGACTGCCCGACGCCGTGCATCCGGTGGCGTACACGACGGCGGCCAAGTGGACGGGCTTGCGCTCCGCAATCATTGATGCGGTCAGCGCGTTCCATCGCACAACGCCGCTGGCAGCGGGTTTGGAGATGGAATCGCTGCGCAGCAAGATCGCCGCTGCGCTGGCGCCCAATTTGTTTCGTGCCGTCGTCGATGCGCTAGTCGCGGAGAAGGCGATCGCGCGTGATGACAGTTTGATCCGCTTGCCGTCGCATCGGGTCCGACTTGCAAGTGACGAAGAGCAGCTTGCGTCGCGCGTCGCGGCGCAGCTTGAAGCGGCCGGAGTGACACCGCCGACCGTGAAGGAGCTCGAAACCCAGCTCGCCGTGCCGGCACCTCGGCTGAGGACCGTTCTCCAGCAACTCGAACGTCGCGGCATGGTCGCCAAGATCGAGGAAGGTTTGTACTTCGCCCACGAGCCGCTCGAGCGCGCCCGCGAGCTCTTGCGCCAGCACGTCTTGGCGCACGGCGACATCAACGCCGCGACGTTTCGCGACCTGCTCGGTGCCAGCCGCAAGTTCAGCATCGCCCTGCTCGACTACTTCGACCGCACTGGTTTTACCTTGCGTGTCGGCGATATTCGCAAGCTGCGACGGTAAAATGACCGCCAGGATTTCGGCTTCGTCGCCCCACGCCCGACGAGGGCGGGCGTCAGCCCGTACCAGGTGGAATTCAGGACGGATCGGCCGGTGGTCGCTTGGCCTCGCGTTCCGCCTCATCTTCCCAGGTTTGGTACGCTGCGCGGTCCCACAGCGAGATGGCTGTGCCGACAAGACGACGTTCGCCGCCTTCTTCCCCCCCCCAGACGAAGCGAACCGAGTAGAGACTGGCGTCATCTCTCCAGCCGAAGATTTCGTGATCGTGGCCGACTTGATCGCGCGAACGCTGGTTCGTCAACGACGGCTTCCCGTAGAGAGCGATCTGCGAATCCAGATAGGACCATGCGTCTGCCGGTGCATCGATCTCGTAGGCCAGTGAGATGACGCGGTTGTGGTGGATGTATACTTCAAGGTGACGCACCGACTCGATTTGTTCGTGGTCCGTTTCGCAGACGTGCAGCTCAGCGCCGCGTTCACGACAACGCAAGCTTCCGAGTCGCTGCTCGACATCCGCTTGGTTCATACCGAGTGAAACGCCGGCAATCCTGCGCGGCAGGGCTGCGTGCGCAGCCGCCGATGATTCCGTCGTCTTCGGCGGAGCGGTTGCCGTTGGCGGCGGCGACGACTTCGCCGGCTCGTTGTGGCAGGCAACGAGCTGTAGAAGCAGCGCGAACGACAGCAAAGGTGCCGCTCGGCGCTGGATGAGCTCTGTAAAGGACAACATCACGGTCGCAGCCTTTCCAGCATCCGCGGGAATGGAACCGTTTCCCGCACGTGCGGCAGATTGCAGATCCAAGCAACGACTCGTTCGATGCCCATGCCGAATCCGGCGTGCGGCACCGACCCGTAGCGCCGCAGGTCGAGGTACCAGCCGAAGGATTCTTCCGGCAGATTGTGGGCGCGAATCTTGGCGCGCAACGTTTCGAGGTCGTCTTCGCGTTGGCCGCCGCCGATGATTTCACCGTAGCCTTCCGGTGCCAGCACATCGACGCACAGCGCCAGACGCGGATTTTCCGGATCGGCCTTCATGTAAAACGCTTTGCACTCGGTCGGGTAACGATGCACGAGTACCGGCCGGTCGAATTGCTTGGAGATGGCGGTTTCTTCGTCGGCGCCGAAGTCGTCGCCCCATTGGATCAAAAAGCCGGCTTGCCTCACCAGCTCGACCGCCTCGGAATAGGTGACGCGCGGAAAGGGTTTGCGAACCCTTTCGAGCACTGTCATGTCGCGTTCCAACGCCTCGAGGTGTGAGCGTTGTTCGCGCCGCACGCGCTGCACCACGTACTCGACGAAGTCCTCGGCGAGGTCCATGTCGCCGGCGAGATCCATGAAGGCGACTTCCGGCTCGATCATCCAGAACTCGGTGAGGTGGCGGCGGGTCTTCGACTTCTCGGCGCGAAAGGTCGGCCCGAAGCAGTAGACCTTGCCGAAAGCCAAGGCGCCGGCTTCGGCGTAGAGCTGCCCGCTCTGTGTCAGGTAGGCGGTCTCGCCGAAATAGTCGGTTGCAAACAGGGTAGTGGTTCCCTCGCAGGCTGCCGGCGTGAAGATCGGCGCGTCGAGCAGGGTGAAGCCCTTGCCGTCGAAGTAGTCACGGCAGGCCCGAATCACTGCGCTGCGAACGGTCAAGATCGCGTGTTGACGCGACGAGCGCAGCCACAGGTGACGATGATCCAGCAAAAAAGCAACGCCGTGCTCTTTCGGCGTGATTGGGTACGACTCGGCCGTATGAACCAATTGCAGATCCTTGACGCTAACCTCGTAGCCGAGCGGCGCGCGGGCATCGGCTCGTACCGTCCCGGTAACGATGAGTGACGATTCTTGCGACAGGTGATCCGCGAGGTCGAACTGTTCGGGTGGGACGTCGCTTTTGAACACCACGCATTGGAGAATACCGGTGCCGTCACGCACCTGCAGAAAGTGCAGTTTGCCGCTGGAGCGTTTGTTGTAGAGCCAGCCTTTCAGCGTGACATCCTGGCCCTCGTGCTGTCCGATCTCGTTGATGTAAACCCACGGCATCCTGCAAGGCTCCTTTGTGCGCACCTTACACAACCGAAGGCTAGCGGCGCCAGCCGTAACCCTGGTGAGTAGGAATCACCGGCACCCGAGGTCAGCAGCGCAAGGCGGTGCGCGAAAGGGTGATACCCACCTTCTACTAGAAATTGGCGTAGAAGCATGATCTCTTACGCGCGCCAACGGACGCCGTTCGTAGGGCATTCAAAAAAAGAGGGGGGGAATTTCATTAGGGCTCTGCGCGGGCAGGGGCGCTTTGTGTGTCCCCGCGACCGGGCCGACGCAGTGCAGGGGAGAGCGAGAGCATGGCCACAGATTCGGCAAGCCTGGGACGTCTTTTGCGGCAACGACGACGCCAACTCGATTTGACGCAGCAGGAAATCGCCAGGAAGGTTGGCGTCCGCGCCAACTATATCGGCTACCTCGAGCGCGACATGCGCCGCCCGAGCACGACAGTGCTGGTCAAGTTGGCGAAGGTACTCGACCTCGACCGGCAGGAGTTGTTTTTCTTGGCGCACCCGCAGGTCCGCGGCTTTCTCGATGACGAAGTACCCGAACCGCGGCAATCGGTCTGGAAGACCTTCCGCGCCAACAAGCGACTGCACACGCGTCACGGCATCACCAACCGCGAGCTCCGAGTGCTCGAAGGCGTTGCCGGCCTCGGTACGATCCAGTCGGCGCGCGATCTGCTGCACGTATTGCAGAGTATTCGTCAGGCGTTGACGGTGGAATGATGGGGCCGACCCTGGAATGAAGAGTCGAAACTCAAAGGTCGAAGAGCTCAAGAGAGACGCACGCCGACTGCTTGACCCTTCGACTCGCAACTCTGATTGACACCGTCGGTCGCTGCCGATACTGCGACGACGGAAAATCTTCCGTCGTATGGGCAACGAAGCTGCTTCCACTCCACGTTCGGCGACCTTGGGGCGCACCGCACCGCGGCGCCCGCAACGCTTGCGTCAGGAACGCGGCCTGCGGACGGAAGCGGCAATCCTCGACGCAACCTTGCGGTCGGTTGCGACCCGCGGAGTGCACGAGACTTCGCTGGACGCCATCGCCGCCGCGGGCGGCGTCGCCAAGAGCTCCATCCTCTGGCACTTCGGCTCCAAGGAAGAGCTGCTGCTGCACGTTGCCGAACGTGCCTTCTCGTTCGTCGAGCAGGGACCGGCACAGGA
>JACQEN010000068.1 GCA_016200585.1 Deltaproteobacteria bacterium
GGCTCAAAGAGTTGCCCGTCTCCCTTGAGTCTTCCCAAGAGAGATACACCCCAGAAACTGTGGGTCCTCCGCTCCTCTATTTTTTGCCGAGGATTAGGCCTGGTCGCTGATGGGTATTATTCGCAGAAGGCCGGTTCTCATGCAACCCCAAGTAGCACCCCTGCCGATCTTATCGAGTCGAACGTCGAATGGCCTAATTGGCACGTTCGTAGCGGTTTCCCGGCAAGGTGCGTCATCCGCGTGACATTGAATTCGTTCCGTACAGTCTTCTCCTGTTGTTGCAGAACCATATCAGCGTGGCACGTGCCGTGCTCATGTACCTTCACCGTTATTGGACTCTCGACAAAGGGGGAGCTATGTCGCTCAACAACAACAGTCAGAACTCGGGCATGCCCATCGCCGCCTTACGTCGTCGTCTCAACATGACGCAAGAGGAGTTCGCACATGCGATCGGGGTTACGGTTTCAACCGTAAACAGGTGGGAAAATGGGCATATTGAGCCGAGCCGCCTAGCTCGAAGGGCCATGGAGAGCCTGGCGGAACAGGTAGCACCTACCACCGGATCCAGCGGCGACGTTGAGTCGCTAAACGCCAAAGCCAGCTGACAGCAACTCCAAGCTTGGGGTATCCGCCGTGTACACGCGACCTCAGCGACCGCAGCCCTATCTGAAAATCGGCCCGCGCACTTTCATCTGCCGCGCCGACCGAACGGATCGAACGAATCAATAGACGAGTGCAGCGGCGCGCATCGGAGCTCCGCTGCGATCGGCGATCGACAAAGGAAACCCAACAAACACTACATTCTGCTCGTTCACCAGATGGCCGAGGTTGGCAAGACCTTCGACCACGGGAATACCTGCCTGAGAGAATACCAAACGCTCGGCCCAAACTTCTTCCGGGGGTCGATTCTTCTCCATCAAATCCGCGTATCGACTGAAGCTCCCGATGCTCGGCATGTCGGTCGCCAGAGCTTTGATCTTTTTGGACACCAGCCACTGTGCCGCCTGAACCGAGAGCGGCGAGTATGTCGGCCAATCCTCATCTTGTGGCTGGGTATAGCCCACGAACAGGATCAGTATTTCATCGGCGCTGATCTGATAGTTCTCCAGATCCGTAATCTGAAGGGCGCTGTGTCGATCCTTCCAGCGCAGATCCACGACCCGAGCTGGGCCGTACAGCTTGTTGAGCGATACCTGGTCTGCCCTTTCACCGCCCTTGAGCAAGCGGCCCGGGGCATCAAGGTGAGCACCTGTGTGGCTGGGCAACTCGTAATAGGTCAGTCCAAATGCGAAGTGCTCCTTCGCAGGCACCACCGGCGTGAAGTTGAGTCGCTCCTTTAGCCCAAGGAATTCTACGGCTCGATGTCCAAGCTGGCGCACCGGCAAGTCCTCGGTAATCGTTGGGGACAAATCGACGATCTTCTTGGGCATCGGGAGACCGACCGTCCCGGCCCCTTGGCAGCCAAACAGCGTTGCGATGAGAACCAAGAATCCCAAATCTTTGCGTACGAACACGCTACCTGAGTCCTTTCGCCCCATACGGCGCTCCCTCTACCGTTTCGATTGTCCTTGCGACAGTCGTCGCAGCGGCCACAAGAGCCCTTTACGGCATACCACCGCACCCCGATCGCGCCAACGACGTTTCGCCCGATAAAGCACTGCATACACACAAGAAGCAAGGGCTAACTACGATAAGCCGAAAACCCAATCGACGACATCGTAGACTTGCGCCGCCTCTCGTCGTGACGTACGCGCCTGAAAGGTAGGAATGGAGATTTCATGCGCATCGCCGTTTGCATCAAGCAGGTGCCCGTCGTATCGGCATTGACTCTCGACCCCGCTACGAAGGCACTGAAACGCGAAGGAGTCGCTTGCGAGGTCAGCTCTTTCGACCTGCGCGCGCTCACCAAGGCTGTCGACCTGCGCGCTAAACATGGCGGCGAGGTGGTCGCCATCACCATGGGACCGCCACAAGCGAGCGAGGCACTGTTGGAGTGCCTGGCCCTCGGCGCGGATCGGGCGCTGCACCTTTGCGATCGGCAATTTGCCGGGTCCGACACTTTGGCGACCGCGAGGGCCCTGGCCCTCGCCCTGCAGATCGAGCCATACGATCTCATCTTGTGCGGACGCTACAGCGTCGATGCAGAAACAGGTCAAGTTGGCCCCGAGGTAGCCGAGTTGCTCGGCATCGCACAAATCACTGCGGCGCAGGAGCTCGTCGTCGACATGGAAAAGCGCCAGGTCCGTGCCAGGCGCGAAACCGACGATGGGACCGAATCGGTAGTCGCGCCGCTACCGGTTCTGGTTACCGCAACGGAAGATCTCGCTCCGGAACGGTTCCCGTCGAAAGCCGATCGCGAAGCAGCGAAATCAAAGGCCTGCGTCCAGATATCGGCGTCCGATCTCTCAAAGAACGTTGCGCAGTTCGGTTCCATGGGCTCTCCGACGTGGGTGGAGGGTCTCCACCACGTCGAGACGGCACGCCTCGGGAAGATCATCGCAGCGCCAACTGCACAAGCCGCCGCTGCCGAGCTGGCCAGAACATTGGTCGACGATCACCACCTGTTCGGTTCCCTCAAGGTGCAGGAGCAGCCAGCAATTGCCACAATCGCAACCCAACATTCTCACACTGCTGGGAAAGACATCTGGGTGATGGCCGAAGTCCTCGGTGATAACGTTCGACCGGTAACCTTCGAGCTCCTCGGCAAAGCACGCGAGATTGCCGATGCGCTGCGCAGCCAGGTCGCTGCGATCGTACTCGGCAATTCGGCAGCCCGTTTTGCGCCCGCGCTCGCTGCACATGGCGCAGATCGGGTCTTGGTCGGAGAGCACCCGATGTTGGCCTGGTTCGACGTCGACAATCAAACACGCATTTCGACGCGCGCGATCACGGCGCTACAACCAAGGATGGTGCTGTTTGGAGCAACCGCAAGCGGACGAGACCTGGCGCCACGACTCGCGGCCCGGCTGCAACTTGGTCTGACGGGGGATTGCATTGATCTGGGTGTCGACAGCAGCGGCCATCTCGTTCAGTACAAACCGGCCTTCGGTGGCGCCGTCGTCGCGCCGATTCTTTCGAAGACCATCCCTGCAATGGCCTCGGTGCGCCCAGGAATGCTGCGCGCACTGGATCCGGATCCGTCGCGACCGGTCAGGATCGAGGAACTTTCCGTCGAGGAGGTTCAAGCGCCCCGAGTCCTGGTTACCGAACGTCGGCCGATTGGCGACGCCGCCGCAGCACTCGACAACAGTGAAATCGTGATCGGCCTGGGCAAAGGATTTGGTAGTCGAGAAAATCTCGACGCCGCGCACGAGCTTGCATCCCTTCTCGGAGCGTCGTTCTGTACGACTCGCGATGTCGCCGACGAAGGCTGGTTACCGCGGCAACTCCAGGTTGGACTGACCGGACGCGCCATCGCGCCGAAGCTCTACATTGCGGTCGCCATCCGGGGCGCCTTCGAGCACATGGTGGGGCTGCGACGTGCCGGCTTGATCGTCGCCATCAACAAGAATCCCAAGGCGCCGGTCTTCAAATCGGCGGACTATGGAATCGTCGGCGACTACCGCGACGTCTTGCCCGCACTCTGCAGGGAGCTGGCAGCAGCTCGCGCCTGAAATCTCGCGCGCCGGATCAGCTCTTCTTCTTGGAAGCTGCCAGGAGATCGCCGAAGCTGCCGAACGTCGTGCGCTGATTGGTCTTCGTCATGACCTCGTGGGTCTCGGCCTTTTCGGCGGTGACGGCGTCGTCCCGCACGCGCCGCGCTTGTTCGACGATCGAAAGGCTCAAACGCCGCGGTTCGGGATCGACCGACAAGATGGTCACTTCGACTTCCTGGCCGACGTTCAAAACCTGACGCGCGTGCGCGATCCGGCGATCCAGAGCGAGCTTCGATACGTGCACCAATCCTTCGACAGCCGGTGCGATCTCGACAAACGCACCGTATGCTTCGAGGCGTCGCACGATCCCCTTTACCGTCGATCCAACTGGAAACTGCTCCCTGACAGTCGACCACGGATCTTGAGCCAAGGCTTTGAGCGAGAGGCTGATCTGGCGTCGCTGCCCCCCTTCTTGAGAATCCGGATCGACCTTGAGAACCTGTACGTCGATCTCTTGACCGATTTGCAGGACCTCCGACGGATGTTTGAAGCGCCCGTAGCCGAGCTCGCTGATGTGGATCAATCCTTCGACACCACCGAGATCGACAAAGGCGCCGAAATCACGCAGCGTCGTGACCCTGCCCCTCAAAACCGCGCCGACTTTGATCGCTTCCCAGGTCTTCTCGGCCAGCGCAGCGCTTTCTTCTTCCAAGAGCTCACGTCTTGATACAACGATGTTGCGCCCGCCCGACTCGATCTTGGTCACATAGAACCGGAACCGTTGGCCGATGAACTGACTGGCAGCCGGCCGTTCCGGTCCACGTCGCAAATCGATTTGCGACCACGGGCAGAAAGCCTTGACGCCGCTGATCTGCACATCGAAGCCGCCCTTGTTTTCTCCGGCGACGAGTCCTTCCACGGCCATCCGATGCGCCAGTGCCTGCTCCAGCTCGGAAGGCAAGCGACTCCCGCGTCCAAGGGTACGTTTCAGAACGATCGACCCGGAACGCCGACCGTCATCGATGACCGTCGCCTCGATCGTCTCTCCAACTTGGAGGCCGATCTCGCCGGTCTTGGTGTCGCGGAACTCGTCTACGTCGATTACCGCCTCACCTTTGCCGCCGACAGCAACAAACGCGCTGTTCTGGCCTACGGCGATGACCTTCCCTTGCACCACGTCGCCCAGGTTGACCTGGCGCTGCTGTTTCTCTGTGGCTTCACTCGCCGCGAAGAGCGCGGCGAAGTCATCTTCGGTTGTCACGGGTTTACTATCGTCGGGCTGAGACATTGACCCCTACCTCCAGTACGAAAGCACCGCACTATAGCTTCTTGGCGCGATTTCGCTACGGGGGTAACGCAGTGAAGCAACAAACTTAAAAGGGATCCGGGCTTGCTTTCAGGTCGCTGTGCCCCATCAAGAACGAGTCGACCGCGCGCGCGCATTCGCGCCCTTCCCAAATTGCCCAAACAACGAGCGATTGGCCGCGACGCATATCACCGCACGAAAAAACCCCCGGAACGTTGGTCAGCCAATTCGGCCCAGCCGCAACGTTCCCTCGGTCCGTCAGCTCCACACCGAGACCGCTCAGCAGAGGTGATCTCTCCGGGCCGAGAAATCCAAGTGCGAGCAGGACCAGGTCCGCGTCGATCTCGAACTCACTTCCCGGTATTTCTTTCATCACCATTCGCCCGTTCTCTTTGACCCACTGGAGGCGGACAGCGTGGAGCTTCTTGACGTTCCCTTGCTCGTCACCGGAGAATGATTTCGTGTTGATGCTCCAGTCGCGTATGACCCCTTCTTCGTGGGAGGAAGAGGTTCTAAGAACCATTGGCCAATATGGCCATGGGGCTATGTCCTCCGTGCGCGTGTCCGGAGGCTGCGGGAGCAGCTCGAATTGAGTCACCGAAATCGCGCCGTGGCGATTTGAGGTCCCCAAGCAATCGGAACCCGTATCGCCGCCGCCCAAGATGACCACGCGTTTGCCCTGCGCAAGAATCTGGTTCGGCACTTCGTCGCCGGCAACGCGTTTGTTTTGCTGCGGCAGGAACTCCATCGCGAAGTGAATGCCCTTGAGGTTTCGGCCCGGCACGGGCAAGTCGCGTGGTTGGGTTGCGCCGCCTGCTAAGACGACGGCGTCGAAGTCTTTGAGCAACCGATCGGCCGCCAAATCCTTTCCTGCTTCCGTGTTGGTGTGGAAGGTGACCCCCTCGGCTGCCATTTGCGCCATGCGCTTGTCGACGTAGTGCTTTTCAAGTTTGAAATCCGGAATGCCGTAACGCAGCAGGCCACCGATTCGGTCGGCTCGCTCGAGCACGCTCACCGAGTGGCCGGCACGAGCCAGTTGTTGCGCGCACGCCAGACCTGCGGGACCGGACCCGACGACGGCAACCTTCTTGCCGCTGCGGCGTGGAGAGACTTGTGCAGCAATCCACCCTTCTTTGTAAGCGTGATCGATGATCTGCTTTTCAATCTGTTTGATGGTCACCGGATCGTTGTTGATGTTCAGCACGCAAGCTTCCTCACAAGGCGCGGGGCATACGCGTCCGGTGACGTCGGGGAAGTTGTTGGTGGAATGCAGACGTTCGATCGCCTCACGCCAACGCCCGCGGTACACCAGATCGTTCCAGTCGGGAATGATGTTACCGAGCGGGCAGCCCTTGTGGCAGAAAGGGATGCCACAGTCCATGCAACGGGCCGCTTGTGCCTGCAGCTTTTCCTCCGGGTGCTTCCCCTCCAGCTCGCGCCAATCGCGCAAGCGCTCCCCTACCGGGCGCCGTGGCGGCAGCTCACGCTCGTACTCGAGGAATCCAGTAATTTTGCCCATCCGCTTCTCAGCCCTTTTCAACGTTTCGTCGTGCTACCCCCGCGCGGTGGCTCACAACGTCATTGTTCGGATTTAGATGCTCGCCAGCTTGGCTGCGTCAGAATCAAGATGCGCCTTTGCCAGAACTTGCCGGTACTCGACCGGAAAGACCTTGACGAACTTGTGCAGGTACTCCTTCCAACCGGAAAGGACACGCCAACCGACGGCGCTGTGCGTGTACGCGTAGTGCCGGCGAATCAGGTCGTGGACTGCCTGTGCGTCGTCCTCTTCGAGGGCTACGACGTCGACCATCCCGGTGTTGCAACGGCTGCGAAAATCGCCGTCGGCGTCGAGAACGTACGCCAGGCCACCACTCATTCCGGCCGCAAAGTTACGGCCCGTCTTGCCGAGAACAACCACCAGCCCGCGAGTCATGTACTCGCATCCGTGATCGCCTACGCCTTCGACGACCGCCGTGACACCGCTGTTGCGGACGCAGAATCGCTCTCCGGCTTGCCCGCGCAGGAAAACTTCGCCGGCCGTGGCGCCGTAGAGTGACACGTTGCCGACGATGATATTCTCCTCGGCAACGAAGCTGGCTTCGCGCGGTGGATAGACAACGATGCGACCGCCGGACAGGCCTTTGCCAAAGTAGTCGTTGGCGTCCCCTTCGAGCTCGACCGCGATCCCGTTGGCCATGAAAGCACCGAAGCTCTGGCCAGCCGATCCGTTGAACTTGATCTTGATTGTCTCGGGCGGCAGCCCCTCCATCCCGTAGCGACGAGAGACTTCCGCCGACAGCATCGTGCAAACGGTGCGGTTCACGTTGCGGATCGGCAACTCGATCTCGACCGGTTCCTTGCGTTCGAGCGCCGGGCCGGCAAGCGCAATCAAGCGGTTGTCCATGGCCTTCTCGAGGCCGTGATCTTGCGCTTGGACGCATCGTATCGCCACGCTCCCCGGGACATCGGGCCGGTGAAGAATCTGACTTAGATCGATCCCCTTCGCCTTCCAATGATCGATTGCATCGCTGGCGTCGAGTGCGTCGACTCGGCCGACCATTTCTTCCACCGTTCGGAAACCCAGCTCGGCCATGATTTCGCGCATCTCTTCGGCAAGGAACATCATGAGGTTCACGACGTACTCCGGCTTGCCCTCGAACTTCTTTCGCAACACCGGATCTTGCGTCGCAATGCCGACCGGACAGGTGTTCAAATGGCAAACACGCATCATGATACAACCCGACGCCACCAACGCAGCGCTCGCAAAGCCGAACTCTTCGGCACCCAGGAGCGCAGCGACCACGACGTCGCGGCCGGTCTTCAACTGGCCGTCGGTTTCGACGCGGATTCGACCGCGCAGGTCGTTCATGACCAACACCTGCTGGGTTTCGGCCAAGCCAAGCTCCCAAGGCAAGCCGGCATGTTTGATCGACGTCAACGGCGACGCGCCGGTGCCGCCGGAATCGCCGCTGATCAATACGACGTCGGCTTTGCCTTTCGAAACGCCGGCCGCCACTGTACCAACCCCGACTTCCGCAACCAGTTTGACACTGATGCGCGCCCGATTGTTCGAGTTCTTCAAGTCGTGGATGAGCTGCGCCAGATCCTCGATGGAATAGATGTCGTGATGCGGCGGCGGCGAAATCAGACCGACGCCCGGCGTCGAATAGCGGATGCCGGCGATGTACTTGTCCACCTTGTGACCCGGCAGCTGGCCACCCTCACCCGGCTTGGCTCCTTGAGCCATCTTGATTTGCAGCTCATCGGAGTTGACCAGGTAATGACTGGTAACGCCGAAGCGTCCGGATGCCACTTGCTTGATGGCGCTGCGGCGGCGATCGCCGTTCGCATCGGGCGTGTAGCGAACCGGGTCCTCACCGCCTTCACCGGTATTCGACTTGCCGCCGATGCGGTTCATCGCGATGGCCAGGTTCTCATGGGCTTCACGGCTGATCGATCCCAGCGACATCGCACCCGTTTTGAAGCGCTTGACGATTTCCGCGGCCGGTTCGACCTCTGCGAGCGCCACCGGCGACCCGTTGCGGAACTTCAGCAAGCCGCGGATGGTGCACAGCCTCTGGTTGTGATCGTTCACCAGCCGCGTGTATTCTTTGAACGTCTTGTAGTTGCCGGAGCGACAGGCGTGCTGCAGCTTGGCGATCGTCTCCGGGTTGTACATGTGGTACTCGCCGCGCCGACGCCATTGATATTGCCCGCCCGGATCGAGCTCGCCGTCGAGTGTCGGCGACACTTCGTAGGCTTGATGGTGGCGCAGTGCCGATTCTTCGGCGATGACGTCGAGCCCGACGCCCTCGATGCGCGACGCGGTCCACGTGAAGTAACGTTCGATGACTTCACGGTTCAAACCGATGGCTTCGAAAATCTGTGCGCCGCGGTAACTCTGCACCGTCGAAATTCCCATCTTGGTCATCACCTTCAGGACGCCCTTGTTGGCGGCCTTCAGGTAGTGCTCGATGGCACTATCCTCCGCGGTCCCTTTGATGCGCCCGTCGCGCACCATGTCGATGATCGACTCGCAGGCCAGATACGGATTCACGGCGGCGGCGCCGTAGCCGATCAACAGACAGAAGTGGTGAACTTCGCGCGGCTCGCCGGACTCGACAACCAAACCACAGCGCGTACGAGTGCCCTCACGGATGAGGTGATGATGCACGGCTCCCGTCGCCAGCAGGCTCGGTATCGGCGCCCATTCGCCGTCATGTCCGCGATCGGAAAGAATGAGCACGCTGCACCCTTCTTCGATCGCGTCGGAAGCCCGCTGACAAAGGTCGTCGATAGCGGCGCGCAATCCTGCGCCACGATCGGCAACCTTGAAAACCGCCTTCAACGTCTTCGATCGCAAACTCCCCGCCGCCAGATCTTTGATCTTCTGCAGATCGGCGTTGCCGATCACGGGATTTTCGAGCTCCAACTGATGACAGTGCTGCGGCGTCTCATCAAAGAGATTCTGTTCGCAGCCGATCGTCGCCTTCACCGACATCACGACTTCTTCGCGAATCGGATCGA
>JACQEN010000076.1 GCA_016200585.1 Deltaproteobacteria bacterium
GCGCGCACTGGTCGGCACCAATCGACGAAATCAAGATGACGTTGCCGCTGCGGCGCTCGACGAGATGTCCAACCGTGGCGCGGCAGGTGTAAAACACGCCGTGTAGGTTGGTATTGATCACCTTGTGCCAATGTTCGATGTCGAACTCCCAGATCGGTGCGACGCGCGAGGCAATCCCCGAGTTGGCAACGACGATGTCGAAACGTCCGAAGGCTTCGATCGCCTTCGCCGCCATCGTTTGCACCTGCTCGAAGTCGGTGACATCGGCTTGGATCGCAACGGCTTTGCGCCCGAGCGCTTTGATTTGGCCGACGGCTTCCTGAGCGGCCGTCTCATCACGCCGGTAGTTGACGACGAGATCGGCACCTTCGCGAGCAAACGCCAGAGCGATGCCGCGACCGATACCACGCGACGATCCGGTGACCAACGCTACCTTGCCATCCAGCTTGCCCATGATCGTTCCGAGCTCCTGGCTCAAGGTTCCCTGCCTACGGTTGCGGTCGCTCGATCAGCTGCAGCAACACGCCGTGTGTTGCCTTCGGGCTGATGTAGGCCAAGCGGCTCTTGCCGTCACCGGCAGGAGTGATTTCACCGACCTTGATGTTCTTGGCCTTGAGCTGGCCGATGGCGGCTTCGAGGTTGTCGACTTCGAGCGACAGGACGTAAACGCCCTCGCCGCGTTCCGCCAAGCTCTTGGCCGGGGCGATGTCGTCGCGCGTCGGCGTGAAGAGCTCCAGATCGACATCGCCGACCCGCAAGTTCGCCAAACGAATTCCAACGGCGGGAAGATTTGCCTGCGAGACGACTGGAAAGCCGAAGTGGGTCGTGTACGTCTTGACGGCTGCGTCGAGATCTTTCACCGCGATCGCAATGTGGTCGATTTTTTTCGCAAGGGGCATGGCGGGTGTCCTCAATGCTGCTCATCCTCGAACGGCTGAGCGTATTCGATGAGTACGCCGTGATTGGCTTTGGGATGCAGGAAGCAGATCATTCCCGCCAAGCCCTTGCGCGGCGCTTGATCAATCAACTCGACGCCTTTGGCCTTTGCCGCTGCCAGCTCTTTGGCGACATCGTCGGTTTGAAAGCAGATGTGATGCAGACCTTCACCGCGGCGTTCGAGGAACTTGGCGACTCCACCGTTGCTGTTGATCGGCTCGAGCAGCTCGATCTCGCTGTTGCCGATCGTCAGCAGGGCGGCCTTGACGCCTTGGTCCTCGACAACGGCCACTTTGTGCACGGGCAATCCCAGCGTGTCGCGGTAGAAGGCGTACGCCTCGTCCAAGTTGCGAACGACGATACCGACGTGATGAATCTTGCTCAGCATGCTTTGGGTCCTTCGCTATCGGAGAAGAGCAGGTTCTTAGTCCATCGTCCGACGCCAGACAAGGATCTTCGGCCTTCACTCAGAACAGCGTCGCGCTGCGATTTTCGGGCTGCCCCTTCGATTCGCTCAGAGGCACCCCTTCGTGCAGTAGCAACCAGCGCTTGCGCTCCAAACCGCCTCCGTAGCCGCATAGGGTACCGTCTGCGGCGATGACGCGGTGGCACGGGATGACAATCGCGATCGGATTGGAACCGTTGGCAGCCCCGACCGCGCGTACGGCGGTGGGCTTTCCGACCGCCTCGGCGACGCTGCGATACGACAAGATCGAACCTGGTCGTATGGATCCGAGAACGTTCCAGACGCGTTGCTGAAACGGCGTACCGCCGGGATCGACGCCGATGTCGTCCAGCGCGGTGATGTCGCCGTCGAAGTAGCGACGCAAGCGCGTCGCGATCCTTGCCGGGTCGACCGTCTGCCGCAGCTCAACCCCTGAAAAGCGCCGTTGCAGCCGCGGCAGCTGCTGCGGCCAGGCATCGGAAAACGTCATCGCACACAGGGTCGAATCTTTTACTGCGAAGGTCACCGAGCCAATCGGTGACGGTACGGTTGCAATCTCGAGCTTCATCGTTTCACCTCGTTTTGCGATAGGTGCGTCCATAGGCGCATCGTTGCGTAGGATCGCCAGGGCCGCCATGATTCGGCGATCTCGGCGATCTGCTTGGAAGATAATGGTCCGGCGCCGTTCGCCAGCGCGCGCCGAAGGCCCAAGTCTCCGGCCGGGAATGCGTCGGGTTCTCCGAGCGCCCGCATCGCGATGTACTGAGCGGTCCACTCGCCGATGCCGCGAACCGCGCGCAATCGGCCGACAGCCTCGTCGAGACCGAGCGCCGAGTCGAGTTGGAGACGTCCGGCGGCAACCTCGATGGCCAGATCACGAATCGTCGTAGCGCGGGCGCGCGGCAGACCGATCGTCGTGAGATCCGCCGCTGTGAGCGATTCGGGCGTCGGAAAGAGATGAGTGATCGTTTCCCGTGGCTCCTGCAAGGCCTGACCGAACGCCTGCACCAGACGGCCGGCGAGAGTGGTCGCGCCGCGCACGCTGACCTGCTGGCCGAGGACCGCACGCACGGCGAGCTCGAAGCCGTCCCATGTTCCTGGGACCCGCAGTCCAGGCGTCGCGTCGACCAGCGGCTTCAGAATCGAGCTGCGCTGCAGCTGCTCATCGATGCGCGACGGATCCGCGTCGAGATCGAACAGTCGACGCGCCCGCTCGACGGCCTGGAAGAGGTCGGTATCGCACGACAGATCGACACTCATACGCAGGTATCGCTGCTCGGGTACCGGTGCCACTTCGATGATTCCGCGAGCGTCATTCAGCGCGATCGAGCGACGGTAACAATTGCCCTCGACGTGCTCGATTCCCGGTGTGGCGCGCGCCGCGAGGAATCCCAAGACGGCAGCCCAGTCCAACGGCGGGCGGAACGGCAGGCGCACAACCAAAGCGCTGCCTGCGGTCTGCGGTCTCTTGGTACGCCGCCGCAGCTCGGATGGAGCAGCTCCAAAGCATTGGCGCATGGCATGATTGAACTGTCGCACGCTGCGAAAGCCGGCATTGAAGGCGATTCGAGTCATCGACAGCTGCGTATCGTCGAGGAGGCGCCGCGCGAAGTGGATGCGGCGCGAGCGCGCGACCTGGGCGGGAGAGGCGCCCAGGTGTTGAGCGAACACGCGCCGCAGCTGGCGCGCTCCCAGGCCAAGGCGCGTCGCCAGACCTTCCACGTCATCCTCCTCGAAGGCGCCGGCGGTGATCAAGCGCAAGGCGCGCGAGACGACGGCAGCACTGCCCATCCAGGCCGGGGTCCCGGGAGCGGTTTCCGGACGACAACGGCGGCATGGACGAAAGCCGGCGGCCTCCGCTGCGGCTGCGCAAGCGTACCAGCGGATGTTCTCGAACTTGGGCGGATGAACCGGACAAATCGGACGGCAATAAATACCCGTGGTGACGACGCCGCTGAAGAAGCGTCCATCGAAACGAGCGTCGCGCGCCAGAACGGCCCGGTAACAATGCTGTGGGTCAAGATCCATGGATGAGTTGTATGTCACTCAGCTCGGAGCGTCTGGCAAGATTCGGACATCGTCGTCTCGACACCGGCTCGGGTCTCTGCGGAGTCGATGATCTCAAATTTACGCGCGTTCGCAGCCCGGTAGCGGCCGGCAAGGTAGACAGTCCGATGGTCGGAGCGCTAGAACCACGGCGACTATGATGGCGACGTCCTCACGGGTGCTCAGCATTGCAATCACGACGGTTGCATTGATTCTCTTCCTGCGCGGTCCGGCGCAGCAACCCGCCACACCGGATGCCGTGCGCGCGGTGTTCAGATCCTACAAGGAGGCGGTTCTAAAAGGGGACGGCAGGGCAGCCGCGGCGACTTTGAGTCAGCGGACAGTCGACTGGTACCGCGAAAGCCAGGAGCTGGCGCTGCACGGGACCAAAACGGCGGTTCAGCAGCTCGAGCCGCTCAAGAGGTTTCAAGTGCTGGCGTTTCGTTACCGCATGGAGCCCGAGCTGTTGCGTAAGATGTCGCCGTCGGAAGTGATCGGATATGCCGTCGAACAGGGTTGGATGAGCAAGGCGGCGCTCGAACGCACGGACATCGGACAAATCAAGATTTCCGGCGACCGGGCGGAAGGTACGATCACCCTCGACGGCAAGCCGTCCGATCAGCAATACGACTTCGTGCGCGAGCAGGGCGAGTGGCGTTTTGATCAGATTCCGCTGCTGGCCAGTGGAAACGCGCAGATCAGCGCCGCTGCGGCACAGCGCCAGATGACGGAAGACCAGCTGATCCTGGCCCTGATCGAGGCTTTTTCCCACAAGAAGGTCGGCGACGACATCTGGAATCCGCCCGGCGACGCCGCCAAGTAGCCGCTTCTGCTGCAACCGGACCCGTCCGTTCTCGCTTTCCGGCCTTGCAGGCCTGCCTTGGCCACCCCGGAGGTTCTGAAGGTTCGTTGACAACGCGGGTGCCGTTCTATACCGTTTCGTCCTTTCGCCAAGGTTTTTGCGCTTGGTCCCCTGATGTTCGACACCCTGACTGAAAAATTCGAGCAAACCGTCCGCAAGCTACGCGGCCTCGGTAAGATCTCGGAACGCAATATCGATGACGCCGTGCGCGAAGTGCGTTTGGCGCTGTTGGAGGCGGACGTCCATTTTCAGGTCGTCAAGGATTTCACCGAACGCGTCCGCGAGCAGGCAATCGGCCAGGAAGTTCTCGGCAGCCTGACTCCCGATCAACAGTTCCTCAAGATTGTCGACGCCGAGCTGACGCGGCTCATGGGCGGGCAAGCGACGCGCTTCGACCTCGCCGCGGCACCGCCGGTAACGATCATGCTGGTTGGCCTTCAAGGTTCCGGTAAGACGACCACGGTCGGCAAGCTGGCACGTCTGCTGAAAGACGATCTCAAGCGCAACCCGTATCTCGTCCCCGCCGACGTCTATCGCCCTGCCGCCATCGAACAGCTGACGACCCTCGGTGCGCAAGTCGGCTGCCCGGTACACCCATCGCGAGCCGACCAGGATCCCGTCGATATCGGGCGCCAGGCCATCGACCATGCAAGAGGCCACGGCTTCGACACGGTGCTCATCGACACGGCCGGCCGGCTGCACATCGATGACGAGCTCATGGGCGAGCTGGAACGTCTGAAGGCAACGATCAAACCGCATCAGGTACTGCTGGTGGTCGATGCCATGACCGGCCAGGACGCGGTCAACGTGGCGCGCGGCTTCCACGAACGGCTTGGCCTCAGCGGTGTCATCCTCACGAAGCTCGACGGCGATGCCCGCGGCGGCGCCGCGCTGTCGGTCCGCGCGGTTACCGGCGCGCCGATTGTCTTTGTCGGCATGGGCGAGAAGCTCGACGCGTTGGAAGTGTTTCATCCCGATCGGATGGCACGGCGCATTCTCGGGATGGGAGATGTCCTCACCCTGATCGAGAAGGCGCAGCAAGCTTACGACGAGAATCAAGCCCAGGCGTTGCAGAAGAAGCTGCGGCGCAATGAGTTCACGCTGGAGGACTTTCGCGATCAACTGCGTGTCGTCCGCAAGATGGGCTCGATGGGCGATTTGCTCGGCATGATTCCGGGTATGAAGAAACTCACTCGCGGTGTAGATATGAGCACTGCGGAAAAGGACCTCAAGCAAATCGAAGCGATCATCAATTCGATGACGAAGGAAGAGCGCAACAACCATCTGATTCTCAACGGTAGCCGTCGCCGGCGTATCGCCGACGGCAGCGGCACCAGCGTCGCCGACGTCAATCGGTTCTTGAAACAGTTCCAACAGACCAAGAAGGTCATGAAACAAATGAGTAAGTTTGCAGGCCGCGGCGGTCTTCCGCCGGGTCTATCTATGTGATTGCTGACCCTGAGAGAGAGGAGTAGATTTCGACCATGGCAACGACAATTCGACTCGCAAGACACGGTGCCAAGAAGCATCCACTGTACCGCATCGTAGTCGCGGAAAGCCGCGCCGCCCGTAACGGACGCCGACTCGATCAGATCGGCACGTACGATCCGAACCAGAACCCGGAGCAGGTGAAGATCCAGGAAGACAAATTGACTCGCTGGCTGAGTAGTGGAGCGCGTCCGTCGCCAACCGTCGCGCAACTGATCAAGCGCAGTGGCTTGAAGGTGGCTCGTACCGCAGAGGCAGCACCTGCTCCCGATCCCGGGGAGACCCAAGCATGAAGGAGCTCGTCGAGCTTTTGGCGAAATCTCTCGTCAACCACCCCGATGCCGTCGAGGTGAAGGAAACGCAGGGGGACACTGCATCGGTCCTCGAGCTCAAAGTTGCGCGCGACGATCTCGGGCGCATCATCGGCAAACAAGGCCGCACGGCCAAATCGATCCGCACCATCTTGAACGCTGCGGCATCGCGCGCGAACCGCAAAGTGGTGCTGGAGATCGTCGAGGAAAAGTAGCGGCGCGCTGCACCGGCCGCGCGCCGTGGAGCGCGGCGACCGCTCATCCGTCGTGACGCCTGACCACCTCATTCCTCTCGGGCGACTCGTCAACGTGCATGCAACTCGTGGAGAGTTGCGCCTGTTGCCGTACAATCCCGATTCGTCGACGCTGAAAGCGGGCTCGCGCGTTGTCTTGCGACGCAACGACGAGCGGCAAGAGCGGCGCGTCGCGGCGATCCGCCCTCACAAGCGGTTTCTTCTCCTGACCCTCGACGGCTGTGACACCATGAACGCCGCGGAAGCGCTCGTCGGTTGCGAGGTCTGCATCGACGAAGCCGACCTGCCGTCACTCGAAGCAGGCGAAATCTACCACTACCAACTGATCGGCATGACGATGACCGATATCAGCGGCAACGTGATCGGCGAGGTGCGCGAGATCCTCAGTCTATCGGGGAAGGATCTCTGCGTCGTGCGCAACGGCGCCAAGGAGATCACGGTTCCCCTGGTGGCTCAGTTGGTCCGCGAGATTGACCCCGTCGGGCGCCGTATCATAGTGGATCTGCCGGCGGGGCTGGTCGACCTGTGATGCACTTTCATATCTTGACGCTGTTTCCGGAGCTCTTTGCCTCGGTGCTTTCTGCGACTATGCTGCAGAAGGGCCAGGAGCGCGGCGCGCTGCAGTTTTCACTGCACAACATCCGCGATTTTGCGCTCGACAAGCACCGCGTCACCGACGACACGCCCTACGGCGGCGGCGAGGGGATGGTCATGAAACCCGAGCCCATCGTCGCAGCGCTCGAATCGCTCGCTGCGGCGTCGGGACGACCGCACCGAATCCTCTTATCGCCGCGCGGCAGCGTACTGACGCAACAGCGGGCCGGCGAGCTTGCTGCGTTGCCGTCGCTGGCGTTGCTGTGCGGCCGCTACGAAGGCGTCGACGAGCGCGTGAGCCAATTCGTCGACGAAGAGCTCTCGATCGGTGACTTCGTCGTGTCGGGCGGCGAGATTGCGGCCTTGGTTGTTATCGACGCCGTGAGCCGCCTGGTTCCCGGCGTGCTCGGCAGCGAGCAGTCGATCGCCGACGAATCGTTCAGCGACGCCTTGCTCGAATACCCGCAGTACACGCGACCGGCTGAGTTTCGTGGCCAGAAGGTTCCCGACGTTTTGCTGTCGGGCGATCACGGCGCGATCGCTCGCTGGCGTCGCCAGCAATCGCTGCGGCGCACTTTCGAACAGCGGCCCGATCTGCTCGACCGCGCTCGGCTCAGCGACGACGACCGGACCTACCTGGCAACCCTCCGTTCACGACGCGATGGCTGATCTCTACCTGGTGCTCCTGCACCACCCGACGGTCGACAAGAACGGGGCCATCGTCACAACGGCCCTGACCAACATGGACATTCACGACATAGCCCGCTCGGCACGCACCTTTGGCGTCAAACGCTTCTACGTCGCCCACCCGGTGAAGGCGTTGCGGGTGTTGGCGGCAAAGATCATGGAGCACTGGGACACCGGCTATGGCAGCACCTACAACGTGACCCGCAAGGACGCTTTGAGCCTGGTGGCCCTGGAGCAAGACCTCGATAGCACCATCCTGTCGCTGGAGCTCGAGACTGGCATGCGGCCCCGTCTGGTGATGACGTCGGCACGCTCCGGGTCGGAACGGACGACGTTCGCCGACCTGCGACAGCAGCTTTCCGAGCGCTCCGACCCTCACCTGTTGGTCCTGGGAACCGGCTGGGGGCTATCTCCCGAGGTCACGGCTCGAGCCGACGTCTTCCTGGAGCCGATTCGTGGCGTGGCGGACTACAACCATCTGTCCGTTCGTTCGGCCGCGGCCATCATCCTTGACCGCCTGCGGGGGTCGCGCTAAGAAGCCCGTTCCGCTGAACAAAACCCCGTCCGCGAGGTGGCACCATGAACGTCATTGACGCAATCCAAAGCGAACAGCTGCGCACCGACATCCCCAAGTTCAAGGCGGGAGATACCCTGCGTGTTCACGTCAAGGTGATCGAGGGCGAAAAGGAACGCGTCCAGGCGTTCGAAGGCGTCTGCATTCGTAAAACGCGTGGTTCGAACAAGGCAACGTTCACCGTTCGCAAGATTTCCTACGGCGTCGGCGTCGAGCGGACGTTCCCGCTGCATTCGCCTCGCCTCGACAAGATCGAAGTCATCACCCGCGGCCAGGTGCGCCGCGCCCGGCTGTACTACCTGCGCAAGCTCTCGGGTAAGGCAGCTCGCATCGAAGAAGCGCAGTCGTAAGAGTCAAAAAGTCGAAGGGTCGTGAGTCGAAGAGATTCGTCCTTTTCGACCCTTCGACTTTTCAACTTCAAAAGACCGACTCGCGTTCCGCCAGCGCCCGAGGAGTGGAAAGAACGGTGTCACCGGTACGTAGGGAATGTTGAGGAGCTCGCGCAAGCGCCCCAACGCCTGCACCTTCGCAATGACCGGATAGGTTTCCTCTGCGCCAACTACGACCACGGGAACCACCGGGACCCGGAGCTCGATGGCCAGACGCACAAACCCCGTGTGAAAAGGCTGTAGCTCGTAGCGGTGCGCAATCCCCTTGCTGACGCCCGCCACTCCTTCCGGGAAGATGCCGACGACGTCGCCGTGCTCGAGCAAACGCCGAGCGTTGGCAAGCGAAGCAACCACCGACCCGAGCCGGTTGTAGAAGGTGCCGACCAATGGCATCGCGG
>JACQEN010000087.1 GCA_016200585.1 Deltaproteobacteria bacterium
ATTCCCATCGTCGCCTCCAACGACGTGCGTCACGCCGCCGCCGATCGCCGCTTGCTCGACGTGCTCACCTGCATCCGCCACAAAACGTCGCTCGACGCGGCCGGGCGCTTGCTGCTCGCCAACGCCGAACGCCATCTCAAATCGCCGGCCGCGATGGCGGCGCTGTTTCGCGACCTCCCGGAAGCCGTCGCCAACACGCAGCGCATCGCCGAACAGTGCGAGTTCACCCTCGCCAACCTCGGCTATCGTTTCCCCGACTTCCCTCTGCCGCCGGGCGAAACAGCGATCGGCTATTTGCGCTACCTCACCTACGACGGCGCACGCCGGCGCTACGGCAAGCTCTCAGAAAAGGTGCGGCGCCAGCTCGAGCACGAGCTGCAGATCATCGGCAAGCTGGAGCTGGCAGGGTACTTCCTCATCGTCTGGGACATCGTCCGCTTCTGCCGCGAGCAGGGCATCCTGGCGCAAGGACGCGGCTCGGCCGCCAACTCCGCCGTCTGCTACGCGCTCGGCATCACCGCCGTCGACGCCGTCGGCATGGAGCTGCTGTTCGAACGCTTTCTTTCCGAAGAGCGCGGCGAGTGGCCCGACATCGACATCGACCTGCCGAGCGGCGACCAGCGCGAGCGCGTCATCCAATACGTCTATCAACGTTACGGCAACCGCGGCGCCACGGGCGCAAGCGCGGCGATGACCGCCAACGTCATCACCTACCGCACGCGCAGCGCCGTGCGTGAGGTCGGCAAAGCCCTCGGCTTCGGCATGGAGCAAGTCGACAAGCTGTCGAAGCTGCTCAACCGTTTCGAGTTCCGCGACGACATGGACGAGCTCGCCAAGCAGCTCAAAGCCGGCGGCGTCGATCCGGCGGCACCGCGCGTCGGCATGCTCGTCGACCTGGTGCAGCGCATTCAGAATCTGCCGCGCCATCTCGGCCAGCACTCCGGCGGTATGGTGATCGCGGCGGGACGGCTCGATACCGTCGTGCCGATGGAGAATGCCTCGATGCCCGGGCGCGTCGTCGTGCAGTGGGATAAAGACGACTGCGCCGACCTCGGCATCATCAAGGTCGACCTGCTCGGTCTCGGCATGATGGCAGTGCTCGAAGAAACGATTCCGCTGATTCGCGAGCACGAAGGCGTCGACGTCGACTTGGCGCATCTGCCGCCTGATGATCCGAAGACCTACGACATGCTGCGCAAGGCCGACACCATCGGCGTCTTCCAGGTCGAAAGCCGGGCGCAGATGGCGACGTTGCCGCGCATGAAACCGGAGCGCTTCTACGATCTGGTCGTCGAGGTAGCGATCATCCGGCCCGGTCCGATCGTCGGCCAGATGGTTCATCCGTATCTCAACCGCCGCAACGGCCGCGAGCCGGTGCGCTACGCGCATCCCGATCTCGAACCGATCTTGAAACGCACGCTCGGCGTGCCGTTGTTTCAAGAGCAGCTGCTGCGCATGGCCATGGTGCTGGCCGGGTTCACCGGCGGTGAAGCGGAAGAGTTGCGCCGCGCCATGGGCTTCAAGCGCTCGCAAGCACGCATGCAGCAGATCGAGAAGCGCCTGCGCGACGGCATGGCGGCGCGCGGTATCGACGCCAAAACGGCCGGCGACATCATCCGCAGCATCACCTCGTTTGCGCTCTACGGATTCCCCGAAAGCCACGCCGCCAGCTTCGCGCTGCTGGCCTACGCATCGGCGTATCTACGCGCCCATCACCTCGCGGCGTTCACCTGCGCCATGCTCAACAACTGGCCGCTCGGCTTCTATCACCCGGCAACGTTGGTGAAGGACGCGCAACGGCACGGCCTGCGGGTATTGCCGGTGGACGTGATGAGATCGGGCTGGAATTGCAGCTTGGAGCAAGCGGTTAAGCGGTTACGCGGTTACGCGGTTAGGGACAACGATCTTCCCCTAACCGCCAACCGCTCAACCGCTAACCGCCTTCCCAGCCTACCTCTCCGCCTGGGTTTCCGCTTCGTACAGGGTTTGCGTGAGGAAGCAGGCCGCCGTATCGAGGCCGAACGTGCCAAAGCGCCGTTCGTTTCGATCGCTGACGTGATTCATCGCTGCAACCTTTGCGACGATGAGGTGCAAACTCTGGCGCATCTCGGCGCCTTCGCAGGGTTCGGCTGCACGCGTCGCGAAGCGCTTTGGCAAGCGAGTGCGGTGTCGCGGGATCCGTTATTTTCGCAAAGGAGAGCAAACTATGGAAAGGCAGATCCCCTAACCGCCAACCGCCTAACCACTAACCGTCTCCCCGAGATGTCCCCCCTCGACCGCACCCTCGCCGACTACCGCAACAGCGGCCTCACCGCCGGCCCGCACATCGTCTCCCACCTGCGCCGTGAGTTGCACGCCGCCGGCGTCGTGCTGGCTAAGGATCTGCCACGGGTGCGCGACGGCAAGTGGACGAAGATCGCCGGCCTGGTGATCGTGCGCCAGCGGCCGGGGACGGCCAAGGGTTTCTGTTTCATCACCCTCGAAGACGAAAGCGGCACCGCCAACGCCGTCGTCGTGCCCGACATGTTCCAACGCTTCCGCAGCGTGATCCACACCGCCGCGATGCTGATCATCGAAGGACCGCTACAGAAAGTCGTGACACAAAGGCAAGGTCCCCAAACCCCTAACCCCTTAACCCCCAACCTCTTGTCTTCTGTCATTCACGTCCGCGCCAAGCGCATCGCCGCACTGGAGTTGCCGCAACAAGCCATCCATCTCAGCGGCCACGGCTACCGCATGCGCGTCACGCCGGCAGACGAATCACCCGCCGCCCCGAACAACGAACAACCGGACAACCAACAACCTGTCGCACTGCCGAAGTCGCATGATTTTCGATGAACGCTCCATCGGAGGTAACGACCATGCCCCTCGCAGCACCACCGCCGAAGCTCCTCGACCAGGTTCGTGACGAGATCCGCCGCCGCAACATGAGCCTGCGGACCGAAGAAGCCTATGTCCACTGGATTCGCGGCTACATCCTGTTCCATCACAAGCGGCACCCGGTTGAAATGGGCGCAGCAGAGATCCGGAGCTTTCTTACCGGGCTAGCGATCGATAGGCACCTCAGCGCATCGACGCAGAACCAGGCGCTTGCCGCTCTTCTCCTTTTGTATCGATCTGTCCTTCAACGTGACCCCGGTCCACTCGGCCGCATCGCGCGCGCCAAGCCACGGCAACGCCGACCCGTGGTTCTTGCACGTGCCCAGGTTGCGGCTTTGCTTGGGGCTATGCATGGCACGCCGAAGCTCATGGCGACGTTGCTGTACGGCGCCGGGCTGCGCCTGCGTGAATGCCTGCGACTACGCGTTGTCGACGTAGACTTCGCCAACGGCCAGATCCTGGTGCGCCAGGGCAAGGGCAACAAGGATCGCATCACCATCTTGCCGACCAGCGTCAAAGAGGAGCTCGCGGTGCACCTAGAGACGGTAAGGCGTGTCTACGAGCGCGATCGCGCCGCAGGATTCGGATATGTACCGATGCCCGAGGCATTGCTTCGCGGACATTCGGACACCACCTGCGAATGGAGTTGGCAATGGGTGTTCCCGGCGTCCAAGGTCTGTCGCGCGCCACAGACGAACGACCCACAGCGCCGGCATGTTCACGAATCGGTGCTGCAGAAAGCCATCACTGCCACCGCTCGCACCATAGGAATCGAGCCGCGTGTCGGTCCACACATTTTACGCCATTGCTTTGCCACCCATCTTCTTGAAGCGGGGTACAACATCAGGACTGTTCAAGAGCTGCTCGGGCACAAAGACGTCGCGACCACGATGCTGTACACGCATGTGCTGAACCGCGCCAATCGAACCGTCATCAGCCCAGCCGACAAGCTGCTGGCGGCTCTTCGGTTCGTGGATTACCCCGCTACGCCGTCGCGGGCTAACACCTCGCCGGCGACCGCAGGTGACAATGAATAGCCTTGAAGTAGAAGCACGATAGAGCTGTAATGCCGACATGCACACGAATGGTTTAACCCGCCAGCCCAGGCGTGGGTTGCCGATTCAATTGATACGCCTAATTCAAAGTTATGCCACACCTGGTGGCGATGGTATGCTCTGACGCGTGAAGGTGCGGGACTTGATCGCGTTGGTCGAAGGCGACGGTTGGGCGTTGATTCGCACGCGAGGCAGTCACCGACAGTACCGTCACGCCTCGAAGCCGGGAGCTGTAACGATCGCCGGCAAGCCGGGTGTCGACGTTCCGCCGGGAACATTGAATAGCGTGTTGAAACAGGCGGGTCTCAAGAAGTAGGAGAAGAGGTATGCGCTACTTGGTCGTTGTCGAGCAGGGGCCGAAATCGTTCGGTGCGTACGTCCCCGATCTTCCTGGTTGCGTCGCCGCCGCCGAGACTCGCGAAGAGGTTCTCGAGCTCATCCGCGAAGCAATCGAATTCCACATCGATGGTCTGCGAGAAGACGGCATGCCCGTGCCTGCGCCGTCATCGTCAAGCGAGATCGTTGACGTAGAGGCCGCATAACTCACCCATGAAGCCGACGCGCATAAGGACGCGCGCGGCTTATGGCCAGCGTTCGGCTGCTATCAAGTGAAGAACAAGGGCAACACACTCGCACATCCCCTGTGGCAGATCATCGGGCTCCATGGACTTTGCGTTTGAGCGCAGACGGTTAGGCAAGCTCACACCGGAGCATATTCTGCCGAAGCTCATCTCGGCGGCCGAGCATTTTGGCTTCCGTGAATTCTCCATGCGCGAATTGCAATCGGCGAATTTGGGCGTGACGCGTGCGGGTGTTGAAAGCGCGTTTGGCTCGTGGAGCGACGGGATGAAGGCGTTGCGAGCAGAACTTCAGAAACAAGGAATGTCGCTGCGCCCACGCAATACGAAGCGACTGTCTGATGATCAGTTGTTTACCGAGATGGCCAGGATTTGGACACTCGTTGGTCACCGTCCCTCCAGATACGAGTGGGAAGGTTCCTCACCCGCCTACTGGTACAAGACCTACAAGAAGCGCTTCGGTGGATGGACGAATGCCTGTCTGAAGTTTCTAGAGTGGCAGATGGGTGCTCCCGTCGAGTTATCCAACGGCGATCCGAGGGTTCGGCCAGACGTTGCGGGTCATTCTGCATCCACGCACACATCTTGCGCAACGGAAACGATCGATCCCGTGCGACGGCGAGCCCCGACAGCTCGACTCCGTTTGCAGGTTCTCGATCGCGACTCGTTTCGATGTGTTCTCTGTGGCCGAAGTCCTGCTCTCGAGCGAGGAGCTATACTTCACATCGATCACGTGATTCCGTTCTCGCGCGGCGGCCCCGCTACACTGGACAATCTGCGTACACTCTGCCAGCGGTGCAACTTGGGTCGAGGAAACGCGATGTCTCTGGGGCATCCACTTGCTCAGGACAAAAGTTGACGTGTGTGGGAAGGCCGAACATGCGGCTGCAGGCGACGGCGCGCAACGGTCGATTTACACTGGTCCGCGCCGCGCCTGAGCCGAGGCGTTAGCGCTCCAAGGTTTCGTGGGGTATGAGGGACTCATGAAGGAAACGTACACCGCGGTAGTGAAGCAGTCGGGGCAGTGGTGGGTTGGATGGATCGAGGAGGTGCCTGGAGTCAATTGTCAGGAGGCCTCGCGCGAAGAACTTCTCGAGAGCTTGCGCGTCACGCTACGCGAGGCGCTCGATTTCAATCGGCGTGAAGCACTCGATGCAGCCGGTGAAGGATTTGACGAAGAATCCATCGCTCTATGAAGCGTGGCGATTTGATTCGTCACCTTCGGTCCAACGGTTGCGCGCTCCTGCGCGAAGGCGGGCGCCATTCGTGGTGGCACAATCCGGCGCAGAACAAACGGTCCGCGGTTCCGCGGCACAACGAAATCGACAACGGTCTGGCTCGCAAAATCTGCAAGGACCTGGGCGTTCCACCGCTCGCGTGATCGCTAACTTTCGCTTGCTGCGGACGCGCGGAAGAGCGCCGCGCGCCGCAGAAGCTGGGCGTTAGCTCCCCGGGGCGGCGAAGATGCAGATTCGACGTGCGATTCTTGTGGTTTCGATCGCGGCGACGAGCGAGGGGTGGCTGCCTTCGGCGCGGGCGCAACTCGCGGAACCGACCGCCGTGGCGCCGCGGCCGCCGGCGCGCCTGCGGCAAATTCCTCGGCCGCCGTTTCAGCTCGAATTGCAATGGGAGTCCATGGACGAGCGTGCGGCAGGCTTCGTCGTCGAGGGATTCAACAAGTATCGCGGCTGGGTTCGAACGGCGCTCATCAACCCAGTCCACACATCCTACGTCTACAAGGGAACCCACGTAGGAGAGGTTTGTCGCTTTCGCGTGCGGTCGTTCAACCGGGCGGGCGTGTCGGCGCCATCCAACGAGGTGCGTCTTGTGGCTGGAACAGCGGTGCGACCACAATCCACGCAGCGGCCTGACGACTTTCATCCGTGCGACCCACCCGATAGCCGCGACCCGACCGTCCAATCTGGAAGCAGCGGCGGGGAAACAGGTGGCGTGCGACGTAAGAAGATCAAAGTCGGGAAGCATCTGTTCCTCGTGCGCAGTGATCCTGATTGCTTATCTTCCAATTGCGATGACTCAGTAAGCATGTGGGTGCGGAAGTGCTTCCGTCCGGTGGGCAGCATCAACAACGCGTACCTCGGCTTGGGTGGCGATTTCTACTTGGGTGAGGACCGGGCTGGGTGGCCCGTCCTGCTTGAATCGAGCCACGCCAGCGCCTTCGAGGCTGGGTTTAGCATCTTGCAGCTCGTCGATGGCGAATACCGCAAGGTCGACCGGTGGCAAGGCTGCTCTGAGTTTCGGGACGACCCGCTGACCGCCGCAATGCCACCATTTAGAGAATGTCAGCAAGAGGATCTCTGGTGACTGGTCGACGCGGTATTCAGTTGGCCGGAGCTAACCCGCCACTCGACCCGACCAGCTTGAGCTTCGCTGCTCGGTGCCACCGTCGGTGCGTCGGCGGGTCAGCGGCAAGTCGTTAGGCTCGTTCATGGTCTCCCGACGTAGCCTCGTCCTGTATTTCAGCATGTCGCTGTTCGCTGCGTTGAGTGCCGGTGCAGACGAGGGCGCGCCGACGGCGACGAATACGACCTCGGCTCCGCAGTCAACAGACCACCAAGTTCGGTCGATCGACTGGACCCGAGGTCCTCGCTTACTTGCGAGCGGCTTGGTCGTCCCGTTTCGCGTGATTGTCGGATCGTGGGTGCTGTCGTACGAAGCCGCGGGGCCGCTAACTCCATTTGGTGTCCTTTTCTTTCTCGCCGGTCCGATTGCTGGGCCCGTTGTTGCCGTTCCACAAATCGGCGTAGGTCTACTAGACACTCTCGTGCCCGGTGTGCTTCCTAGCTATCTAGACACCGTCGTGTGCGAGCAATGGAGGCTTGAGCCCGTCTACTTGTATGGCGAGCGCATGCTGGAGCAAGAAAAGCGTTGGAAGTTCGAGTGCAGGCTGCGGCTGAGGGAAGTCTCAAGGCCTAACAACGTATCTGGACTCCTCCGTCAAATCGAAGACGCGGCCGTAGGTGAGATACGTTCGGGTCTTTGCCGGTGGCGTGGGTGGCCGAGGGGCAAGATCGACATCAACTTGGATTGACACGCTGAATGCTGAGCGAGCGGACGCAGGCAGGTCGAGACTGCAGACGTATCTCCGACCTCTTGAGTGGAGCGCTGTCGGCTCCGGGCCATGATGGAATTCGCGCGCGCCA
>JACQEN010000089.1 GCA_016200585.1 Deltaproteobacteria bacterium
GGCGCGTAATGTGGCCGAACGCTTAAAACGCCCCGCATCACACGCGCGCGGGCTCCCCGCGCGTCGTGTGCATGCGTGAGTTAGCCTCGTCAGAAAACTTGCGTTTGCTACTCGCATAAATCATGGGCCCTTGGATAGCCTATTCGTCTGGATCCAACGTGGTTGGGATCCGGCTGTCGTTCCAATATTCAGAACCAAGACCTGCGCTGTTCGCCTTGCTCGCAAGTTCGGGCCATGCGCTTCGGAAGTCGCCTCCGTTTCGTTCGAAGATTCTTGCTACGGCTTCCAACCGATCAGGATCGGACACGAGACGCGAGACGAGGTGTCCAGTTGCGTTTCGAAAGCCTGGAAGCAGCCTGTATCCGGGATAGAGGGGACGTTCTTCAACTCCGATGTCCACGTCGCGAAGGGCTATCAGCGTCAAGAACTCTATGAGCGAACTCACGTACTCATCGCTTGAGCCAAAGATGGTAAGAAGGTCGGGCGACCGGTCACCCAAGGAGCCGACCTGCTTGATTGCAAGATCGGCGTAGCCCAACAGCGCTTCAGGGTGAAAGAGGTCGCGGTGCCTCACAAGCGATCGATGCGTCCGTTGGCCCCCACTCCCTGCAACCGGAATAGGGCTGTTGATCAGCGCTCCCGTTACCTCAAATGCCTCCTCTTGCATCGAGCGCGCGCCGGAAATGAGCAAGAGTCTCCACCCAAAGAACGCTGGGAGGCCGGAAGCGAACTTTAGACCGGATAGGGATTCGCTGCATGAGATCAACGAACCCGCGATCTCCAGAACTCCACGCGCCCCTGCCACCCAATCAACCGACATCAAGCCGAGTGCCAGTTGTTCGAGATTTCGCGTGAGGGGAGCAAACTCGCCTTCAAACCACAGCGCTTCATTTGGGATCTGCGTCCGTTGGATTGATCCGAATGATCGCGCAGAATTGAGTTCTTGGACTTTCGGCGAGACCTTACTTGGAATGTCCTGAACGGTTTGGCGAACTACGCGCCGGAGCGCTGGAATGTCCTTTGCGCCTGCGATCTCGCGTCCGGCCTCGTACCAAGATGCTCCAGGTTCACCTTCTTCAAGAGGAGAAGCATTCGCCAAGGTGCTTCTCGTCGCAGCGGTTTCTGACGCGATGGAACCATGCCGAAGTAGCAACTGGAGCCCGCCCTCAAAGGACTCGAGTCGGCTCTCAATGTCATCTAACCGCGCTCCAAACGTTGCGGATGGCGTGCGTTTCACCGGGTTTTCCAGAAAGTCGCTTACGGGATTGTCCGCCCGCTCAGGATCCCGATCGACATCCCCAAGAAGAGTTTTGATCCGGTCGGTAAACTGTTGCCTCCCGATATCGGTTCGCCAGTCGTAGACATGATTCGCGTAGGACTGCAGGTCGAAGGGTATGTCATCGCGGTTCTGGGCAACAAGGATTGTACGATCCTTAAGGGCGTGGCGAACTCCGAGCTCGTAAAACACGTTCGGATTCCGATCCGTCAAATCCGCCAAGACAACCCAGGATGCATCGAGGTCCTGGATGATGCCTTTGATGAGGCTTCCACGCGTTGCTGCAGAGCGCCTGCAATTGTAGCTGGCTGCTTCAACTGCAGGCTTGATCAACTGCTCAAAGACCTGCGTCCATTCTTCTTCGGTACCGCTTGCGGATTTCGAGAACGGCATGATCACAAAGCAGATCCTGCCTTGTTGGTCGTCTTGGCTCATCGTTCAGTTGGTTCAACCGCTCGGCTAACGCCTAGCGTTAAGCCGCGACGCCGATCTAGCAGAAGGTTTCGAAGAGGCCACGCAACACAGTATGTCACGGCCGCGTTGTCGGCTTCAACGCCTAGTTGGACCGGGGTGGTGGGGCGAACGGCGGTGGACTGCCTGGCGTCAAGAATCTTTCCCCATCGGCGACAATTAGACTTCCCCATCGCCCCTGGTTGGTAGGTCCTTGTTCTTTGCCGCGTTTGTAATCTCTTGTTTTTCTCCTCCCTTTGGCGTTGGGGAGCACGTAGGGAGTCCGACGACCGGAGTGTTCCCCAACGCCAGCATGCGTGTGTCCAAGGTCAGGTCGTCGCCTCCTGAGTGTGAGCACGACCATCGCCGTTGCCGCGTCGGCTGTTTTTGGCCTCCTCCTCCCGGATACTCGGACCCGCCATCTCCAAGATGATGGCGTGATGCACCAGGCGGTCGATGGCTGCCATCGTGGTCATCGGGTTCTTGAAGATCTGGTCCCACTGCGAGAACACCAGATTGCTGGTGATCATGACGCTGCGCCGCTCGTAGCGCTCCGACAGGAAGGTGAAGAGGACCTCCATCTCCTCACGGTCCTGCTGGACGTAGCCGAGGTCGTCCAAGATGACGGCGTCGTACGCATCGAGCCGCTTGAGCTCGCGATCGAGTAGCAGATCACGCTTGGCCGCAAGCAGCCGTTGGACGAGCCGGTACGCCGGCGTGAAGAGCACCGCATAGCCCTGCTGCACCAGCTCGTGGCCAATGGCCGCCAACAAATGAGTTTTGCCCCGGCCGGGCAGACCGAAGGCCAAAACGTTCTCGGCTCGATGCACGAAGCCACCCTCGCACAGCGCGGGCAATTGACGGCGAACCTTTGCTGGCAGCTTCTCCGTCTTCAGTGCGCCCAGTGTCTTGTCCTCAGGCAGGCCCGAGCTCCTGCTCAGCCGCTCGATGCGTCGCCGTTGGCGCTCAGAGGTCTCCAGCTCGACCAAGCGCCGCAGGTACTCGGTATGAGTCCAGCCGTCGTGTTCTGCCTGCTGGGCAAGTTCTTCGTAGGAGGTAACGAACGAGGGTAGCTTGAGCGGCCGAAGCAGCACCGCCAGGTTCTTCTCGCAGCGCTCGTTACGCTTCATGCGCAGCCCCCACTTCACCATCGAGCAAGCTGTCGTAGCTCGCCAAGTCCACGGCCGGGATCTCCAGCTCCGGCACCTCTATGGTCTGCGGGGCCACCAGTCGCTTGATGGCGTCAGCGGCCGGGCACTGGTCAGCCTCCAATAGCACCACCAGCGCCTGCTCGACCTCGTTCTCCATTGTGGATGCCGCCAAGTGCAGGATGCGTAGGTACTCCACGTCCGCCTTCCAGGCATCGAATTGCTGTGTCAGGGCATCATACGCCCGGCGGAACGTGAGCGAGGGGAACAGATCCTCCCGGTAACGGTAGCGGGCGAATGCCCCTGGCTTCTGCACCAGCGACCAGATCACGTGTCGGTAGTTGATACGGTGGCCGCCCTCGCCACGCAGTCGTTGCACCGCGAGTTGCAGCACGCTGCCGTGGTAGACCTCGACGCGCTGTTCGTAGACACGCGCCCGCACCGTCTCACCGATCAGGCGCGACGGCACCGAGTACGCGTTGCGTTTGACCCGAATGGTGCTCCATGACGTCACGACCACCGATTCTTCACGGTACTCCGGCAACCGCGACACCATCAGCACTCGCATCACGCTCAGTTCCTCAGCCAGCTTTGCTTGCCGAAGCCGGTTGGCTGCTTCGATCTTCTCCCACAGCCAGTGCTCGTAGGCCTCCACGCTCTCAAAGTCGCGACTGCCGCGCAGCAACAGGTGCTGTTTCAAACGCGACTTCAGCACTCCATGGCTCGCTTCGATGTCGCCGTTCTGCTCCTTCTCGCCGATCCCGATGGTCCGCGGCTTCATCCCCAGATGATCCATCAGTGTTTGGTACTCGTCGTTAAAACCGCGCTTGCCCGTTGGCAGATCGTGGGTGGCCGCCGTCGAGTTATCCGTCTGATGGAACTCCGGCACCTGACCGAGCCGAAACAGCGTTGATTGCACCCCTCGGCGCAACGCCGACATCGACTCCGAGTGACATACCGTGGCCCATTCCCAGTTCGAAAACGGCAGCACGCTGTGGCAGAGCTGGTGATCGAACGGCTCGCCACAGATCGTCACCCCAAGCTCGGTGGCATGCGTGAAGTCGGTCTGCATCGCCTCCCCCGGGCGGTGTGCCTGCGGGAAGAATACCTCGCGCTCGGGGCCATGGCGGGCTCGCCACTCTCGCACGCGGCGCTGCAGGGTTCGCAGCTGCCCCTCGGCGTATACCTCGCCCCGCTGCGCCACCAAGTGGTCCAACAGCGTTCGCGCCTCCAGCTCCGGCGCTTCCTCCAGCATGGCCGCCACGACCGGCCAGTCCTGCGCAAACGGATCCTCACGCGTGCGCCACGTGTGTGGCTTCCTCAGCTCTGACGGAAACTTCCCCGCACGCACGTACTTGCGTGCCGTCTTGCGGTCCATGCCGGCTCGCAGCGCCGCCAGCCCCAGCCCGCCATGCTTGTGTATCTCCTCCATCAGTCTCCTCACTTGCGCGTCCGTCGTCTGCACCGCCCCTCCTCAACCCTTCGGTCTCGCAGGTCGTGCACCGATCGACGCCACGCCTCAACTGTGGGGAAGTCTATTTGCCGTCGATGGGGAAATGTAATTGTCGCTCAGCAGAAGGAATCGCTGCAGTGCATGGCCAAAGTGCTGAGCGACGATGACATTCCCGACGACTCCGGTGTGGCCATCGAGTACATGATTCCACCGACTGCGAAGCGTATCGATTTCATCCTTACTGGCCGCGACCAGGACGACCGCCCACACGTCGTCATCGTCGAGCTGAAGCAGTGGTCCAGCGCACACCGCACTGAGAAGGACGCGGTCGTTCGCACGCGGTTTGCCCAGGGCGAATCTGAAGTCAGTCATCCGTCCTACCAGGCATGGTCGTACGCAGCCCTCTTGGAGGGTTTCAACGAAGCTGTCTACGACGGCGGTCTTAAGCTCAAACCCTGCGCCTACCTGCACAACTACATCAGCGATAATGTAATCGACCACGCCTTCTATCGGCACCACATCGAGAAGGCACCTCTCTTCCTGAAGGGTGAAGCCGAGCGCCTGAAGCTACGCAACTTCATCAAGCGCTTCGTCAAGTTCGGCGACGATCGAGACGTCATCTACCTGATTGAGAACGGCCGCATTCGGCCGTCGAAGATGCTCGTGGACAGTCTGGTCCGAATGATCCAGGGCAAACAGGAGTTCATTCTCGTGGACGATCAGAAGGTCGTCTACGAGAACGCCGTCGACGTTGCCATGAAGGCGTCGGAGTCGGACAAGCAGGTGCTGATTGTCTCGGGTGGACCAGGGACCGGAAAGTCGGTCGTCGCCATCAATCTGCTGGTGACCTTGACCAAGCTCGGCAAGGTGTGCCGCTACGTCTCCAAGAATGCCGCGCCGCGATCGGTCTACGAGAGCAAGCTTACAGGAGTGCTTCGCAAGACTGAGATCTCCAATCTCTTTTCAGGATCCGGCGCCTTCACCGAGGCGGAAGAGAACTGCTTCGATGTTCTCATCGTCGACGAGGCACACCGATTGAACGAGAAGTCCGGCCTCTATGGCAACCTTGGCGACAACCAGATCAAAGAGCTGATATCAGCGGCGAAGTGCACCATCCTGTTCGTCGATGATGACCAACGCGTGACGCTCAAGGACATCGGCGAGAAGTGGGTCATCGAGAAATGGGCGACTGAACTGGGCGCGGAGACGAAGAGCATGGAGCTATCGTCCCAGTTTCGTTGTAACGGCGCAGACGGATACCTTGCCTGGCTCGACAACACACTCGACCTTCGCCCAACGGCAAATGAGAAGCTCGACCCGACGGAGTTTGACTTTCGCGTTCTCGACTCACCACGGGATCTGCATGCGCTGATCATCGAGAAGAACGAGAGCAATAATCGCTCGCGCGTTGTTGCAGGATACTGTTGGAAGTGGGTGAGCAAGAAGCAGCCCAAGGAGTACGATATCGAGATTCCAGAATTTCGCTACCGTCGTCGTTGGAACCTCTCCAAGGATGGCAGCCTCTGGATCATCGCGGCGAAATCTGTTGAGGAGGTCGGCTGCATCCACACTAGCCAGGGATTGGAGGTGGACTACATCGGCGTCATCATCGGTCCGGACTTTATCGTCCGGAACGGCGAAGTAGTGACGCGCCCCGAGAAACGCGCGACGTCCGACAAGTCGCTGGATGGATACAAGAAGCTCCTGGCATCCGATCCGGCCCACGCACGGCAACGAGCCGGCGAGATCATCAAGAACACCTATCGCACTCTCATGACCCGAGGCATGAAAGGTTGTTTCGTCTACTGTACAGACCCAGAGACGGCCGAGTACTTCCGATCCCGCCTCCTGGCGGCGCCACCGGTACACGCGAGCTTGAGCGGCCCAGCGGATTCAGGGGGCCGCGTCTTGCCATTTGAACGCGTTCAAGAACGTGACGTGAAGCCGTACATCAATGCAATTCCGCTCGTTGACCTCAAGTTCGCTGCTGGCGCGTTCAATAGTCAGACCTTCGACCCAACTGACGCTGAATGGGTCGAGATACCTGAGGGCATCAGACCGCAAGAGGGGCTGTTCATCGCGCAAGTAGTCGGCGACTCGATGAACCGCCGCATCCCCAACGGAGCCTGGTGCCTATTCAGAGCCAATCCAGGGGGAACGAGAAGCGGCAAAGTCGTCGTCGCAACGCACCGCAACATTCATGATCCCGATCTCGGCGGTTCGTATACCGTGAAGGTTTACTCCAGCGAGAAGGCGTCGGCGGGAACCGACTCGTGGCGCCACGTGTCGATCCAGTTGAAGCCGGACAGCACGGATCCACGCTTCAAGCCCATCACGTTCACGGGCGACCAAGAGGGAGAACTGCGCATTGTTGCCGAGCTGCTCGCCGTACTGGTGTAGCGGCGTGCTGGCGTCGGCAATCGGTTCTATTGGGCACGCTTCTGCCCGTGCAGGGCCTGGGCAGTGGCGTATTCCTTGGAGAGATCAAAGCCGATGTCCTGGTCCGGGGCGAACATTTTGAATCCGACGTACATGAGACAAACCAGGTGCAGGCCGCTGAATGACCCCTCAAGGCTCTTGAGATGGTACTTCTGCGCGGGATCGTCCACGTCCAGGCCGTTGCTGCCCAGCCTGGCGATCTCGAAGGTGATGCGCTGCATCTCGGAAACCGGAAGTTTCTCGAGGCGCTCGATTGCGCCGAGGCAGTACATAACGGCGTCGGGCCTCTCAACGCCAGCGAGACGATCGCGGAACCCCGAATGGGCAATCTTGCTGAGGGCCTTCCGCGCCATCTCGGCAATCTGACTGAATTCGTCGACATCGATTGTCTTGTGATAGGCAGCGTCTGCATCGGCAGTCTTGCCCGACCTCTCGAGCGCCTGCGCGAGGCCGAACCAACTTTGCTGATCGTCAGGACTGATGAGTATCGCTTTCCGCAAACATGCTTCGGCATCGTCGGTTCGCCCAGCAGCCAAGAGACATGCCCCGAGGTTTCGCTGAGCCCAGACATTGTCTGGCGCCTGTTGCACAGCCGCACTCAGCACCTCGATGGCACGGGCGGACTGACCCTCTCGCTGAAGTGCGACACCCAGGGCAACATGTGCGTTGATGTGATCAGGTGCTAAATCGATCGCGTGCTGAAGGTGCTCTGCCGCTTCCGAGACCTTCCCGACGTCGCTCAGAGCCATCCCGAGGTTGTAAAGAAGATTGACGTCGTTCGGCCGGTCGCTCAAGAACAGCTGCAGTAGGGTGATCGCCCCACTGTAGTCTCGCCGCTCAAGTTTGCCGATGATCTGCTCGATCGGGTCCGGCGGCTGTCCATCCGGTGTCCAGCTCACCTCAATGTTCTGGGCATGAACCTGGACAGTGGCCCACCCTCCGAACCGGCTAAACTCGCCCTGCAGATAGGAGCGTGCGGCCTCGCGGAATGCCTGGGTGTTCCGGTCGCGCGCGTTAGGCGGAAGAAGAGACACGTCGAAGTCGTCCGCTGCCAACGTGAACGTCAGGGGATCGCCGCGCGTCATCAGTAACTCTCGGGCTCTGCCTTGATCATGTGTGGTACCCACTCGTACCAGTTCGAGAGACCGAGTTCAGTGGCCCAATCATCAACGAGTCGCCGATCATTCGTCGGGTCGGCGGGAATCTCGTCGAAGATGGCGAGAAGGCGCAAGCCGGGCTTGTCGTAGCCTGCGCTCTTGTAAGGCAGTGCGAGCGCTGGATCATCCCACGTACGCGCCCAAAAGCAGGCGAAGGCCGCGTTGATCGTGACGCTGGCCTTGTAGACCTTCGTGGGCGCGATCTTGCGGACATCGGGCGCGAGCGTGGCCTGGTTGTCCTGCAACTGCCGAAGGACGGCGGTTCGCTGCAGCGGAGCAAGGTCCTGGTGGTCGCGAAGTATCCACGCGTCGATCCGCAGACCGACGGGGATCGAGCGAAGCTGCACCATCAATCCGTCGAAAAGCTGGTCCCTCAGCTTCTCCACGGCGGGAGGCGCGAGCTGCAGCTTGCGCGCCGGTCCATCCGGCCCGGTCAACAGGCCGTGAACAATCTCTCGGCTGTGGGCAGCAGGCGCAAAGTCCCAGCGCTCAGAAAGTGGATTCGCGAAGAGGCGCAGGATGAAGCCGCACTGGTAGGCGATCAAGTAGTCAGGTGCCGAGCCGGCGGCCGGGTTGTACGTGATGGTGTGCGCCGGCGCATTGCCGCGCGCCATCCGGACGGCGGCTAGCGTTTTGAGAGAGTCGTCTTCGGTTACGATGACGGGGTGACCGCTGACGCGTTCGACTTGAGCGATGATAGCCCGAGTGACCTCGCGCAGACTCATGGCGGGATTTCGTAGCAGACTTCGATAAGGAGAAATACCTTACCCAGACGATGATCAGCGGATCGCTCGTGCTCGATCGCGATGCGCTCGATCTCGTCGAGGCTGACCTGGTCCAGTCCAGTGCTCATCGTCGTGGCACAATCGCTACGCCGGGCTTCGATCGGGATCGACTACTCGCTGGACGAGCGGTGAACTCGGCATCCATCATCGTCAATGGGGACACAGGCATCACGCGCGATGTAGATCTCTCCTCCACAGAACGCGCACCACGCATCCGGCGGAAAGTCTCCGGAGTACACGCTCGATCGTCCGTAGCTGTTCGCGTAGTTCGTTTGCCGGCTTTGATCAAAGCATTCAGCGTGCATAACAGGCATCACCCACCCTCCTTGACCTTTCTCAGTTAGCCCAGCCTCTGGCTACATGGACTGAAGCGGGAGTTCGGGCCGTTGTCGAGCACGCTTGCCAGTTGGACCGACAATTGACGTCCCGCCCGTTTGGACAGATCCAGGAAACCGTCGAAACCTAGATGGCGATCCGCTCGATCTCGTCGAGACTCACCTGGTCAGTGGTCCGGTCGTAGAGCTTCGTCGTACGTGGCGACTCGTGGGCGGCGATTTGCTGTGCGTGCTCAAGCGTGCCGCCGTTTTCGAGGTAGGCGGTAATCCCGGTGGCGCGGAAGGTGTGGCAGCCGATCTTCGTCTTGATGCCGGCGTCCTTCGCGCGCCGGCGGATCATGCGCCACGCGTCGGGCTGCGTCATGGGTTCGAGCGAGAGCGGCCGGCCGGGCGCCGTGCTCAACGTCCGGAACAGAGGGCCGTCGCTCTGTTCACGGATGCCGGCGGTGCCGATGTACGCGTCGAGGTACTCCTCAAGTGTGTGGTGCACTGGCACGACGTGCTCCTTGCCACCCTTCTCGTGCAGCCGGAGCTTCCAGCGCTTCCCTTCGGCGAAGTAGTCGTCGACCTTCAAGGTGATCGCGGCGCCGATGCGGGCGAACGAATAAACGAGCACACCGATGAGCGCGCGATCGCGCACGCCCCGGATCGTGTCGGTATCGATCGAATCCAAAAGCTCTCTCGTCTCCTCACGCGTGAGCACCGGCGTCTTGCCGCGTTTCACGACGTGCTTCGGCCCCCGGACGGAGTGCGCGGGGTTGGTCGGCACGACTTGGCCGACCACAAGCCAATCGAAGAGCATCCGGACCGCCGCGAGCTCCTGCTTGACGCTGGGCTTCGCGTGGGTCAGGCCGCGTTGCTCGACGAAGGCGGCGACGATCGTCGGGTTGATGCGGTTGATGTCGTGTATCCGCCGCGCGTCGCACCAGCGGAAGAAGTCGCCGACAGCGCGCGCGTACGCGCGCCGCGTGTTCGGGTTGCGGATGTTGGCGGTGAAGAACTCGACGAAGCGCCAGGCGGCACGATCGCCGGCTCGGGCAATGAGCGCCGGGACCTGGTTGAGGCCGGCCTTGGCGAGCTGTCGATTGGAGGGGATGGGGGGCATATACTGCGTATGATAAGGTCCTTTATCATACGCAGTCAAGCGATGGGCTGAGCACTGGCAAGTCTGGTAAAAGGGCACCATGCGGTTTCACTGCGTGGTTGGACTCTTCAGACCCAAACACGGCGATTTGTCATGAAAGAAACCACGCTGAACCACTACAGCCCTGTATTTAGCAATCGCCCATGGGCGAACCGCCACGGCGCCATCATCCGTTTGCGTCGACAAGCGGGAAGCACGGAACTCCTGAGGGAGACAACCGGTCCGAAGAAGTGGGGGGCAGAGAAGCATCTTTATTCTCAGGCAATAGAGGATGCACTGGCTACGGTAGAAGGGATGGTGGCGCCTCTGTACCGCAAACTGCTCGCCAACGAGCCACTTACCCCAATCGAACGACTCATGTGGAGCAGATGGATGCTTTGCCAGCTCTCCCGGACTCCGTCTCACATCCTGGAGTTTGCGGGCCTCGAAGAGGAAGTGTTGGCATCGTTTCCTGCATTCGCCTACAGCTTCAGCGCGGCGGAAGTTCAAGAGAAGATCGACTTGGTAACCGCTGGTGCGTTGTCGATTCTGGAGAGCGATCAACTGATTCCATTCATCATGCTTCGTGATTGGGTCGTGCTTCGACCAGCCGACGGCGAGTTTTTCATAAAAGGCGACACCCCAGTTATCGTTCGTGGAGCGCTGATCCACGATGATGCGACCGTGGTATACCCGCTGTCTCCTGAGCACTGTTTCGTGGCAGCCGTACTCGGCGGCTTTCCACCGCAACAGATTCAGGCTGAGTATCGTCTCAAGCGCGGCGAAACAGCGTACTACCTGAAGGTGATCGCAGCGTGCGCCAGCTGCGAGGTAATTTGTCATCCCGACCACTGTTCCCAAGATCTCGAGATGCTAGTAGCCGGACTCATGGGGACGTCGTCTAGCACCATCAAGCTCGGCTGGTGATTCATGGCGCACGATATTGATCGATCGCTCTGGCCCTACGAAGTCGTCATTCAGCATCCGAATGGAGAACGTGAGTACCACCAGCATGCACGTGACAATGGGGACGGGACCGTTACCGTGTACGAGCTAGATCTACCCGGTGGGTATGTGGAACGCACTTACCGGAGGGAAATAGTCACGCTGAGCGAGCGTCCGTGGGAAGTGGCGGAACGTTGGTACAGGTTGTTCGATCAGGTGTACGGAAACGATACTGTTGAAGCGCGGGAGCCGAACCAAGGCGTTCCAGCCGACGCCGCAAAACGGCACGGCTGAAGGCTGGCGTTCGGTGGTACCAAAGATCGAAAGCTCGATGGACTATAAGCAATTGCTGTGGGAGTCACACCATTACCGATTTGGCTTGGCAGGCGAGGGCCAAGCGGACGCTATCGAGCAACTACTCCGGACGCACCGGGGCCGTGTCCTGAATGTCGGGTGTGGTCTGGATGGTCGAAAGATCGCGAGGCTTGCATCGCACTGCCAATCGCACGTCGCCCTGGATCATGGACTCGGTATGCTGACGGCTGCTCGAAGTACGTGCAACGCAGATAACGTCAGTTTTATCGCAGCAGACGCTCACAGCCTGCCATTTCCAAGTGATTCAGTTGATCACGTAATCGCTCTGGGATTGTTCGCGTACATCAACGACCCGGTCCATGTCTTGAGGGAATTTCGCCGGGTCTGCCGTCCACACGGCTACGTCATGATTACCAACTCGGTCTCGCGCCCCGAGGGAGAGCACCGTGCTGCTGGCGTCGAGGCCGGACTCACAGTTGTTGACGAAGCAGAGGGCTATTGCCCTGCGGCATCCGGAGACATCAAGCGACGGTACCTGCTCGTCTTTTGCGAGATCTTGTAGGTAGGCCGAGATGGTTCCAGCGGTGAAGCCAATCAAGCCGTACATGCTCAAACGGTGGCGACTCGACACGACACAGCAACCACTCTGGTTTTTCACATGTGCCAGACCAGGACGGAGTGGAAACTACGCCAGCAAGACTGCATCCGTATCCGACGACCTCGTTCATCGGTGGGTCCTCGGCTTGCCCGGCCCACGCACTGCGATCGTAAGCCTTCTAGGTCGAAAACCGGATGGGACCAGCGAGTTCTCCTTCTACTCCTTCCACGGTGGCTTCGATCTCCCTTCCGACCGCCCAGGCTGCCTCTCGTTCCAGGACTGGTTGGACAAGTGGCACGGCTCCCTAGCGATCGTCCTTCGAGAACACCCGACGTGCGACTTCAAACCAGTGCCACCGGAGACTGTCGAAGCCGTCTCAAACGAAATACGCGAACTCGCATCCGCTGGCCGAACCGTGGTCTTGATCGATTCCGGTGGCGTGACCCGTACGGGTATTGTATGTCGGCAAATCTCGGCGGTCGAGGACAGTTCGATGAGAGGCCGAACAACAGCATGCACGGGACCACCTACACGGTGCGTCTAGGGTGCGGATCAGGGTCAGTAACGGTCCGCGATTCTGCCAAGGCGTTGCTGGTCGCACCGGCGGCCCGTGATGCTGAGCGTTAGGGGACGGGAGTGAAGTACTACAGCGTTGATATCCAGGTGGACTTCGCAACGCCCCGCAAAATGTCGCCGCGAATGACGGCCGGGAAACCCTGGCGCGCCGTCGGATACTTCCAGTATTTCTACTGCACCGAGTAACCGTCGTCGATCATGCTGCAGTACCGGCCTTTGCCAAAGATGATGTGGTCGAGGACGCGGCCCCGGCCCCCCATGATCTCGCCGACCTCACGCAAGCGCCGTGTGATCTCGATGTCCTCCCTACTCGGCGTCGGATCGCCGCTGGGATGTTTGTGCGCACGGCACTCGCACTCATTTCTTTGACATGCGACACGTGTCGCACTACAGTTGCGCATGATCCAGAGCTTTCGCCATCGCGGGCTCAAACGGCTCTATGAAAAAGACGATCGCAAAGGCCTCCCTGCGGACAGGGTGGATAAGATCGGGCGTATCCTCGCCCGTCTCGACGAAGCCGATGAGCCGCAGAAGATGAACCTTCCTGGCTTCCAGCTTCACCCCCTCACGGGAGATATGAAAGGGTTTTGGGCCGTCAGCGTCTCGGGCAACTGGCGCATCACCTTCCGCTTCGAGGCCGGCCATGCCCGCGACGTCGACATGATCGACTATCATTGAGGAGGAAAACACAATGCCCATGAAGAACCCACCGCACCCCGGACTCTCGGTCAAGCACGACTGCCTTGAACCCTTGGGTCTAACTGTCACCGCCGCTGCCAAGCTTCTCGGTGTTACCCGCCAGACCCTCAATGATCTGGTCCACGCCCGCCGCGGGATCTCGCCGGAAATGGCCATTCGACTCGACCTCGCTTTCGGTGGTGGCGCAGACACTTGGGTTCGGATGCAGACGACGTATGATCTCGCCAAAGCTCGCCTCACCGCAAAAGGCAGAATCAAGGTGAAGCGCTACGTCGCCGCGACCCGCGCTGCCTGATTGGACCGTTGTCGGCGACAAGCCCCGCGTGGAGGCTGCGTGAAACACAGAGAAGAACATCCAAGTGAGGCGATCACTCACAAGGAGTTCATCGCGCTCAACGGCAAGCGGATGGCTGCCCTGGCGTGGCACGGCTTTCAACGGGAAGGCCGCGGCATGATCGTCGTTGATGCCAACAACTGCATCCAGGGTAAGCGCTGGGAAGACGGCGAATCGCTCGGCGCGTTCATTCCCTTGTCGCATGTCGAACAGGTGCCAGACTCGCCACCAAAACAGGATGCCCTTCGGCTGCTCGCGGCCTACGATCCAACCGCCGAGTTCGTCGTCAACATCCTCCGGTCGGACGGTGGCGCGAGCTTCTACCGCATCGCCTGCCCTAACCTGTCACCGCGCGACGCGTACGAGCGTCTCAAGCACTTGCCCGATTTTCAGCCGGCACGCCTGCAGTGAGCGTCATTCCGCGATCGCAATAGGAAGAATCGCCACGGTGAAAATCCCTGACGGCTCTGAACGAATAACGACCTTTACCAATACCCGTCGTCGACGAAGCTGACGTAGCGTTCGCGGCCGATGATGATGTGGTCGAGGAAGCGGATGCCGAAGAGGTCGGAGACTTCCCGTAGGCGACGCGTGATCTCGATGTCCTCCCTGCTCGGCGTTGGGTTCGCTGTGGAGGCAGGAACACCTCCCGGATTAGGAAGCCGGACAGCTGGTGAGCGCGTTATTCACGGCTGCGATGATCTCATCGATCGTGATGTCGCCGCTCGCATCGGCATCGCCAACGGGGCAATTCGAGACGTTCGCAGTGCCCAGAGCGATGTTCACCATAGTGATGAGCTCGTTAACGGTGACGTCATCGCCGCCGTCGCAATCGCCGAGACACGGCACGATCGTTGGGAAAGGCGTGGATGGAGGCGTCGGCGTGGGGGTAGATCTGATGGTCGGAGTGCGGCTCATCGTCCGCGTCGGTGTCGGGGTGTCGGAGTCGAGCGCGAGGTCAGCCACAAAGAGCTGTCCTCGACCGCCATACACACACGAAGTGAGACACTGAGAGACGAACGCGAGCTTCCGTCCAGCACCATCGAAACTCAACTGGCCTGCCTCAGCTGGGAGGCCGGAAAGCAGCTGAGAGTTAGACGGCGTCAAAAGGGTTGCGTGAGGGACCGCGTCGTTCGTGACCACGACGATGCGCGACCCATCTGTGTTGCTCACAACCTCGTATAATTGGAACCCGTTCAACTGCAAGAGGGTCCGGCGGCCTTGCCCGAAGGTTTCAATGTACATTTGATACGGCAGGGTGGGGGTGCCGTCGCAGGTGGCTCCGGCGATGTACACGAGGGATCGGCCATCCCGTGTGAAAAGCACCGGCAGCATTGGATGACAGGCCACGGGCTCCGTTGTCTGGCCGGTACGAGCGTCGTAGAGGAGGAACGCACTGTCGCCGCTCCTTACAATCTCTTTTGAGTATCCCACCAGATTGCCGTCGCGGCTGATGGCGCTTGAGAGGAAAGGAAGAAGGACGTCTTCGTTGTCGCCGCCCTTGGTGACCTGGCTGTACTGACCTCCGTGAAAGAGAAACAATTCGTAGATTCCCTCCAGGTTCTTGCCTGCCCAGTTCGCATTCGAACGGAAGAGAATCGACGAGCCGTCGGCGCTAAGATCGCTAACGCCATTATCGAACGGGTCGTGCGAGGTGGTGATGGGCAGGTACCGGTCGCGGATCAAGTCCCGCAGCACGATCTCACTGTTGCGATCCGGGTTCTGATCCGTGACGTCCGCGGTGCACGCCATCGCCACCAGATTCCCGTCAGCGCTCGGGTGTGGATCAAAGCAGCCTTTGGGCTGGGCGTTGTTCTGGACATCTGTAACCGCCCGTCCGTGAAGGCCGTCGGTGGTGGCTAGAAACACGTTGGGCTCGTCGCCGTAGAAGACGACACCACCATCCTCACTGATGCGCGGCCAGGCGGAGTGTGCCTGCTCCGGCACCTGTAGCTGCCGGACGTTCGGAGCGAGTGTGGGTGTGGGGGTGACGGTTGCAGTTGGGATCGCGGATACGGGAGAGGGAGTCCATAGCAGGGTCACCGTAAGCAGCGCGAATCGTACTGAGGCGCCGCGGGCGCGGAGCCGAGGGGCAAGGACGCGATGCAGCTCGCGCATCGATGCAAGAGGATGGCCCCGGGTCAGCGGCTTGGGCATGGGTGCGACACGCAGGGTTTCACGGTGGCAATCTCTACACATGTGTAGAGCGACGTCAATCACTCTCTACACATATGAAACGATCTGCCGGCTTCCTCCAAAGACGCTTGGCGAGGGGGCTCGCGCGTCTTCGAGGTGACGTGTCGCAGAATCAGTTTGCGAGAAGGCTCGGTATCTCGAACGCGTCGCTCAACCGTATTGAGAACCTTCGGCAGAATGTCTCTCTGGCAACTCTGGAAACCCTCTGTCGACGGCTTGATTGCGAGATCGCCGATCTGTTTCCGTCAGACTCAGAATGAAGAGAGCCGCCAGGTGGAATGCCTGACGGCTCTGATAACGAAGAACGACCTCACCAGTATCGGACCTAACGAGGTCTGCTTCGTTGCTTGGTTCTCGCTCATGCGGCTCGGGCTGCCGTCATCGTTGCAAGGCGCTGCTGCGCACGTTCTATCCGCGCGTCAGCTTCAGCGGCCATCTGCGCGAGCAGGTCCACGCCCTTGGACTTTGCATCCTGTGTTTTCGCGCGCAGCTGATAAAAGTAGCCCGCCCGCAGTGCGGTAATTGTTGCATCTATAGTTTCCAGCCTCCGCTCAACCTGGGCGATCTTGCGGATCGTTCTAATGAGATCCGCCCCTGGCCCTTCACCTACGACAGCCTCGGGACTGTCCTGCCAATCGCGCAGGATCTTTCGGAGCCGATCCTCATCTGCCGCTTCGTAGGCTCCGTTGATTTCTCCCATCACTCGCTGGCGCCGTGAGCGTTCCTCGTCGCTGGAAGCCAAGTCGGGATGGACGTGTTTGGCTGCATCACGATACTGCTTCTTCAGGCTATCCGACGGGGTGAACTTTGCTGCTCGCTTCGAGCCCTTGGCCGCGGTGGCCCTCCCCGCACTCTTGCGGGCTTTGGCCCGGGCAGCCGAGGCCCGCCTCTGCGCCTCGGCGTCCTGGGGATTGAGGCGTGCGGTCGCCTCAGCAATCTGGGCTTCAATCTCATCGAGCCGAGCGTAACGATCACCGATGACCCGGACATATTGAGCGTAAAACGCTCGCATCTCCGCCCTGAGCGTCGCGAGCACCAACTCTCGCTCTGCCAACGTCGCCTCCAACTGTCCAAGCTCTGCCAGCTTCTTGGCGAGCTCACGCTGCTCTGGTGTTTGGCGTGGGCCGTTAAGAGCGGTTATCGAGCGGGGCCTATTTTCTGGTGACATGGTTCACCTCGATTGTGTCCGGATCGCATTGGCGCACGGACTTTGGTCTCGGATCAAAATGAGCCGCCAGGAAGGAAACCTGACGGCTCGGTAGCTGACACGTCGACAAGACCCGCCTCTGGATCAACAAGGGGTTGCCGGGTGACCTGAAGGCGGCACTGGCAATGCGATGGGCGCCCCACAGAGGGCGCAACGATGCTCTGCGGCCGTGGTCTCGATCGTGGCCGTAACCTCCTGCAGCTCGGCCGTGCAGTCGCGGAGCGCAATGATCAGTGTGCGTAGGCGCTGTACGAGAAGAGCGGTACGACCAGGAAGTCCGTCATCATTAGTTCGTGAGGTCATCTTTGGTTGCCTCCACATTCATAAGATGGGTTGGCGAACGGCGAAAAGCGATGGTGCACGCCCGTTGGACCGACACTTCCCAGTACTCACTAGAGCGGGCACGCCCGGCGGCGATCGGCGAGAACGTCACCAATACCCGTCGTCGACGAAGCTGACGTAGCGCCCGCGGCCGATGATGATGTGGTCGAGGAAGCGGATGCCGAAGAGGTCGGCGACTTCCCGTAGGCGGCGCGTGATCTCGATGTCCTCCCTGCTCGGCGTCGGATCGCCGCTCGGGTGGTTGTGCGCAACGGCGAACGCTGCGGCATTCGCGAGGATGATCGCCTTGAACACTTCGCGTGGGTGAACCAGAGCGCTGCTGAGCGTGCCGACGCTCACTTCCTCGATGCCGATGAGGCGATGTTTGTTGTCGAGGATGACCGTCAGGAACCGCTCGCGGTCCCATGCGGCGACATCTTCGCGTAAGAATGCGTAAATGCTGGCTGCGCCGGTGAACACAATCGATTCGGTTGTCGCCGGCGCGTCGCGCACGAGCTCGACACGCACGCGCAACGGCGTGATGCGCGACGCCGGCTTCGGCTCGGCCCTCGCGAACAATAGGCGGAGTTGTTGGTCGTCGGTCGGCGCGGACATCAGCAGCACTCCTTCAAGGGCCGTGGCTTCCAGTGCAGGTCGCGCTCGATAGTGAGTCCACCGGGGCCTTTGATCTTCTCAATCTCATCAACCGAGAAGTACCCGAATTCGCGCTCGTGACCGACGACGACACCAAAGCAAAGCCGCTTCTCGGGGTCGTACTCGCTCGCATACCAGGTCCAGTTGGTCCACGGCGTGAAGAACTTCACGACGGCGATCGCGTTGTCGCCCTGTTCCTCCTGGCTGTAGAGCGGGGGAAGCTGCGCGGCTATGTTTTCCGGGAGCAGTTTCATGCTCACCCTCCTGTCGCGGCGGGGCGATCGGCGCCGACGTGAATGTCAGCGTCGCGTCCGGCCGCGGGGAAGGGAGAGAACGAGCGGAGCCGTGAAAGACTCCGCTCGTTGTGTGGGGACACGCGGCGAGCGTGCAACTAGGCCGGGCTGGTGGTGGGCCGTTGGCTTGGTGCGCGCAGCACGATCTTGCCGCTGACCGGCAAGGCGTCGAGCAGCACGGTGATCGTGCCGCCCTTTTCGCTCGTGAAGGCCACGCCGATCTCGCGCCAGCGATCGCCATTCTCCGTGGCGATGACGGTGCTCACGGTGTAGTCCGGGCGTTTTCCCTTCATGGGGCTACCCTCCTTTCGTGATGTGTTGTGTTTTGTGGGGTTGCTACGCGGTGGCGCCAGGAGAACGGCACCACGGTGGGCGCCTTCATTGAACAGGATATTTGAAAATCTGTGAAGGGCTGCCAACGCCGCCCCTTACGTGTCGAGGGCCGCGGTCAGGAGCAATGAGAGCGTGCGGCACCGCTCTGCGCACTTCTCGACGGTGAGATACGGGGCATCGGCGCGGTAGTAGGCAAGCTCTTGGGCGAAACGGGCATACGCCGGAGAGGCCGACAAACGTCGATTTTCGGTGAAGGGTTTACCCTTCACCCCCTCCAGAAAATCGCTCCTGTGGCTTCCTCGCGCGTCGGTCTTTGAGGGAAAGCGGGTCAGGTGAGAATCAGCGTTCCGCCGCTCGGGCAGGACCGCACCTGATGGCGCGGCGTCGCGGCGGGTCTGCTGGTGGCAGTCGAAGTGTTCCGGGTGTTCGTCGTCGACCGGCCGGACAAACAACCGGTGGCCGATGGGCTCGCCGCAGCGCGGGCAAATGAGAGTGGTGAAGTCGGACATAGTTGGTGGATGAAACCCAGCGCGGGCGATCGCCGGAACCCTCACTCCGTTGATGATTGAGTGGAGCTGCCGACATCCGCTTCGAGGGGATGACCGACGAAGAGTTCGGACCGACCTCGAAGCTACCGGCCCGTGCTCATAGCGCCCCTGCCTGAGGCGACCGCGGTGAAGTCCACGAGCCCCGGCAATCGCGCCCGAGCTGGTCTCGTGTAGTGTATCGCGTTTCATAAAATCGGGGCAGCCCTACGCCTACGACCGCTTTTGAACCGCAGCGCGCGCAATTCGGCATACAGGCGCGACGGCATGTACAGCCACTGCTCTCTGCACTTGGCCTCGCTGCGGTTGACAACGTCGCGCTTCGTCTATGACGCGATCGGGACATTTGCAGTGTTCACAAGATGGCAGTTCAGGCATGTGGTTCCGCCTCAGCTGCGGCGAGTAGCGCGCGGACGTCCGCGTGTTCCACCGGCGAGAACCAGATCGGCGCGGTAAGCGATGGCCCTGGGTTGTCGAGGGTGATCTGGTCAAGCGTGGTGAAGAGAAACAAGGCGGAGCCCTTCTGCTTGGGGTCCATCGCCCGAGCGAGAGCCCGCATGTTGTCGATGCGCGTTGCCGACGTCGTCACGGTGAGCACGCGGAATGACGGGATCCCGACGCGCTCGGCGAGGCGGCCCCGGTAGAGCTGCCAGTAGCCGGCGAGCTTGCGGTACACGTGCGTGCGCCGCCACGTCGTGCGCATGATCGGCTCCGTGCCGCGGTCCACCTCAAGAAAGAAGTGTTCGCGCCGGCCGTCGCTGGCGGCGAGCACGAAGTGGGCGTCCGGGTTCAATGGCACGTCGACAGTGCCGGTGCGCGTCTCGAGCTGCACGTAGTCCGGCAGGCGGGTTGCCTGATGAAACTCCTTGCCCTCGGTCCAGTTGACCACCTGCGCGTTGATGCCCTCGGCCGCCCCGACGAACGAGAGCATCACTTCTGACAGGGCGAGCCGGTGGTCCATGTAGACCGCGCCGGCCCGCCGATTGCGAAGCCGCCAGTCGGTCGTGGGTGCGCCCTTGCGGTGCAGCTCGGGGTAGAGGAGCTTGTGCCCCTCGATCCCGAGCCCGTAGACGAAGTGCTTCGTCGCCTCGCCCTTGGTCCACCAGCGGTTGAGTTGCTGTTGAGGACGATCGAGGTACTCGGCGTGGAAGAGCTGCTGCAGGCGACGCAGAAAAGCGCGCGGATTGAGGCCGCGGCCGATCGTCAGGCGAAGCTGGCGCGAGTCGAGGAAGCGGCAGCGGTCCACCAAGTGGACCACTGCCTGATCGTTCGGGTGCAGGTGCAGCTTCTTCGTGCGGTTCGGCGTGAACCGCTTACTTTGATCGGGGCTTCCGGCCCGGTTTTGAAAACGGCCGGGTTCCCTGTGGTCGACTGCTGACGGGTTCGTCATAAGTGGTGCCCTTCGAGTGTACGGGGTCGACGCCCGCGTCGTCAAAATCCGCGCCTGCCGCCTGTTCAATCTGGCGCCGGCGATCCTGGATCATCTGCTCGATCTGCGCCGCCGGCAGCGCGCCGGACTTGCGCGACACCTCGGCCTCGTACTCGGTCACGCGTCGACGCGAGAGTGGCACCGGCTTGACCTCGTGGACGGTCACGCGGTGCGCTGTGCCATCGGGTAGGCGCACGATACAGGTGCGGTCCGGCAAGCACCGCAAGCTGTCCGCGGCGCGTTGCCGTTGGTCGTCGAGTGAGTAGACGGTGACCTTGTCCTCGGTGAACTCCTCGTGTTCGGTGATCGGCGTGCGCGTCACGCTTTCACTCGTGGTTTCGCTCTCGCCGTCCACCACCCCCTCATTGTCACTCTCGGACATGCCAAAGATATCAGAGGACATTTCCGAGTTGCCCTCGAATTCTCCGGAGGTGCTGCCCTGGAAGTCGGACTCAGAGAACGTGCCGGTCCCGCCATCAACCGGCACATGCATGCCGCTGCCGGTGCCGAAGCTGTCGCCAACCGAAGAGCCGCTGCTCCTGCCGCTGGCGTGGGTGTGCCCCTCGCTGGTGCCGGCGCTGTGTGAGTGCATCTTCGCGTGCGTGGTGCCGTGGCCGTGGCTGTGGGTCTCGATGTCCACCCACCGCGTGAAGGGTCGGAACTTGGTGGTCGTGTCCACGCGTTTGGTCTCATTGTAGTCGAGCTGGCCGGGGAGCAGCTCGTGGACGAGCTCGGTGGCGTCGGCATTGCTGCCCACAGTGAAGCTGATTTTTGTTCTTGCGGCGCCGTGCAAGGCCGCGAGGATGCGTGGATCCTCGGCGCGAGCCTGCTCGAGCGTTTGGTGCGCGAGCGTTAAGGCAAGCCCTGTCTTGCGCGATTGGGCCAGCATCTCCGCCACGTCGAGAGTGACGAAGTTCTGGAATTCGTCCAAGTAACAGTAGCATGGTCGCGGGCTGCCGCCGTCAGGCAGCTCGCGACGCCGGGCTGCGTCGAAAATTCTCGTGACCAAGAGTGTACCGAACAGCCGCGCGTTCATCGGGCTTAATGTGGCGCTCGGTTGCAAATTTACGAGTAGGATACCGCCGGCATCCATGAAGCGGACGAGATCGAGGTTGATGCTTGGGTCGGTGACACTAAGGAACCGACGCACGCTGCGCGCCGCGTAGAAACGCTGCAGGCGGTTCTTGGCCGAACCGATCTGGTCGTCAAATTGTGTCGGGGTCTTGGCGTGATCGAGCTGCCGCCACTCGGCTTCGACGCTCGTGCCCTCAGCGAGGAACCGGCGGACGCCGCGGCCCTCGTAGGCCAACACGAGTTCGGCCTCGGCGATCGACAGGCCGCGCTCGACAATCAGCGTATACAGCAAGCGCAACCATTTCTCTAAGCGCGGCGTGTCATCGGTATTCTGCGCCCCCCAGCTTTTCACCGTTGCCTCGATGCAACGGTCAACGACCACCGATGGATCGCCGGCCGTGTCGAGGAATGGGTTGAAGACCTGCACCGGATCGCCGGCGCTTACGTTCATGAGGTACACCGGGCGCCGCGGCCGACGCAAAGCGCAATACGCAGCATCCGCGGCGTAGAGGCTGCCGTGTGGATCGACAACGATCACGGATGGGTTGCTGGGGTCGTCGATGTCTTGGCGGTTGAAGTGCTCGATGAGCTTCGATTTGCCGCTGCCCGGCCCGCCGATCATGTGCACGCCGGTGGCACGTTGCTGCGGCGTGAGGGTGAAGCGTTGGCCGTTGGCGGCGCCGATGAATAGGTTACGATTTTTCATAATTGTCCTCCTGCGGGGAGACGGGTCAACGCCGTCTCCAAGTGGTTGACGATGGTGGTGAGGTCTTCGAGGTGGTCACGCTGCGCGCGCAGAGCGTCGCGCAACTCGTGCACGATGGCATGGAGCGGCGGGCGGCTGCAGCTGTGGAACGGCTCGGTGCTGCCGCAGTAGGGGCAGGGCTCGCGCTTATGGTCGCCGAACATTTCGCGGACTCGCTGCATGAAGCTTGGGTCAGGTTCAGTGGGCGCCGAGGCTTTGAAGGCATCCAAGCGTGCCCTTTGTCTCTCCGTCAATTTCGTGGGTGTCATAGGTCCTTCCCTTCCGTGGCTGCCTCGGTGATCTTGGCACTCCACGTGTTGGCCGCGTGCTGGTAGACGTCGCTGTCTTTGCCGTACAGATCTTCGAGTGTCTTGAGGGCACGGCGCGCTTTGCGCTCCAGCTCCTTCAAGACCTGCGTTCGTTCCTCGGCCGGTCTCGCGTTGTGGGCGGCGGTGCGCTGGGCGCGCCCCCGCCGCGCCGCCTCGGGGTTCTGAATGCCTCGGATGCGTGCCTCGTTCAAAGCCTGCTTCAAGGCGATCTCGCTTAGCCGAGCGCGGTGTTCCTTCTCGGCCAGCTCCGCCGCACGCCGCTGCTCCTGTTCATGGTCTTGCTGCGGGGGTCCAGTTGCGCGACGCTTCACGGCCTCGTGCTCCGCCTTGCGCCGTTCCTGCTCAGCTATGGCTGTGGCGAGCTTCGCCTGCTCCAGATCATATTGCTGCTTCGCGGTGGCCGCTTTGATCTTGGCGTCGGTGAATTCATTCGCGGCCCTGAGCGCGGCAGTGGCGGATGTGCTGAGGTCGGCCAGGTCGTTGAACACGTCGCGCGATCGGTTGAGAGCATCGTTCTTGGTGCCGAAGATTCGCTCGCGGACCGTGTGGGGTCGTGGTTTCGCGCCGGCGGCGTATTCGCGGAGGCGCTGCTCCGGGTACGCCTCCATAAGTCCGCTGAGTTCGCCGCGTTGCATTGCGGCGGCGATGTCGGCACCGGTCACCTCGCGCACCGGATAATATTCGGCGGTCAGTGTGGCGTCGCTGGGCGTCGTGCGCTGCGCAACAATGTCCGGCGGGTGATCGGTGCCGGTCGTGCTACGGCGTTGCTTCGAAGTTTTGGTGCTGCCCCATCGCCACCCTTCGCGCTCATCTCCTTCCGGGCCTTGCTGCTGCGCCCGCAGGTGAGGTTCGCTCTCAGCGGTGCTGTCGGCGGTGTGATCGTCGTCGCCAAGGACAAAGGGCGCGATGAGAAAGACGAACATCAGCACACCGAAGGCGTAGTTGCCTTGTGTGCCAACAGGTGGGCCGCCAAGCCACTCGATGAGCCGCGCCAGGAGCAAGAGCAGCTGGCCGAAGCCCACGAAGGCCCCTAACCCGATACTCAGGATCACGATGCCCAAGGCGCACATGCCGATGAAGCCGGGTGGCGCGTGGGCTTCCGGGTTGACAGTTCCCGCCTGAGGGTGTGGAGTGTACATAGTGGACACCTCCCTTCTCCGCGGGGTCCCTGTCCAAAGGAGTTACCCGCGGTTTAGGGACCGTTCGCCACAAATGGGGCGCCTCTGTTACGAGCAGCGGCGCCCTTTTTCTCTGCGGCGTTCAGTCAGTTAGCTCACCGCATCTGTCCTCCGCCCCAAGAAAGTCGCCGTCGAATGCGCGGGATAGGGATCTACCTGGCGTGGCGGTCGGATGACGATTCGATGAACAGGATCAGTCGCCATCGGGAGCTTCCTCCGCCCGCATCTCAACGGAGATATGCGCATACCTCTCACTCGCAGCGGCGATGAAGTCGCCCGCTAACGTCATGATACAAGCTACGTCGCGTCGAAGAGGCAGACTTGACGGCACTCTTGACAGAATTCTTTCGCTTTGCTCGAGGGCGTGATAATCTCATCCCACAATCTCCTTGTCGCTTTGTCACGGGTGGCCTGGCCTCGGAACCGATCGCTCACGACGTGACTTGGGAGTTTGCGAGGGAGTTTATCCATCTACCTGGATCCGCTCCCTTTTCTTCCTCTTCTTCCTCCGTCGTTTGCCGTAGGCATGAACGGCTCGAACGCTACGGTACCCTGCCCATCTATCGGCGTCGGCAGGGGGGAAACTTCGCTGAAGCTCTCGAAGCCTTCAGAACAACCTTCCGGCGGATGCACGTTCGTGATTCCCGCAAGCTTTTGAAATTCCTCCAAGCTGATGGAGAGAGCTGACAAGCTCTCGCGGTAGTCCGTCATGGAAACTTGGTACGCTCCGTTCACTGAACGTCCAAAATAGTCCCGTGCCCAAACGCCGAGGTTGTGGCAGAATCGTCGAGGATCGCGGTTCGCGGTATCCACATGTCTGTTGACCGCTGTAGCTACATCTGTTATGAAGTCCACGTCCGACATTTGTTCCTCGCTCAAACGAGAAGGGTCAACGAGGCTCATCAAGACCGCCAAGGAGCAAAATGACTGAAGGTATGCCAGCGGCGTCTGCGTGCCCTTAATCATCATCTGCTGCACTGTGCGCCGCAATTTCTCGAGGTCACGCTGCCGGAAGCGTTGTATCACCAGTCCCACGGCCACGAAGTTCCAGACAAACCACGCGTAGGCTTCAAGTTCCGTCTCATTCAGTAGGGTAATCGGTCCCCCTAGTGCTCCAACCCGCAAAGCGAGTATGGCGCGCCAGTACGTACAATGAGGGCAGAATCTCACCCCCTCGGCCCTAACAAGGCCAAGCTGCTGTTCGATCTCGGCAAAGGAAGTGAACGTCCTTCGACCGATTCTGAGCCTCCCATCTTTCATCCTCATTGCGTAGGGAAGACCACAGAAAAAGCGCTCACGCTGTTTTTCCAATCGGCGCTGTTCTTTCACCGCTTGCGTTGCGAGCCTCTTGCTGCCGAGAACTTTCGCCAGCTCCCCCACCAACGCGGCTCGCTGGGCGCGCTTGTACGCCGCCCAATCCGGGCCTTGATCGCGGGGCGAGCGTGGTAACGATTTTTGTCTCTTGGCCATCGTTGCTGCGTGGGAACAGGAGCGCTGCAACGCTCTTTGTTCCCAGCCCCTATATGCCAGGCCGTACGGCCGCACGAAACGGTCCGAAAAATTGGACCGACACGTCGCCGTAACTGAGTTGAGCCGCCAGTTCCTTCTGACTGGCGGCTCTCTTCTTACCGTGATGGCCATCGAAATGGTGCTGGCGATGACAAAGGTGATGCTCGTACTGGTCACGGTGATGGCACGTGCTGATCAATATGCTGTCGGTTGCCAGCAACACCGTGTGGGTCAGTCGTCTGAACTCATGCAAGACTGGCATCGTCCTACTCTCACAAGACCGGCGACCGAACACCGCCGCAGTCGGCCCCCGCAGAGCTGAGGGCGAACACGGACGCCAACAGGTTTAGGGAGCTGACAGATTCAACGCCAAGAGTCGCCCGCGAACGAGGCGCCGCGAGGCGGAGTCCTCGCGGCGCTTTGGAAACGTGAGGCCACATCGGCCCGGCCCGCCTGGGTGGGCGGGCCTTCAAGGAATCCGATTCGGCGCGAGGCCCCCAACCTCACGCCGATTGTCGGACTCACCTCAATACTCGTCGGGCAGGAGCACCGTGGTCGCGCTGCGGTCGGCTTCAGTGATGACCCAGAA
>JACQEN010000090.1 GCA_016200585.1 Deltaproteobacteria bacterium
GCCAGATTCGCGCCTCTAGGAAGCTAAGCGCTAAGTCCCACCCGACGCGGTGCGCCTTCTCCGGTGGCAAGATTCTTGGAACTTAATGGGCCGAGGAGGTTGCTTCATGGTCGTCGAGCAATGCATGTCCCGACGCGTTCACTGCGTACGGCCGCTGGATTCCATCCAGCACGCAAGGGAGCTAATGGAAAGTGCTCGGGTGAATCAGCTACCCGTGGTGATTGGCGGGCATCTGGTGGGAATCGTAACCGATCGCGATCTGCGCGACGCCTATCCCTCGGTGTTTGCGGCGGCACGCAACGGCCACCGCGGCGCCGACGATGACCCGAAACGAATCACGGTCGAGACGATCATGACTCCTCACATCATCAGCGTCGGCCCCAAAGATACGATGATCGAAGCAGCACGCCGGATGCGCAAAGAACGCATCGGGGCTCTCCCGGTACTCGACGGTCAAAAGCTGGTAGGGATCGTCGCACGCTCCGATATTCTCGACGCCTTCGTAACGATGCTTGCCAACGAAGCCTCGCTGGAAGAGCACAGGCTGTAGCTGAGCCTACCGTCCTCCCCCTCTCTCTGCCGCTGCCGCAATGGCAGGCAGTGAATCTTGTGCTTGCCCAAGCGAGCAGCGGCAGCTACGCAGGGTGAAGCTGTAGCAACGCGATCCGTCCCCCTAAGGCTTTGGGCGAAACTCTTGCTTTGCAGGCGAGGTCGAAAATGACAAGCACATCTGGCAGCAAGACAAAATCAACCTCCAGCGAATCTACTTCGAGCATCGAAGACATCGGCAACGCAGCCGGCGAGCTATGGCGCTACCTCGACGCCCATGGCGCTGGAGCCGTGGATGCGATCAAGCGCAAGGCAAAGCTTCCAAGCGATGTGTTCTACGCAGCCATCGGTTGGTTGGCGCGCGAGGGCAAGGTCGAGGTCAGGGTCGATGGGAAAAAAGTCCAGCTGACACTCAAGTAACTGGTCGACTGAGATCTCGCGACCGTCGCAAACGCTCAACCCGGATTTCTGAAGTGGGAGGCACACGGTTCCGGTGATGCACTACCGCCGTGGTGCATCACCGTCGTCGCGGCGATCGTCCACGCCCCAAAGACCACCATCAGTGCTCCGGCCAACCGGCGCGAAGCCGGTCGGCGCAGCAGAGTCGGAATCCTGCCGGTAACGACGCCGGTCACCAGCATCATCGGAAGCGTACCGGCACCGAAGCCCAGCATCAGCGACGCGCCTTCGGATGCGTGACTGGTCGTAGCCGCGAGTGCCAGGACCGTATAGACGAGTCCACACGGTAGCCAGCCCCAAACCATCCCAAACACAAACGCCGCAGCAAATGGATCACTCGGCCGTTGGCGCCCGACCAGTGAGTTGATACGCCGCCAGACGCGACCACCCATGGCCTCCAGACGCGCCAGCGCCGTCGACCAGCCGGCAAGGTAGAGGCCGAGAAGCAGCACCAGCACGCCGGCGGCAAGGCGCAGGAAGTGGCTACCGTACGCTCCAACGATGTCACTGATCAACGACCCGAGCGCGCCGCTGAACGCGCCCGCAATCGCATAGCTGGTCAACCGGCCGGTGCTCGTAATGCCGTGCATCAAGAGAAGGTTCGACGGCGTCTGCCGCCGCGCCGGCAAGGCCATCGACAGCGCTCCGGCAAACCCGCCGCACATGGCGACGCAGTGCGTGCTGCCAAGGAAGCCGAGCGCGAACCCGCTGACGACGAAGCCGAGCTCATTCATTCTTTGCTCCGATCGAGCGGCAGGCGAGAACTCGGCGGCTCATCGTCGTCGAACAAGACGCGCATACCAGGGGTGTCGAGGTCGTCAAACTGTCCGGCACGCACGGCCCAGAAGAAAGCCGCAACGGCGATGACCAACAGCACGCCCGCCAACGGGACGAGGAAGTAGATGCTGTTCATGCGCCCTCCTCGATTCGCTGAGCCGTCCACAAAGGTCGTGAGACTTGCATGGATCCGTCACCACGAGAACGCCCCAAACGCAGAGCGTTGGTCACCACGATCAACGAGCTCAACGACATCCCGAACGCGGCCCAGTAGGGGGCAACGAAGCCGCAGGCTGCCAACGGCAGAGCAACGACATTGTAGGCGACGGCCCATGCAAGGTTCTGAACGATGATCGATCGGGTTCGTCGCGCCGTCAAAATCGCCTCGGCGACAACCTCCAAGTCGTCGCGCATCAGCACGCTATCGGCAGCAGTCATCGCGATGTCGGTTCCGCTCCCCAACGCCAACGACACTTGCGCTCCGCCGAGCCCTGGGCTGTCGTTCACGCCATCGCCAACCATGATCACCACGGCGCCGTCACGCTGCAGAGCACGCACGTATTCCAGTTTGTCCTGCGGCAGTGCGCGACCAACTGCGTGCCGAATGCCGAGCTGCCGGGCCAGCTTTTCGACAGCGACCGCGTCATCTCCACTCACGACATGCAGCTCCAAACCCAGATCGCGCAAGCGCTGCAACGTCCGCGCCGCCTGCGGCCGCGGTGCATCGTTGAGCTCGAACCAACACAAAGGTCCGCTGCTGCTGCCGAGGAGCACGCCGGAACCGCCGGCTGCGGGGGAATCGAACGACATCGCAGGCGCGGGCTTCCACAAGTCCGCAACCCATTCCGCGGCGCCGATGCGCACCACCACCCCGTTCGCCTTCGCTTCGATGCCGCGCGCAACCACCGCACGCACGTTGCTGAGGTTGGCCGCCGGATCGCCGGACGCCCCTGCAAACGCTTTTGCAATCGGGTGTTCCGAGTAACTCTCCAGTTGGCGCGCCAGATTGAGACAGTCGGCGGCGCTCGCAGCCCCGAACGGCGCAACGCGTTGCAATTGGAAACGTCCTGCGGTGAGCGTTCCGGTCTTGTCGAGGACGACGTGGGTGGCACGCGCCAGTCCTTCGAGAACATGGGCGCGAGTCACGAGCAGACCGCGGCGTAGCAGTTGACCTGTCGCTGTCGTCAATGCCGCCGGAGTCGCCAGGGAAAGGGCACACGGGCAACTCACGACCAGAACCGACAGAGTCACCCACAGCGCCCGCGACGAGTCGATTTGCCACCAGATTGCGCCCACAAGAATTGCCAGCACGATCACCACCGGAACGAAGACGCGCGCCACACGGTCGGCGACTTCGGCGATCGCCGGCCGCTCGCGCGCCGCTCGGTCAACCAGGCGGACGATACTGGAAAGCGTTGTTTCGGCGCCGACGCGTTCGACGACGAAGGTCAGCGGACTTTCACCGTTCTGAGTGCCTCCGACGACCGGATCGCCAACGCCTTTGGCGCGCGGCCATTGCTCACCGGTCAGCATCGCCTCATTGACCCAACCACTGCCGTCGACCACGCAGCCGTCCGCCGGAAAGCTTTCGCCGGGCTTGACCAGGACGCGATCGCCGATCTCCAGCTCGTACACGGAGACGGCTTGGCTACCGTTGGCGTCGAGGCGCAAAGCCCACTTCGGCGTGCTGCGTAGCGCGCCCTCGACCGAGCGGGCGGCGCGATGACGGCCGCGCATCTCGAGAAAGCGTCCGAGCAAGATCAAAAACACGAACATGGCAATCGACTCGAAATAGACATCGCCGCGGCGTGTGGCGGCAGCCGCCAAGCTCGCGGCATACGTACCGCCGATGGCCAGCGCAATCGGCACATCCATTCCGGCGCGCAGGCGTCGCAGATCGCGCCAAGCGCCGCTGAAGAACGGCAGAGCCGCATAGCCGACGACGGGTGCGCACATGATCGCGCTCACCCAGCGGAAAAAATCGCGGTAGTTGTCGGCAATCCCCTGGATGGCGCCGGCATACAAACCGACGGCGAACATCATCACCTGCATCATGCCTAGACCGGCAACCGCCAAGCGCTTCAACGCATCGCGATGTTCGGCCTGACGGGCGCTTTCCTGCAAAGCGGGTTGATACGGATAGGCCCGGTAGCCAATGCGCGCCAGTGCGCCAAGCACGGTGCTGAGCCGTGTCGCCGCTTCGTTCCAGGTCAGCTCGGCGCGTTGCGCGGTCAGACTGACGGCGATGTCGACGACGCCATTCTGGCGTCGCAGGTGCTGCTCGATCAACCACACGCACGCGGCGCAGCGCAGGCCGTCGATCGCCAGAGTAATGAACCGCAGCTCGCCTTCCCGGCGAACGAAGATCTTCTGCAGCGCCGGGCGGTCGTAGCGCGCCAGCTCTTCGGCGTCAGGCAGCGTCTGGTCGCGCAAGCTCGGTGCCGGCTCGTTCCGGTAACGATAGTACTGGTCGAGCCCCGTCGACAGAATGATCTCGGCGACGGCGACGCAACCGGGGCAGCACATTTGCCGAAAGACACCGTCGAGAGTCACGCCAAAGCGGCTGCCGGCGGGGATCGGCAGAGAGCAATGAAAGCACGTTTCGCTCATCGCGCGCTTCAGCTCGCCGGCACCAGGTGCTGCTGCCCGACGCCGGGCAATTTGATCCGTGAGCGCAGGCGCCAGTTGCGCGCCGGCGATGTCAAGACGGCGTACCAAGCACCGGCGAGCCCGGGCGGAAGTTGAACGTGAAAGCTACCGTCGCTCGATCGCGCCAGCGGCAGAGAAAGGTCGCGTTTGGCTTGCGTCGGATGGCCGAGGTCGAGCACGAGTTGCGATTCGTTGTCGACTCCGTGCCCCTGCACGGCGACCGCGAGATCACCGCTACGATCGACCTCGAGCGTCGCCGAAATCTCGCGCCGCACTGCTTCCCGATCGAGACCTAGCTCACGGTTGATGTTGGCACCGCTACTGTACCAATCGTCGCGCACCAGAGAGTCGGCACCGCGCACGGCCAGGAACAGGCAAACGACACAGAAGACCACGCTCGCCGCCGGCAGAGCAATCAGGAACCACGGCCAGAACTGGACGTACCAGGGACGCGGTTGCGGACTCATGTCGACCCTCCGGCCGGCATCAGAAAGCGCGATTCGCCGCGCACAGCCAAACGAGCTTGGTCGTCGGCTTGCACGGTGAATGTCACCTGGCGCGCGCGGCGTTCGTGTTCGTGCTCATCGGGCTCGGCTTGCAATCGAACCGGCACGGCGGCGATCTGGCCGGCCTGCACGAAGACGGTCGCCGGTGCGACGAGGCGCAGCTCGTGACCGTCGGCCAAGCCGATGCGGTAGGAGTGATCCTGTTCGTCCATGTTCATGATCTTCAGCGTGTAGACGTTCTCGATCAGACCTTCGCTGGTCACCCGAAAGACGCGCGCCCGGTCACGCAGGATGTCGAGGCGCAGCGGGATCCGCTGGCTCAGGCCGTAGGTGAAAGCGACGATCATGATGGTCAAGACGCTACCGTAGGCGATCAGGCGTGGGCGCAGGATCCGCACCTCCTTCCCGGCCAGACTCTCCTCAGTGGCGTAGCGCACCAGGCCGCGGGAAGATCCGACCTTGTCCATCACCTCGTCGCAAGCATCGATGCAGGCGGCACAGCCGATGCACTGGTACTGAGTACCGTTGCGAATGTCGATGCCGGTCGGACAGACGTCGACACACACGTGGCAATCGACGCAATCTCCAAGACCCTTCCCGGCATCCTTGCGATTGCGATGCCCGCGCGGCTCGCCACGCTCGCGATCGTAGAAGATCGTCAGCGTCGACGTGTCGAACATGGCACCCTGGAAGCGAGCGTACGGACAGGCGTAGAGGCAAATCTGTTCGCGCATGAAACCGGCATCGAAGTACAGCGCCAAGCTGGCAACGGCGACGGCGATCATCTCGGTTACCGTCAGCTGCAGTGTCGCCAGGCGCGACAGCAAGCTGCGCAGCGGGTCGAAATAGCCGACGAAGGAGATGCCGACGGCAAACGCCAGAACCAACCACAGGAAGTGTTTGGCGGCTCCACGTACGAGCTTATCGCGCGTCCACGGGCCGCGGTCGAGGCGGATGCGCGCATTGCGATCGCCCTCGGTGAGCCATTCGATCCACATGTAGAACTTGGTCCACACGGTTTGCGGGCAGGCGTACCCGCACCACAGACGTCCTGCGAGGGTGGTGAAAAACAAGAGACTCATCGCAGCAATGATCAGCAGCCAGGAGAGGTAGATGAAGTCCTGCGGCCAGAACGTCAGCACCACCAGATGGAACTTGCGTTGTGGCAGGTCGAACCACACGGCCTGCCGGCCATGCCAGTTGAACCACGGCACGGCGAGAAAGAATCCGGCCAGCACAAACAGCGTGACGGTTCGCAGCTGCTGAAACTTCCCGTGCGCTTCGCGTTGATAGATCTTGCGACGCTTGGCGTAGAGCGCAACATCGCTCGCGAAACCGGTCGGATCTGGAGCTGAGCTCTCGATCTTGGAAGCGGGCATCGCCGGCATGGTTTATCGCTTCACTTCAATTGCTCGACCCGTGCGAAAGGCTGTAGACGTACGATGCCACCAGGTGGACCTTCTCAGCGCCGAGGACATCACGGTGCGCCGGCATCTGTCCGAAACGACCCTTGGCAAGCCCTTCGGCAATCGCATCGTGCGAGCCCCCGTACAACCAGATGTTGTCGGTCAGGTTGGGGGCGCCAACGACCGGGTTGCCTTTGCCTTCCGGACCGTGGCAGGCAGCGCAAATCTGCATGAATTTCGGTTTGCCTGCTTCGGCAAGCTGCGCATCGGCTTTACGGCCGCTCAGCGTCATGACGTAGGCGATGACCGACTCGACACCCTGCGGACCACCGAGGGCCGGAGCGAACGCCGGCATCATTGCCTTGCGCCCGTCGAGAATCGTCTTCTCGACGGTCTCCGGCTCGCCGCCCCATTTCCAATCGTTATCGGTGAGATCTGGAAAGCCGAGACCGCCGCGAGCGTCGGAGCCGTGGCACGGCGCACAGTTGTTAGCGAACAGTCGTTGGCCGATGTGCAGAGCGGCATCATCTTTCGTAAGCTCGCTGATCGGCTTGGCCGCATAGGCGGCAAAGATCGGTCCGTAGTGGGCCTGCGCTTCGGCAACGTCTTGGTCGTGTTCCTTCACGGAGCTCCAACCGAGTACACCGGCAAACGAGCCCAGCCCCGGGTAAAAAATCAGGTAGCCGACCGCAAAGGCGATGGTGCCGAGGAACAGGTAGACCCACCACAACGGCAACGGCGAGTTGAGCTCCTGGATGCCGTCGAAGTCGTGGCCCAGCGACTGCGGCTTGCCGGATGCGCCGCCGCTGGTGCTGCGCACCCAGAAGAGCAGCCAGGCCGCCCCGACGATATTCGCAACGACCAGAACGATGACGTAGATACTCCAACCGCTAGTCATGGCAGTTGGCCCCCTTCCGCTCGGCGGTCTTTGCCCGCCCATTGCTTCCCGCCCGGCGAATGAATTCGCCGGCTACTCGCAGCCAAGTCGCCTGAAGGTGACTCCCCACCCACCCCGACGAAGGGTTGGGGCGGGGAGCCTGCTTCGAGCAGGCTTGGTTTTGAGTAGCCCGCGGTTTCAACCGCGGGTGGACCGTGCGATGCGATTGGCGGGCAAAGCGTCCGCTCGGCGGTTTTGTCGTCGTCGAGCGCTAGACGCGCCGCCTCATCGAACTGCCGGCGCCGGCGCGGGCTGTAGGCCCAAAAGCAAAGTGCGACAAATGCACTCATCAAAACCACGGTTCCCAAGCTGGAAATGCTTTCAAGATTCATCGACGTCTCCAACCCTCAAGCCCTCATCGGGCCGACTTCAATGCCGTCCCAAGCGATTGCAGATAGGCGATGAGCGCTTCCATCTCCGTATGTCCCTTCACCGCCTCGGCAGCTTCACCGATCTCGTCGTCGCCGTACGGAACACCGACAGAGCGCAGGGCACGCATCTTCGCCGCGGTCTGCGAGCCGTCGAGCTGCGCTTCGGCAAGCCAGGGAAAGGCCGGCATGTTCGACTCGGGTACGAGATCGCGTGGATTGAGCAGGTGTAGCCGGTGCCATTCGTTGCTGTAGCGGCCGCCGACACGCGCCAGGTCGGGACCGGTGCGCTTCGAGCCCCAAAGAAATGGGTGTTCGTACACCGACTCGCCGGCAACGGAGTAGTGGCCGTAACGTTCGGTTTCGGCGCGCAGCGGCCGCACCATCTGGGTGTGGCAAACGTGGCAACCTTCGCGGATGTAGACGTCGCGACCTTCCAAGGCCAATGCCGCCGGAGGTTTCAACCCGGCTACCGGTTCGATCACCTCCGACTGGAAGAACAGAGGGATGATCTCGGCAATGCCGCCGAAACTGATGACCACGATGATCAGAAGGCCCATCAGGCCGATTCGCTTTTCGATGACTTGGTGCTCCATACGCGTCGCCCTCGAAAGTCCGATTCAACTCGCAGCCGCTGCCGAAACCGCTCGCACAGGCATGGCCAGAGCCACCGGCTCGGGCTCCGTGGCCGGCGCCAGCTGAATCGTCTTGATGACGTTGTAGGCCATCACCAGCATGCCGCTGAGATAGATAACACCGCCGATCAGGCGGCCGATGTAGTACGGGTGCGTCGCCGCCAATGCTTCGACGAAGCTGTAGGTCAGCATGCCGTCGTCCCCGGCCGCGCGCCACATCAGGCCTTGCATCAACCCGGCAATCCACATCGAGGCGATGTAGAAGACCACACCGATCGTCGACAACCAGAAGTGGACGTTGATCAGGCTCGTGCTGTGCATGCGCTCGCGCCCGTACAAGCGCGGAATCAATGCATAGATGCTGCCGATTGAGATCATCGCCACCCAGCCGAGCGCGCCCGAGTGGACGTGGCCGATCGTCCAGTCGGTGTTGTGGGACAGAGCGTTGACGCTCTTCACCGACATCATCGGCCCTTCAAACGTCGACATGCCGTAGAACGACAGGGCGACAATCATGAAACGCAGAATGGGGTCGGTACGCAGCTTTTCCCAAGCGCCGGAGAGAGTCATGATGCCGTTGATCATGCCGCCCCACGACGGCGCCCACAGCATCACCGAGAACACCATACCGAGGGTCTGTGCCCAGTCGGGCAGGGCACTGTAGTGCAGATGGTGCGGACCGGCCCACATGTAGATGCCGATCAAAGCCCAGAAATGCACCACGGAAAGCCGGTACGAATACACCGGCCGGCCGGCTTGCTTCGGCACGAAGTAGTACATCATTCCGAGAAAACCGGCGGTGAGGAAGAAGCCGACGGCGTTGTGCGCGTACCACCACTCCACCATGGCATCGACCGTGCCGGCGTAGATCGAATACGATTTGAACCAGCTCACCGGCACTTCGAGACTGTTGACGACGTGGAGAACGGCGATGGTCAGGATGTAGGCGCCGAAAAACCAGTTGGCGACGTAGATGTGCTGTACGCGCCGCTTGGCGACGGTGCCGAAGAAGACGACCGCATAGGCCACCCAGACGACGGTGATCAAAATGTCGATCGGCCACTCGAGCTCGGCGTATTCTTTCGCCGTGGTATAGCCCAATGGCAATGTGATCGCGGCCAACACAATGATCAGCTGCCAGCCCCAGAAGGTAAACCTGGCCAGGCCCGGCAAGAACAGTCGCGTACCGCAGGTGCGCTGAACCGCATAGTACGAGGCCGCGAAGAGAGCCGAGCCGCCGAACGCAAAGATCACTGCGTTGGTGTGAAGGGGGCGCAAGCGCCCGTAGCTCAACCACGGCACACCGTAGGTCAGGTCGGGCCAGATGAGCTGAGCGGCGAGAATGACGCCGACCAGCATCCCGACGATACCCCAAACCAAGGTCATGAGCGCAAAGGCGCGCACGACCCCGTACTCATAGGTTTCCACTCCGCCAGCTGTCTTATTCGCCATTCGGATGCTCCACGTTCGTTTGTCCGGTTGCTTCCTCCGACCATCCCTCGCGCCTCAGGCGCGGGCTCCCCTTTGAACGGTCGATCCCCTACTCAGCAGGTTGTGTGCCCAGCAACGCGCAATGCCCGCCCGAGCCCGAGAACCATCATCCCCGCAGGGCAATCCCAGATGCAGGAAGACCACGTCGGAGCTGTCGCAGCCGCGAAAATTCAGGGGCTATTCGGCAGGATTCGGACCTCGAAACGCATGGAGAGAGGTCGCAGAGGCGAGCCTCGCCCGGCGCTGCGCAGGTCGAGTCGTTTGCGTTGCGCCCGGGCCTCTTGTAGCGAGGCTGGGGCTAAAGGAGAGCGGGGACCATGACGGCAGCAGAGAAGCAAGGCGATGTTTTCGTCCTTCATCCGGGGATCGCCCTGGCCGGGCGTGTGATGTTCACCCTCATCTTCTTCTTGTCGGGGATCACCCACTTCACCGACCTCAACAGCTACGCGTCGTTGATGCCGGCGGCGATTCCGTTCCGTCCGTTCTGGGTGATGATTTCCGGAGTCGTCGAGCTGCTCGGCGCAGCATTGGTGCTGACCAACCGCTACCCGCGACTGGGTGCGTGGCTGATCTTCATCTTCTTGGTGCCGGTGACGGTCACCGTCCACGGCGTCGGCATGACGTCCCCGGACGAACAGATGCGGCGGATCCAGACCTCGTTCTTCCTGAAGGGGGTCACGATGGCCGGAGCCGCCCTGCTGATCACCCAGCTCGGAGTGAAACACTACGGGGCGGTCCGGCCGGACTCCCAAATGCAGACTTGGCGCTGACGTGAGACATTGCGGGCGCCGGCGTGGTGCCGTAGAGTAAAGCCATGAAGAAGCCCTTGCGAGTTTTCTTGAGCTACGCGCAAGACGACGCCGCGCTCGCGGATGCGTTGACGAAGGACATGTCTGCCGCCGGGCTCACCGTCTGGAGCGACAGAGATCTGTTGCCAGGCGATAACTGGGCGAAAGAGGTTTCGAGTGCGCTCGAGGATTCGGACGCGATGGTGGTGATCGTTTCCCCGTCGTCAGCGAAATCGCGGTGGGTGAAACGGGAGATCGAGTTTGCTCTTGGGTCAGAGAAATATGCGAAACGACTCGTCCCTGTCGTCGTCAAGACTACGAATGAGATGCCGTGGATCTTGAACACGCTAAAGCCGATTCGAGTGTCTAGCGATCATCGCAAAGTTAGCCGCGAGGTAATCGAAGCTCTCGAGCAACGACACGAGGTCGAATAGTGCCGCGGCGGGCGTCTGCGCTCCCCAGCGAGATTTTCCTTTCGCACGCCTCTGCAAACCGTTCGTTCGCAACACGTCTCGCCGCCGCGCTGCGTTCCACCCGACTGAAGGTGTGGTACAGCGCTTCGAACATCGTCGGAGCGCAACAATGGCACGACGAGATCGGCGAGGCGCTAACGCGCTGTGACTGCTTCGTCCTCGTCTTGTCGCCCGCGGCGGTGAAGTCGCAGTGGGTAAAACGAGAGCTGTTGTATGCATTGAATAACCGGCGCTACGAGAAGCGAATAGTTCCTGCCGTATATCGGGAGTGCGACTGGCCAAAGCTCTCGTGGACTCTGGATGCGATTCAGATGGTCGATTTCACCGAGAGCTTCGACGCAGGTTGGCAAGCGTTGCTGAAAACCGACGTGTTCAGAGATTTGCCGCCTGCACAAACGAGGATGCGTGGGAACGCACGTGGCAAGGAGAACCGCCGTCGGCCCGTTCGCAAATTCCGATCAGGCAAATGAACCACGCGTTGAACGGAGCACGCGTTGAGATGCGGTGGCGTGTCGCGCTGCTGCACGTCAAATGGCGATCCAAGGCTCACCCACCGGCTCAACCCAAATCTCTGCGCTCGTCCCTTGAGTCGGCGGAAGCGGAAAGGCAGGATTAACGGGTAAAGCCCCATAACGGGTAGGTATCGGACCTTGCGAATTCTCCTTACTGACCGTATACGGGGCGGACAAACCGCCTGTCAACGAGCGCTGGAGGCGATCTGTCAGCGCGAGAATCGGCACCGATCGGCGCCCGCGCCGGTCATTTGGGCACCTATGAGGCTACGACGGGTACACCGCTGCCCTGCCGGCTAGTCGCCGGTCCAGTGCTGAGGCGCGTCAACGCCACGAAGCCAGCCTGCGCCTCGTGCGGGTGCCGGTGCCGGAGCCTCGACGGGCAACCCGAGGTGCCGCAGGATCTTCTCGACAATGGCGCGAGTCTCGATTGTCGCCAGGAAGCGCAGCCTGCCGCCACATTCCGGACACTCGAGAATGTCGATCGAGAAGGTCCTCTGCAGCAGATCGGCCCAGGCGTAGTGCTTCGGTCGCGTGTAGCCTGGCGGCGGACGCGGCGAGGTGCCGGTCCCTGGTGGGCCGGCGACCGCGATCCCTGAAGTCACGGTCTCAATACCCTGCGCTGTTCCAGGGAGGTCAACCGGCCCAGGGGCGCTGCCCTCGCCCGGTGAGACGCGTTCGCGCTGCGCCCCTTCGTGCGCTCGCCGTACCGCAGCGGAGCGCTGCCGCGCATGCGGTGCAAGCACGCCGTGATAGATGAGGAGATTGATCCGCGGCTTCGGAATCATCGCCGCAAGCTTCTCCAGCAACTCCAGCGGCTCGAAACAGATCGCGCGTGTTCCGTCGCGCCAAGTGCGGCGTAGCCGCAGCACGACTTTCCCGTCAGCCGTCAACTCAAGCCGCTCTTGGGCAAGCGGTGGTCGAAGCGCATAGCGGCACAGATGTTCCAACCGCTTCCGATCCCCCGCCGGAACGGCAACGGCAGCATGCAGATCGAAACCTTCGATGTGAGCGTGCAATGACTCATTCGCCTTTGGCTCGGTCGGGTAAATCGATTGCCCGACACGCGCCACCCGTGCACCGGCTCGCCGCCCCGTGGCAACTCGGCCAACCACAGCGGCACCCTGAATCTTGGCATACAGCGGGTATTCTAGAAGCCGCTCGTCACCCGAATCATCCTCAGTGCTTGGTTGTTCCAGATCGATGCCGTGGCGTTTGACCAGACGCATGATGCGACGCCGCACCGTCGCCAGCAGGCTCACGATGTCGGAATCGCATGGTGCAGGCGATGGAACAAAACGCAGCGTCCCGTCGGCCTTCTCGACGAACACGCCCTGCACCACCAGGGTGTGGAAGTGAACATTCGTGTTCAGCGCCGACCCGAAGCGCTGGATGGCCGTTACTGCTCCGCCAACGCCGCCGCGAATTCCTCGTTGCGCCGCACGCCGTCGCTCGAACCCGAGCACGGCGCGGACGAACACCGCCAGCACTGCACGACACAATCGGTGATCCCACGCCAGCGCGTAGCGCAGTCGATACGGCAGCGTCAGCACCCATTGCCGCACCGGCAGGCCGCCGAGCACGCCGTCGACCAGGTGAGCAGCCAATTCGGCCATGCGCCGCCCGCAACACGACGGGCAGAAGCCGCGACCTTTGCACGAAAAGGCAACCAAGATTTCGCGCGTGCAATCGTAACACCGAAAGCGGGCAAAGCCGTAAGCCAGGACACCGCAGCGCAAGAACTCGCGGAATTCCCGGTCGACGAACTGCGGCAGCCCCCGACCGTCGCTACGCTGGCGCGCCTCCGCCAGGAAGTTTTCGAGATGCTGGCGCACGATCCCATACAAGATGGTGTCCTCCGGTCGACGCCGGATGTACGTATCACGGGCGCGTCCCAACCCTTCCCCGGAAATAGATAAGCCTCCGCACGACACGGGAGACCCGTAGCGACGCATGAGCCGTACCAGCTAAGCGCGCAGCACGGGGCAGTCATTTGCGTCGTCCAAGGTGATTCTTGATTCCTGTTCTAATGGTGCCACCGTACTCGAAACGAGCACCCTGGGTTGACCAAGCGATTCGAAATTGGACAGGCTGAACGGCCGTCCGCTCCTAGGCTGAGGTCCCCAGGTCCCCTGGAAGGGGGGATTACGACGCGGCGCCGGTAAGCTCGGTGCGGAGCAATTGCGACCGCTCTGCGACCTCGCCAACCTCGACGAGCGACCCTACGCCGTTCCAAAGCTCGCCCGGACCAGCTCGAGTCCGAAATCTCCGCGCCCGTCCCTTGAGTCTGGACCCGCGCGGCGCGACAATAGGTCCTTCTCAGGAGGATTGAATGGCTCAAACGGCACAACTGCGTTCGTTCGATATTGTCGAAACCGAGGCACAACGCGTCTTCACTTTGCAGCGCAGCGCCTATCTCCGCCATCCGTATCCGAGCCTTGAGGAGCGTCTCGCCAATCTCGCCAAGCTCGAACGGATTCTCCTCGACAACGTCGAGGCGATTGCCGACGCTATCAACCGCGACTTCGGCCATCGTTCGGCGGAAGAATCCAAGATGCTCGAAATTTTCGGTTGCGTCGACGGCATCCGCTACACGCGCAAGAAGCTGCGCAAATGGATGAAGCCGCAGCGCCGGCACGTCGCCCCGACGTTCTTTACCGGTCGCAACCGGGTGATCCCGCAACCGAAAGGACTGGTCGGGATCGTTTCGCCGTGGAACTACCCGCTCTTTCTCACCGTCAGCCCGCTCACCAGCGTTCTCGCCGCCGGCAACCGCGCCATGATCAAGATGGCAAGCAACTCGCAGAATCTCTGCCGCTTGCTGCATGAGAAATTCTCGGCACAGTTCAACGAAGACACGGTTGCCATTCTCCCTGGCGTACCGGCGAAGGAGTTCTCCACCCTGCCCTTCGATCACATCATTTTCACCGGCTCCGCCGACGCCGGGCGCACGGTCATGCGTTCGGCGGCCGAGAACCTCACCCCGGTAACACTCGAGCTGGGCGGCAAATCACCGACCGTGATTTGCCCCGATTACGACGTCGACAAGGCCGCTGCCGACATTCTCTACGGCAAGCTGGTCAACGCCGGACAGACCTGTCTGGCGCCCGACTACCTGTACATTCCGGCCGACAAGCGCGACGCCTTCGTTGCGGCCGCCAAACGCATCGTTGCCCAGCGCTACCCCGATACCAATGAGCGCGCCTACACCTCCGTGATCGACGAAAAATCGTACCGTCGCTTGCGCGCCACGCTCGACGACGCGCAGCGCAAGGGAGCGCAGATCGTACCCTTGGTGCCGAACGCCGGACCCAACGACCTGCTGCGCAAGCTACCGCCGCACCTGGTGCTCGACCCGACCGAAGACATGATCATCCTGCAGGAGGAGATCTTCGGACCGCTGCTACCGGTGAAGACGTACAACAACCTCGACGAAGTCATCGCCTACGTGAACTCGAAGGATCGTCCGCTCGGCTTCTACTTCTTCACCAACGACAAGGCGACCGAGGACAAGCTGCTCTACAACACCATCTCCGGCGGCGTGACGATCAACAACTGCATCCTGCACGTGGCGCAACACGACATGCCGTTCGGCGGCATCGGTGCCAGCGGCATGGGCCAGTACCACGGCTACGAAGGCTTCCTCGAGTTCAGCAAGCTGCGCCCGGTGTTCACCAACCCGACCTTCTCGCTGCTGCACTTCGCCTACCCGCCGTACACCAAACGTCACAGCCGCATGTTCGGCTGGATGCTGAAGCTGTCGCGCTGAGTGCGATTGAAGGCGAGCTCGGGTCAGCCGATAGCCCCACACGTGTGGGCTCCGATGCCAAGCCCAATCCCGACATCTTGATTTGATCGGGGACGGGACGCGTGTTGTAGTAGCCATATTTTCTTGCCATAAATTCTGCCATGAAACCCAGAGTACATCGAAACCTGCACGTGCCCCTGCCGGAGACCCTTCATGATCGCCTGCGTGCCGTCGCAACCCGAACCAAGCGACCCGCCACGAGTCTGGCACGGCAGGCGATCGAGGCCTGGGTAGACGAGCGCGAGCGCCAGGCCGTCCACGAAGCGATCGCGACCTATGCCACCGAGATGGCGGGAACCTCGGCCGACCTCGACGAAGATCTCGAGCAGGCAGCCATCGAACACCTGCGCGGTAGGCGGCGCAAGCAGTGAAGCGCGGCGACGTCTTCTGGGCAGACATCGTACCGCGATCGGGCTCCGAACAGACGGGACGCCGTCCCGTTGTCATCGTGTCTCACGACGGGTTCAACCGCGTGGAAGGATGGCGTTCGATTATCGTTGCGCCGCTCTCCACCTCCGCGGCGCAACAACGCCGGGGACCGACTGCCGTCCCGCTCCCCAAAGGGACCGGTGGCCTGCGCAAAGAGAGCATCGTCTTGTGCCACCAAGTAACCACGCTCGATCGCGGCAAGCTCGTCGAGCAGATCGGTGAGCTTCCGACCGCCGCACTACGACGCGTAGACGACGGATTGCGCGCAGCTCTCGCCCTACTGTAAGGCCGCCCACGCCCCTGCTCCCCCACGTATGGGGTGTGCAAAGCTGCTCGTTGCCATCTCGGCGCTCCGGTGTACAAGGGTTCCGCCTTGCAGAGCGCGGCTATGACACGACAAACCCAACTGGGCCTGGCTCTCCTTCTTCTTGCTACGACGATCCTCTATCGGCGGGTGCTGTCCTCCGAGTTCGTTACCCTGGATGATTGTCGCTTCGGATTGCGAATCATGTTCAACGTTTCAGCGCACGAACGGCACGACCGGCCGGACCCAGGCGCGCGTCAGCGGGTCGGCGAGCGTGAAGGCCATCAGGATCAACACAAATAGCAGGGCGGTGGCCACCGACAGCTGAATCAGCCGATCGCTGTAGCGGACGTGCATGAAGAACAGGATCACCAGGCTGGCCTTGGTGCAAGCGATCGTCAGCGCGACCACGTTGTTGATTGGCCCGAGGTCGACGAAGGCGGCCATGACGGTGAGCGCCGTCAGCACCATCAGGGCGGTGAAGACGGCGAAGTAAACTTTCAGGGAAACGACGTGGCCGGTGGACATGGTGCGATCCTCTAGCACGGTGTTCGACGGGAAACGGGCGATGGCAGACGGGAGCAGGAAGACTGCTTGGGTTTCATTATCTTTCCTTCAATGGCGGGCGAACAGGTAGAGCAACGGGAACAGGAAAATCCAGACGATATCGACGAAGTGCCAGTACAAGCCGAACATCTCGATCGGTGTGTAGTAGGCACTGGTGTAGCGACCGGCCGCGGACTTCACGATGAGATAGATCAGTGCAACCGCGCCGATGATCATGTGCAGGGCGTGCATGCCGGTCATCGCAAAGTACAGCGAGAAGAACAGTTGCTGCTCGGCAGCGTCGGGATCGGTGGGCATAAACCACGGTCCCGGAATCAATCCCTCCTCGAACTTGTGGCCGTACTCGACCGACTTGATGGCCAGGAACACCGACCCGAGCACGAGCGTCAGGAACAGGAACGTCACCAGCGGCCGCCGTTGACCCATCTGCGCCGAATGCACCGCCAAGGCCATCGTCAAGCTGCTGCCGATCAACACGACCGTATTGATCGTGCCGAGGGTAACGTCGAGATGGTGGCTGGCGTGTGCAAAGGCACCGGCGTGCGCGTAACGATACGCCGCGTAGGTCAGAAACAAGCCGGAGAAAAACATGATCTCCTGCACCAGGAATACCCACATTCCCAGTGAGGAGGCGCTGTACTGCTGTTCGGCGTCGTCGAATTGGTGCGCGTGATCGTGCACGACGGCCGCAGTGGTGTCAGACAACTCCCACCTCCTGGAGCTCGTACGCGTACGCCGGTTGCGTAACCACCGGCGTCTCGTCGAAATTCTCGGTCGGCGGCGGCGACGGTGTCTGCCATTCCAACCCGGTCGCGCGCCATGGGTTGGCCGGCGCCAGAGCGCCGTAGCGCATCGACCAGGCGAAATAGACCAGCGGCAAGAGGTAGCCGATACCGAGGATCGACGCCCCGGCCGTCGACATCACATTGAGGATTTGAAACTCATCGGGGTAGACGTGGTAGCGACGCGGCATCCCGAGGTAGCCCAAAACGAACTGCGGGAAGAACGTCAAGTTGAAGCCAAGAAACACGGTAGCGGCGGAGATGCGGGCCCACATCTCTGGATACAGCCGGCCGGTGATCTTCGGCCACCAGAAGTGCAGGCCGCCGAGGTAGGCCATGATCGTCCCGCCGACCATGACATAGTGGAAGTGGGCCACGACGAAGTAGGTATCGGTGACGTGAACATCGAGGCCGA
>JACQEN010000091.1 GCA_016200585.1 Deltaproteobacteria bacterium
CGGCCGCGACCGCGACGGCATCGAGGTTGCCGATGCGGCACCGCCGGATGTACCACAGCCGCACGAAGCGCGGATCATTGAGCGCCCGCGCGGTTCGGTCACCAACTGGGTGCCGACCTTCTATCAGAACTTCGAGACCCGGCTTGCCCTCGGCGAGCCGTGGTGGGAGGCGGACTGGACGCCTGGTCCGGCGCGTTTGGCGCGCTGGTTCCGCTACAAGATCGATCAACAGTTGGCCGATGGCCGCTTCGACCCATTAGCCTTGCCGCCGATTGTCGACACCATGCCGCAAGCGTTGTTGCAAAAGCTCGGTCCGCACCATCCGCCGTTTCACGCGCCGAGCTTGGACCTGACCGTCCACTTCCTCGAAGACACGACATCACAATGGCTGTTGACCAACGTCCACGCCCGCCGTGCCCGTGCCGGGTACGCCACCGCCGATTGCGAGGTTTGGGACGCTCAAGGCCGGCTGGTTGCCTTTGCGACGCAAACGATGATGCTACGCCGGTTGCCGGAGTTGGTGAAGTCGTAGATGAACGACGACAGAGGACAGGCAACCCGACTGACGGGCGGATTCATCCAACTCGAGGGCTGTTTCAATTTTCGCGATCTCGGCGGCTACCCGACCGGCGACGGTCGCGTTGTACGCAGCGGCTGGCTGTTTCGCAGCGACGCGCTGCAACACCTGACACGCCACGACGTGGCGTATCTGCGCGACGAGGTTGGCTTGCGCCACGTGATCGATCTGCGTTCGACCTACGAGCTGCGTATCGAAGGTCGCGGCCCATTGGCGCACGAGCCGCTGCACTTTCATCACCTGCCGCTGTTCGACGGCGACACGCGCCAGGAGGTATCGAGCAATCCCATGACGCTTGCCGATCGTTACTTCCTGCTGGCGAAGTTCGCCATGCAGCCGATCGCGCGGGTTATCGAGACGATCGCCCAGGCCGACGCACCGCTGGTCTACCACTGTGCTGCCGGCAAAGATCGCACCGGAGTGATCTCCGCGGTGCTGCTCGGCGTACTGGGTGTCGCCGACGACGAAATCGTCAACGACTACGTGCTGACGAAGGAAAATCTCAACCAGATCATCGACCGCCTGGCGACGGCCAAGGGCTATGAAGTGGCACTCGAAGCCATGCCGGCCGACACCTTGCACGCCGAGCCCGAGACGATGATCGACTTCCTGCAGCGCCTGCGTCGCGAGTATGGGTCGCTGTGTGACTACGCGCGCGCCGCCGGCGTGCGTGCCGACAGCTTGGAGCGGCTTGGAGCGACCCTGCTCGTTGCCCCCGAAGATGATGCGGCAAGGTGAAGGGAATCCCTCCGGCCTCACCGCACCATCTTCGCCCCCATTGAGATCAAGTCGATAGTCGATGGTTCATCGTCGGCAGTTCGATGTCAGTCGTTCTTGTCCAAGACGTCGATCACCAGCTCGGTGGCATTACGGGCAGGGTACCCCATCGCAAATATTCTGACCGGCAATCCCAGCCGCCGAGATTTGCGTACCGCCGTTCGACTTCGCGGTGCTGAGGTCTTCCGGATTGGCTTGGCCGGTTTTGGTGACGTCCAGGTTGCTCATCAAGACGTAGCTACCCGGCGTCGTAATCGTAATCGGGAAAGCTTTCGGCTGCTTCAGTTTCTTCGGACCAAGCGCGCTCGCCGGCAGCGCCGCCAGCAACGTCCCGCCTGCACACAGAAGGGCCACACTCCAAGATCGTTTCATCGCTGCACCTCCCTATGACAACTTCTTGCTGAGGCATCGCTGAACCAATCAGCGTGCCAGCACCCAACGACCATCGGGACCATGCGCAAATCGCCTCAGCGTAGCTGAGGTGTGCGGCTGCCTTCACAGTGAACTGTGCATCGAGCTGCACAATGTTCACGATTAGCTAGAGGACCAGGCCAGCTCCCATCGTCAGCAGGCGCCGCAGGAGCAGTGGGTTGGTGGCGACGCCAAGCTGAGGCAGATCGCGCTCGACATAGGTTCACAAGCCACCGCGTACGGCTCGGACGCAGATGTACGCCGTCTTGTCGGCCCCTTGGATTACTCCACCACCAACGTCGACGACCAATCCGAGGCTCGGATCGGAAATATTGGTTGCAGTGGACCAGTACCCGCAGAAATCTACGTTGGCCGGGGAGCCGAACGTGACATCGATGCACGGAGCGATTGGGAACCCCGGTCCGCAGCTGCACGTGGGGCCTGCGCCTGCACCCGAGCACGCGAAATCTTTCAGCGTGGTCTGTAGCTCCACCAATGTGGGAAGCCGCCAGCCGTTCGCCCCGGCAAAGCCACCGCCGCCGTTCACGGTCGCGAGAAAACCGGTGAAGGCGGTACCGTCCTCGTTATTCGAGCCCGTGCTCCACGAGTAGAAGTTGCCCTGGTCATGGACGCTGGCATCATTCGTTTTCTTCTCCCATACCAGGCCCGTTAGATTGTCCGTGACAGTCGTGCCGTTGTCGGTCAATCGGCTGCCGATGCACGTACTACCAGTCAACGACCCCTTTGTTTGGAACGCGGTCCATTTCTTGAAATACGCATGCCGGCACTTCGCGAAGGCCGCGAAATCATCGAAAACCACGCCCTTCGCGATCTTCGCAACGACGGTGTCGTTGCAGGAGACGTATCGTTTCCACTCCGTAATGCGCGCATAGTCGCAGCTCTGCTGTGGCGTCGTCGCCAATACGGTCCCCGCCCACAGGAGCGTACCGCAGGCTGCTGCCGTCAAATCTATCTTCCACATCACTCTTCCTCCTGGTTTGTATACAGGTTGTCCGCTTGATGGCTGCCCCTCGGCCTTGAGGACCGTCGGTGTTTCAACGCTTCAGTCGTTCTTGTCCAATACGTCGATCACCAACTCGGTGCTGTTGTTGCTGGGATCGAGCGGTGCGACCTGTGGGCTCGGACCGGTTGCCGTAAACGTCACCGTGCAGCGTAGCGGTGACAGCTTGTTCGAGATGAAGATCTGATTGCCGTCGGCCGTGGCGGTAACCTTGCACGTCTTGGTCGCGCCGCCCTTTACGGTCGCACTGCTGCTCATCGTCGTGGAATCGCACACCGGCGCGCCCAACATCAGGCCCGGGCAGGTGGTACTGGCGTTCAAGGAGATAACGTCGCCAGGGCTCTCCGCGGTTGGTGTGTAGTCGGCGTTCTCCAATGTCGCCGACAAGGTTTTGGTTGCGGATGGCTTGGTGAGGCCGATGTTGATCTTGGTCGGATTGGCGCTCTTCACCACGCTCTCGTGGACCGTTGTGGTGCTGTGTTCCGGATCGTTCTTGTCGATGACGTTGATTTCCACCGCAGCCACGTTGTTGGCCGGGCTCGGATCGTTGTTGCCGCCGGCGATGACGTCGGAAGCGCTGACGAGCAACGTGCAGCGCGTCGGTGCCTTGAAGTTGAAGCTGGTGAAATCGGTGCTGTTGATGGTCAGCGGCAGCTTGGCCTTCTTGGTCTTGCCGGCCGGGACAAGAATGCTGGTGTCGGCGACCGGAGTGCTGGGAACGAAATCGGGCAGACCGGCCACACCCATCGGGCAGCCGCTGGCATCGACGCTCAGGGCGATGGTGCGGTCGACGACATCGGCGTTGCGCACGGTGATGGCGACGGTCTTGGCCACCGAGGTAGCGCCGCTGGATATGCTGACGTTGAGCGGCTTACCGGCGTAAATGACAGCATCGGCGCTCGGACAGCTCACCGGCACGCAGACACCACCGGAGCAGGTGTCGGCCGGACAACCGTCACCATTGTTGCACGGCGCGGTGTTGTTGATGTGCTGGCAGGTGACGCTGCTGCCGTTGCACTTGTCGTCGGTGCAGACGTTGCCGTCGGAGGTGCAAGCGGTGCCGCTGGGCTTGAGCGTGTCGGACGGGCAGGTGGCGCTGCTACCGGTGCAGTTCTCGGCGACGTCGCAGCTTCCGGCTGCCGGGCGGCACACGGCGGTGTTGGGCAGCAGGCTATCCGGCGGGCACGCGGCGCTGGTTCCAGTGCACTGCTCGGCGTTGTCGCACGGCCCTACCGCACTGCGGCACACCGTGCCACTCGCTGCGAGCGCGTCGGCGGGGCAAGCGGCGCTCGCACCGCTGCAGTTCTCGGCGGCATCGCAAATGTCCGTTGCAGCGCGGCACACCGTCGAACTCGGTAGGAACGCATCATTCGGGCAGGCCGGGTCGGTGCCCGAACAGGTTTCGGCCACGTCGCAGAGGCCCGCGGCAGCGCGGCATTCGGTGCCGGCATTGCCCGGCGGATGGGTGCAGTTGGCGGTGCCGTCGCATTGATCGAGCGTACACGGATTGCCATCGCTGGCACATGCGGAACCGACGGCCGGCGTACAACTCGACGGCGTATCGGTGCACGCGAAGCACGACTCGACCTGACAGCTACCGGAACATCCGTCGCTACTGGCGATGTTGCCGTCGTCGCAGGTTTCTCCCGGAGACAGCACGCAATTGCCGCACAGAGAATCCGGCCCGCCCTGGACGGGCGTGGTATTCGGGTAGGCCGCAGCGATTGCCTGCGCCAGAACACCGCCTGGATTGCGTTCGAGGGCTCGGGCGGAGACGACGGTCCACGACGCACATGTGGTAGCGACCGAATTGTAGAGAAACGAATATTTCGCTACCGCCGAGGGAGGGTTGCCGTTGATTTGATCCTGATCGAGGGCGTCCTTCAGTTCTCTGAACAGGAGTCCCCCTGCATTTGATGCGACGGCCTCTGCTGGCCCACTTGGCGTGTTGAAAGCATCCACTCCGTCGATAACGAGCATGAAATGTTGGGAGCCCAGACTAGAGAATGCGACGTCCGGCTGGGTGTCCAGAAGAACAGAAATTGCATCGCCCAGGATTCTCGGCACGACGCAATTGCTTGGGCCGCCCGGACAGTAGTAGTCGAGGCGCCCGGGCAGGAGTACGCCGTACAGGAAGGGTGGAGCCGGATTGTTCGGAAAGAACCCATCGACCACGACCGGGAGGTTCGGAGAGATTGAATACAGGTTGCCAGACATTGCCGGCAGCAGAGTGGCCAGGCTCGATGAACA
>JACQEN010000046.1 GCA_016200585.1 Deltaproteobacteria bacterium
ACGAGATCCGTCAGTCCTACATGGACTACGCGATGTCGGTGATCATCGGGCGCGCCCTGCCCGATGCGCGCGACGGGCTCAAACCCGTGCATCATCGCGTTCTCTACGCCATGTACGATCTGGGCAACGACTGGAACCGCGGCTACAAGAAGTCGGCACGCGTGGTCGGGGACGTCATCGGTAAGTATCATCCACACGGCGACGTAGCCGTTTACGACACCATCGTCCGCATGGCGCAGGACTTCTCCATGCGCTACCCGCTCGTCGACGGTCAGGGTAACTTCGGGTCCGTCGACGGCGATCCACCCGCCGCCATGCGGTACACCGAAATTCGCATGGCGCGCATCGCCAGCGAGATGTTGGCGGATCTCGACAAAGAGACGGTCGATTTCGTACCGAACTACGATGACACGTTGCGCGAGCCGGTCGTGCTGCCGACTCGCATCCCGAACCTGCTCATCAACGGCTCGACGGGCATCGCCGTGGGCATGGCCACCAATATTCCGCCGCACAACTTGAATGAAGTTGTCGATGGCCTGGTGGCGTTGATCGCCAACCCTGAGATCAGCATCGACGAGTTGATGCAGCACATCCCCGGCCCGGATTTTCCGACAGCTGGATTCATCCACGGTCGCGGTGCGATTCGCGAAGCCTACAAGACAGGGAAAGGCATCTTGCAGCTGCGGGCGCGCGCTTCGACCGAAAGCGACAAGAAATCCGGCCGCGAGTCGATCATCGTTCACGAGATTCCCTACCAGGTGAACAAGGCGAAACTCATCGAGCGCATCGCGGAACTGGTGAATGAGAAGAAGATCGACGGTATCTCCGACCTGCGCGACGAGTCGGACCGCGAGGGGATGCGCATCGTCATCGAATTGAAGCGCGACGCCAACGCCGACATCGTTCTCAATCAACTCTACAAGCTGACGCCGATGCAGGAATCGTTCGGCGTGATCCTGCTGGCGATCGTCGACAATCGCCCGAAGCTGTTGACCCTTAAGGAAGCGCTCCAGGTTTTCGTCGGCCACCGCAAAGACGTCGTAACCCGCCGCACGGTCTACGAGCTTCGCAAAGCCGAGGAACGCTTGCACATCCTCGAAGGCCTGAAGATCGCTCTCGATCACCTCGATGCCGTGATCAAACTGATTCGCGAGGCCTCCGACCCGGCCTCCGCCAAGGGCGGGCTGGTGCAGCAATTCCAGCTTTCCGAGCTTCAGGCGCAAGCGATCCTCGAAATGCGCCTACAACGCCTCACGGGTCTCGAGCGCGACAAGATTCTTGAGGAGCGTGCGGAGGTTCAGAAACAGATCGCGCGCTACAAGGAAATCCTCGGCGACGAACGCGAGGTTTTCAAGATCATCGTCGACGAGCTCCACGAGGTAAAGAAACAACACGGCGACGAGCGTCGCACGCAGATCGTCGACGAGATCAGCGACATCTCCATCGAAGACATGATCGCCGACGAAGACATGGTCGTGACGATCTCGCACGAGGGTTACATCAAGCGCAACCCAGTCACGGTCTACCGCGCTCAACGTCGTGGCGGGCGCGGCAAAATCGGCGCGACGACCAAGGAAGAGGATTTCGTCGAGCACGTCTTCGTCGCGTCGATGCACGCGTACATTCTATTCTTCACGACCACCGGAAAGGTATTTTGGATCAAGGTCCACGAGCTTCCACAAGCCGGGCGCGCGGCCCGCGGTAAGGCGATCATCAACCTGCTCAATCTGGCAGCCGACGAAAAAATCTCGGCCTTCCTGGCGGTGCGCGAGTTCCAAGAAGGTCGCTATATCCTCTTCGCTACGAGGAACGGCACGGTCAAGAAGACCGACCTCATGGCGTACGCCAATCCGCGGCGGGCCGGGATCATTGCCATCTCGCTCGACGCGGGAGACGAGGTGATCGGGGTGCGGCTCAGCGACGGGCAGCAGGAGATCATCCTGTCGACCGGGGAAGGACAGGCGATCCGGTTCAAGGAAGAAGACGTGCGTTCGATTGGACGCGGGGCCGGCGGTGTACGCGGCATCACGCTCGAACAAGGCGATTTCGTGGTGGGCATGGACGTCGTCGATCCTGCTGCCTCGCTGCTTGCGTTCTCGGAACGAGGCTACGGCAAGCGCACCGAGATGGAAGAGTATCGTCTGCAGTCGAGAGGCGGCAAAGGCATCATCACGATGAAGACGACGGAGAAGACCGGCAAAGTCATCGGCGTGCGTATGGTCACGGTCGACGACGACATCATGCTGGTCACCGACGGAGGTAAGGTGATTCGCACCCCCGTTCGCGGCATCTCGGTCATCGGCCGTAACACGCAAGGTGTCCGCCTGATCGATCTCACCGAAGGCGAGAGAGTGGTTGGGGTGGCTACTCTGGCGGAAAAGGAAGAGGACGAGGTGCCGGTCGAGCCCTCGGCTTGAAGTGTGCCTGAGTTTTCCCGCCGAGCCGCCATTGCGTGGCTAGCCGTTGTTGCGGCTGTTCTTTGTGTGGTGATCGGCGGAGCCGCAGCACAGGCGCCGATTCTCAAAGCGGCCGCCAGACAGATGCGGACGGTGGCAAAGGACAACATCGGCCCGGTGCCGCTCTGGGACACTTCCTGGTGGATCGAGATGAAAGCCTCTGGCTTGGGCCCGGATCTCGCCCGGGTCGACTACCGCACGCGTTTCGTGGACGGATCCGAGGCGCGCAGCCAGGCCGGAGGGTGGGACGTTGGCGGGAGCGCGGTCGACGGGCGCTTGACGGTAGCGTGCCCGGCACGTGCCGACTACGACCGCCGCCTGCGCGTCGACCTTCGTGTCCGCAACAGAAGTGGCCAGGCGAGCGACTGGGTCACCGTCGACTTCCCACCGAGCAACGAGGTACAGGAAACCGGCGCTGTCGTTGTGTCCTCGGCGCCAGCAGTTTCAACGCAGCAGAAAGTGATCGGCAGCGTCGAAGTCGAAGCCGACGACCGCATGTCGATTGGCGACGTGCGCGCAGCCCTGCAAAGCAAGGCGCTGGCGCAGGGGGCTTCGGCCGTCGTCGGATTGCGGCTCCTGCGCAGCAGTGCGGAGCGGATGGTGTTTGCTGCCGACCTGGTGCGGGACGTTGGAGTGACACCCAGCCCTCCCAAGGTTGGTGCCACGCAGTCTCTCGTCGGCGAGATCTCCATTCCTGCCCTTCGCCACTAGCCGGTTTCCCACAGCGCCAAGACGCCTTTGGCGCTCGCGCTAGGCCAATTCGTGTCGGGCCGCAGGCGAGCTGGACTGGTGAGCGTCGCCGCGGCAGTGTACGTCATCGGTAACGCCACTCATGTACGTCACCGACACCATAGCGGCGATCGCAACCCCTGCTGGCAGCGGAGCCGTCGGTATCGTCCGCGTCAGCGGCCCACGCAGCACGGCTGTCGCCGGGCAGGTTTTTCTGGCGTCACGCGCCCCAACCCTGTGGGCATCCCATCGACTCTACCACGGCCGCTTGCGCGGGTTGGACGGTTGTTTCATCGACGACGGGCTCGCCGTGATCATGCGCGCACCGCACAGCTATACCGGCGAGGATGTCCTGGAACTACACTGCCACGGCAGCCCCGTGGTTCTGACTCAGATCCTGGCAAATGTCTTGCGGTGCGGTGTGCGACCTGCCGAGCGCGGCGAGTTCACCAAACGCGCCTTTCTCAATGGGCGTCTCGACCTGGCCCAAGCAGAAGCCGTCGCCGATCTCGTCGGCGCCCGGAGCTCACGCGGAGCCGCCCTCGCGGCGGCTCAGCTGGGCGGGAACCTGTCCGCGACGCTGGCCGGCATCCGTGAAAGCCTGGTGGGGCTCAAGGCACTGCTCGAGGCGCAAATCGATTTCTCCGATGAGGATATCCTAATCTCTACACGGCAACTCGTCGATCGGCTGGACCAGGCACAATTACAAATAGAGAGGCTTGACAAGACATATAATCACGGCGCGATGATTCGATCGGGCTTGCGTATCGCGATCGTCGGCAAACCCAACGTCGGCAAGTCGAGCCTGCTCAACGCTTTGTTGGGAGTCGACCGCGCCATCGTCACGGACCAGCCCGGAACCACGCGCGACACGATCGAGGAAGCGGCGGACTTCGGTGGTATTCCGGTTGTTCTAACGGATACGGCGGGGTTGCGCGACGAAGGTGCCGCCGACGCGATCGAGCGCGTCGGCATGCAACGCTCTGCGGAAGCCTTGCAACAAGCACAGGTCAGTCTTGTTGTGCTGGATCGCAGCCGGCGCCTCGACGCAGACGATCGCAACGTACTGGAGACGGCTGGCCGGTCGCCGTGTGTACTGGTGCTGAACAAGTCCGATTTGAAACCGCAAATCGACGAATCAGAGATCGAATCCCTGAGCGTCGGCGCGCCGCTGGCGCGAGTTTCGGCGACGACACTCGACGGCCTTGACGAGATCCGTCGCGCGGTGATTCGATTAGTCGACCAAGACCCGGGCGCAGAGAATGGACCCGTAATTTGCAGCGCCCGTCACCACGCAGCGCTGCTTCAAGCTGCTGCCGCACTCCGGTTGGCGCGCGACTCAATAGCTGCGTCGCACCCGCCGGATGTGATTGCCGTCGACGTCCAGGACGCATTGGACCATATCGGTGCGATCACCGGCAGCGTCACCAGCGAAGACGTTCTCGATCGGATCTTCAGCCAGTTCTGCATCGGCAAGTAGACGGCTGAGCCTCTCTGCGTTGACCGCTCCCTTCATCCCGATTATGTCACCCCTCGTTTCACGTGGAACACATGGGACCTTTCTCTCGCATCTTTGACGTCATCGTCGTCGGTGCCGGACACGCCGGGATCGAGGCGGCTCTGGCCGCCTCGCGCATGGGTTGCGACACGTTGATGCTGTCGCTCAACCTCGACCACATTGGTCAAATGTCCTGCAATCCGGCGATCGGTGGCATCGGCAAAGGTCACCTGGTCAAAGAGATCGATGCGCTTGGCGGCGAGATGGGATTGGCGATCGACGAGACCGGAATCCAGTTCCGCCAGTTGAACACAAAGAAGGGACCGGCGGTGCGTGCTTCTCGAGCTCAGGCGGACAAGGCTGCGTACCGCCAGCGTATGAAGCGACGGCTGGAGATGGCTGATCGACTGACGATCTATCAGGGCAGTGTCGATGGTTTGCTGGTCGCGGACGGTCGGGTGCATGGCGTTCGAACCCAAATGGGTGAGACCGTCGAAGCACGCTCGGTGATCCTGACGACCGGCACGTTCCTGAATGGACTGATCCATATCGGAGAAAAGAATATCGCCGCAGGCCGCGCCGGCGATTTCTCGGCAATTGGCTTGAGCGATCAGCTCGCACAGCTTGGATTCCGAGTTGGTCGACTGAAGACCGGGACCTGCCCGCGGCTGGATTCCCGCAGCATTGACTATCGTCACCTGGAGGTTCAGCCGGGCGACGATCCGCCGATCCCATTTTCGTTCTCGACGGAAGTCATCCGACAGGCCCAGATTCCCTGCCACATCACCTACACAAACGATCGAACCCACGAGATCATCCGCAATGCGCTGGGTCGCTCCCCGCTCTACAGCGGCCGCATTCAAGGTCGTGGCCCGAGATATTGTCCTTCGATCGAAGACAAGATCGTACGCTTTGCCGACAAGGATCGACATCAAGTCTTTCTGGAGCCAGAAGGTCGCGACACGGTCGAGGTCTACCCGAATGGCCTGTCGACTAGCCTACCGCTCGACGTACAGATCGAAATGGTCCACTCGATCCCCGGTTTGGAAGAAGCAGTAATCATGCGGCCGGGGTACGCTATCGAGTACGATTACGCCGATCCAACCCAACTCCTTCCATCACTCGAGACGAAGTTGGTTGCCGGGCTGTTCCACGCCGGACAAATCAACGGGACGACCGGCTACGAAGAAGCAGCGGCGCAGGGACTCATGGCCGGTATCAATGCCGTGCAGCGACTGCGCGGCGAAGCGCCGGTGATTCTGGGCCGCGACCAGGCCTACATCGGCGTGATGATCGATGACCTTGTGACCAAGGGCGTCGGTGGCGAGCCGTATCGCATGTTTACGTCGCGCGCCGAATATCGGTTGCTCCTGCGCGAGGACAATGCCGACATTCGCTTGTCACATATCGCTCATCGAGTTGGAGCGGTTGGCGCCTCCTCGTTCGAACGGACCAGGCGCAAGGCAGCACTCGTAGACAGCGAAGCTCGCCGTCTGCAAGATAGCGTGATCGCGCCGACCGCCGAGATCAACGCCGCGCTCGGCGCACTCGGGACCGCCGCAATCGTCAATCCGGTGAGTCTGGCGCAGCTCCTAAGGCGTCCGGAGCTGTCATACGCTGGGCTGAACACAATCGATCTTGGTCGCAGAGAACTTCCAGCCGACGTCGCTGCCCAGGTTGAAGTTGACCTGAAGTATTCCGGGTATGTGAAACGGCAACAAGATGCCGTCGAACGCTTCAAACGTCTCGAGGATACCCGGATTCCGGATAGCCTCGACTACGACACGGTTGTTGGCCTTTCCCGTGAGGCACGCGAGAAACTGATGGATATCCGTCCACGATCGTTGGGTCAGGCAGCACGGGTGCCGGGCTTGACGCCCGCCGCGCTGTCGCTGCTATCGGTTCACCTGAAGCGCAGCGGAACTCGGTAGTGTCGTCTGACCTCGCATCTCCGATCGACGAACTGCGACAACAGGCGCATCTCATCGGCATCGATGTAGATGATTCCGCCGCACGGCAGTTCACAATCTACATCGAAACACTTCTCTTTTGGCGGGAGCGGCTGTCTCTGACCGGTGCTGATTCGGCAGAAAAGGTCGTTCGTGACCACATCCTCGACTCGTTGTTCGTGGCTCGTTTCGTGGCTACGGGCTCGCGGGTTGCGGATGTCGGAAGCGGTGCGGGATTCCCCGGACTACCACTCGCCATTGTGCGACCTGCGGCTGCCTTCGTCCTCATCGAATCGCGGCGCAAGCGCGCCAACTTTCTGCGCGAGGTGGTGCGGCGAGCGACGATCGCCAACGTCCAAATTGCCGACGAACGAGCCGACTCTGCAGCATTGAGATTCGGGCAGACGTTCGACGTGGTCACCGCTCGTGCGCTCGGCTCACTCTCGGATTTCCTTGCGATGGCAGCCCCGCTTCTGAAATCGGGAGGTCTGGCGGTGGCGATGAAAGGTCCGAGAACGCTGACCGAGGACTTGCCGCGGACCGACGCCTTCGAGCTGCCTGAGCGGATTCGATACAAGCCAATCCCCGCAGTCGATCACCTCTTGGTTGTCTTCAAGCGGCGGTGAGCCGCATCCGATGACGTTTCACGTGAAACACTTCCGTCCTCGAGGCGGCGATGGTACAAGCAGACCATCTAAGAATTCAGAGGCTGGGTAGGACGTGGGGCGCATCATTTGTATCGCCAATCAAAAAGGCGGCGTTGGTAAGACGACGACGGCCGTGAACCTTTCGGCGGCGCTCGCGTTGGCGGGCCAGCCGACGCTGCTCATCGACTTGGATCCGCAAGCCAGCGCTACCAGTGGCGTCGGTATGCGGGTGGGCGAAGATCAGGCGACCTCCTACGAAGTCCTGTTGGGGGAACAAACGGTCGCAGCCGCCATCGTCCCGACCAAGGTCGATCACCTGTTCGTGCTACCGGCCACCCGTGATTTGATCGGGGCGGAAATCGAGCTCGTACCGATGATCGCTCGCGAGCACCGATTGGCGGAGGCGACTCGGTCGCTGCGCTCTTCCTATTCCTTCGTTGTCATCGACTGCCCACCGTCACTGGGCTTGCTTACGATCAATGGTCTGGCCGCGGCCGATTCCGTGCTTGTGCCGATGCAGTGCGAGTACTACGCCCTCGAGGGGCTGAGCGCTTTGATGGAGACCGTCGAGCTGATTCACAAGAGGTTGAATCCCGGGCTCGCCATCGAGGGATTGCTATTGACGATGTTCGACACGCGCAACAGCTTGTCGCATCAAGTAGCTGAGGAAGTGCGCCAACACTTTCCGGATCGAGTGTTCGAGTCGATCGTTCCGCGTAATGTCCGTTTGAGCGAGGCACCGAGCCACGGCGTGCCCGCCGTGATCTACGATCCGTCGTCCAAAGGCGCAGAGGCCTACATCGGCTTGGCGCGTGAGTTACTGCGAAAATACGATTTGCCCGTCGGTGAAGGGTCGTCGACGACCGAACCGTTTGTGGAATCTACGTCGGAGGTGGGAGGGGAATGATGGAGGCAACGACGAAACGACGTGCCCTGGGCCGCGGGTTGGGAGCCTTGATCCCGGCCGACTACGCCAAGGAGGAGGCGGCTGTTGCGGAAGGCCCGCAACAAACCATTCTCCTCGCGGACATTCGTCCCAATCCTCTGCAGCCGCGGCAGAGGTTCGATGAGTCGGCAATTGCCGAGTTGGCGGACTCCATCCGACAGAAGGGAATTCTTCAACCCTTGCTGGTTCGGCATCGGGACAACGGCTTCGAGCTCATCGCCGGCGAGCGCCGTTACCGTGCCGCACAACGGGCCGGCCTGAGCGAGGTTCCGGTCATCGTGCGCGACGTCGGCGACACCGAGGCCCTGGAGCTCGCGTTGGTCGAAAACATCCAACGCGAAAATCTCAATCCACTCGAAGAGGCACGGGCCTACAAGCGGCTGTTGGAGGAGTTCCGTTTGACGCAGGAGCAGATCGCGTCGCGGGTAGGCAAAGACCGGTCGACGGTCGCCAATACGATGCGTCTCCTGCAGCTACCCGATGCGATCAAGGCCGATATCGAATCAGGAAATCTGAGCGCAGGTCACGCCCGTGCGCTCATCGCCATGTCGTCCGACGTCGCGAAGCTCGAGCTTGCCCGGGAGATCGTTTCCAAGAAGCTCACTGTTCGGCAGACCGAACAAAAGACGAAAGTGCGACCGGCAACATTTTCCGATCCTGAACAGCGTGCTGTCGAGGAGCGCTTGACAGTCGCCCTTGGAACCAAGGTCAGGATCGTCATGCGCAAAGCCGGCACCGGAAGAATTGAGATCGACTACTACTCTCTCGACGGGCTCAACGGGTTGATTGATCGACTTGGTGCGTAGCAAGCATAGGGACGCAAGAAGAAACGGGAGAAAGGCGCGTGTCGTCCGAACGTACATCTTCTGAGCTCCCCAATGTTGCCGCGATTCTGGCCGAGCTCCTGGGCCGTGTACCGCGTGACCAACAGCCGCTGCTGATCGCAGTCGCCGAACGTCTGGCGGCAAAACGCTATCGTTCCTGGGCCGAAGAAGAAGCGATGCAGATGCACCGTGAGACGCTAGTCGGCTGTGCCGATCGCGAAGAAGAGATCGCCAATCGTATCGCCACGCTCTATTGCAATGCGACGGATATCGAACGGACGATTCTTGAAGGCAATCCCGACATTGGCGACATCAATCGGCGGATCTTCGCCGGCCGTCCGCTGCTCGAACAGTTCCAGATCCAAGCGCAGGGTGAGCGCTTGGGCGCCGCGACCTGGCGAGCGTTGGCGGCAAAGGCAGGCAGTACATCGCAACGCGATATATTGCTGGGCTGCGCCGATCTCGAAGAGGCGAGTGCGGAGAAGCTGGAAGAGATCCTGAATTTGGCCCGTCCTACACCAACGACCTAGAACCCGCTGACGCCGAAGAACGCCGCTTGACGCATGGTACGGCCGTATTGCATGCACTCTCCACCCATGCGACGGCTGATCCAACTACTGGCGATTTTGACGGCTCTGGTGTTGCTGGGGTTCTTCGTCGCGCAGGCGAAGTTCGGCGGCGGCGCACGGCTGGCAGATCGTACGACTGCGCCGACGCTGCCGCCGTCCGCGCTGGAAGTGGTCGCGAACCTCGATTTCCCGCCAGGGAACATTGCCGTTTCGCCGGGCGGGCGCATTTTCTTCACGCTCCATCCGGATGGCAACCCGCCGACGCAGGTCAACGAGCTCATCAACGGCAAGCCCGTTGCCTATCCGAGCGAAGAGTTTCAACACCCTTCGTCCACCCTGCCGAGCTTTCAATCGGTGCTGTCCGTGCGCGTCGATCAGCAGAACCGCCTGTGGGTACTCGACCACGCCAACTACGGTCGCGGACAGCCGCGCCTTCTGGCCTTCGACCTCTCCACGAATCAGCTGGTGCACCAGTTCGATTTCCCGTCGGACGTCGCCGGTTTTTTGTCGATGCTCAACGACTTCCAGGTCGATCCGCAGGGACGCAAGATCTACATCGCCGAAGCCAGCCCGATTCGGCGTACACCGGCGGTGATCGTTTACGACACGATCGAACGCAAAGCGCGCCGGCTGCTGGATGGACATCCGTCGGTACAGAGCGGCGACTTCCTCATTCAAGCGCCGGGGCGCGACATGATCGCCTTCGGCTTTTACACGCTGCAGATCGGTATCGACTCGATCGCCCTCGATAAACGTGGAGAGTGGTTGTACTACGGCGCCGTCACCAGCGACCGCATGTATCGCATTGCGACGCACGACCTCTACGATGAATCGCTCAACCCAACGGCACTTGCCGCCAAGGTGCAGTTCTTCGCTCCCAAGACGCTCAGTGACGGTTTGACGATGGACGTCGCCGACAACGTCTACGTCAGCGACATGGAACACTCCGCCATCTTGTCGCTCGGTCCCGATCGCAAGCTGACGACGTTGCTGAAAGACGATCGGCTGCGCTGGCCCGACGGTTTCAGCTTCGGCCCCGGCGGCTGGCTCTACGTCACCTGCAGCTCCCTGCAACACGTCCTGTTCATCAGCAAAGAGCACATGCGCGCCAACGCACCTTACCAAATCTTCCGCTTCAAGCCGGGGACCGCGGGAGTTCCGGGGCAGTAGCAATCGCCGGCTGACGTGGTACGCCGAAGCCGGGCTGACGGAGTTTTCGTGCCCGGCATCACGGATCTGAAGGAAATCGAATGCCTCACCGCCGGCGTGCCGAGTCCGCTAAACGCCTACGCCTTTCGTGGGGTACCGACGGTCGGCGGCACCTATGACGCCTTCTCCGACGGCGCACCGAGCGCGGGCGAGATCAACGAGCTGATGGCTCGATGAATACAGTCATGTTTCTCCCGGACCGCGTCGCGGCAGCATCTGATTCGGTGGAACGCGGCCTTCGAACTTCGGCAGGTCATCGGCGATCGTATGCCAGGGGGGGTTTGACTGACGAATACATGGAAGCACAACCACTGGGGCTCCTCGTTTTTCTAGTAAGACGAGTGGGCGACTTGACGCTTGCTCGGAGGCATGGTTGCTGACCGATATGCCCTGTCGTCGTCGAGGATCGGTTTTGGTAACTTCGGTCTTGGCGCTGGGACTCGCGCTGTTCGTCGCGGGCTGCGGCGACGATGGCGAGGGATCGGTCCATTTTGCCCCGGCGGAGATCGGTCGCGTGATGCTACGGCCAGGAAACGAAGCGCAACCCGGTGATCTCTCCAACCGCTTCCTTTCCTCCGAACAAGAATTTGAGGTCCGCCGCTACGAGGTGCCGGGGCTGCTTTGTGTCCGCACCGATTCGACCGATTACCTGCACATTCCCGAGGTCACGCACACACCCGGCGATCCGGGATTGTTCTACGCAATCCCTCCGGTCGACGCAGCGCAGCCGGTGCTCATCGTCTTTCACGGCAACGGCCTCGACTTCATCGAAGCCGAGGCTTCGTTGTTCGTTCACGCCGTACCGCGCACCGCCGAAGCCCTGCTGGCAGGCGATCCGGGGATGGCCGGCTTCCTTGAAATTCTCAACCGTGGCGGTGCCGTCCGCGGCCTCGACGGCGAGCTCGGCTCGCCTTACGTAGCCGAAGCTCTCGAACGCGGCTGGGGAGTTGTTGTCCCGGGCAACTGTTGGGGCGACGGCGGTCATCACCGCGGCGAGCTCATCGACTATTACATCCCCGGCCGACGCTACGGGCGGATCATGGACGACGACGTCTGGACCTGGTTCCGCGAGCAGTTTCCGCACGATCGCAAACGCGAGTACTCCTTCGGCTGCAGCGGCGGCGGCCAGCGCACGGCGCAGCTCCTGCTCAGCGATCCGAACGCCGTCGTCGCCAGCGGCATCGACAGCCCGGCCGACTACTTGCCGGGTTTCAAGGACGACCCGCCCGGACTCTTCCTCCTGCTTTCCGGCATTCCGGGCTACCGCGGCGTGCTGAACAACTTCTACATCGCGCACTACGGCAGCCTTGCCGGAGCGGCGGAACAGAGCCTCGGCACCCAACTTCTGCCGCGCCAGATCGAGACACCCATCTATCTCGCATACTCGAACCGCGACACCTTCGCCACCAACGGCGTCACTTCACGGCTCGTCGACGCGTTGACGCAGCGCCAGCCCGCGGAACGCTCTCTGGTCTGGAACAGCGGCGAGGCGAAGCACTGCCAGATCAACAATCGCGAGCGCGCCAAGACGGCGCTCGATTGGATCGCTCAATGGAGTCGCGACTGAAGGCAGGTTTTCGTAGGAGGCCGCGATGACTCGCGCCGGAGACTTCAAGCGCTGGCTGTATCGCGGCCAACGTCAGAATCGACTCGCTCGATTGCTCAATCGCATCTCGGCGACGATTCACGCCTGGGGAGTGGCGCCGGATTATTTTGTGACCCTCGAAGTCGAAGGACGACGCTCCGGCCGGCGATTCTCATTCCCGTTGGTGATGGTCAAAGTCGAAGGAGAGCGTTACCTCGTGTCGATGCTCGGTGAGGACGTTGCGTGGGTGCGCAACCTGCGCGCTGCCGGCGGCCGTGCGGTGTTGCATCACGGACGCTCGGAAGACGTGCGGCTCAGCGAGGTTTCCGTCGAGCAACGCGCGTCGATTCTGAAATCCTATCTGCAGTGCGCCCCCGGTGCGCGCCCGCATATTGCCGTCGACAAGGACGCACCGCTGTCGGAGTTCGTTTCCATCGCGCCGAGCATTCCGGTGTTTCAAGTTTCCTCGTACGCCAGCGGTCCGCACTGACCGGCCACGCCCTCCGGCCCTTCACAGCCTACCGAAGAAGTCGTTGCCCTTGTCGTCGACGATGATGAAGGCCGGGAAGTTCTCGACCTCGATCTTCCAGATCGCTTCCATGCCGAGCTCGGGATATTCGAGTACCTCGACCTTCTTGATGTTGTCCTGCGCCAGCACCGCTGCCGGGCCGCCGATCGAGCCGAGATAGAAACCGCCGTACTTCTTGCACGCCTCGGCAACCACCGGGGAACGGTTGCCCTTGGCGAGGGTGACGAAGCTGCCTCCCTGCGCCATGAAGGGTCCGACGTACGAATCCATGCGGCCGGCGGTGGTGGGCCCGAACGAACCGGAGGCGTAGCCCTTCGGGGTCTTTGCCGGACCGGCATAGTAGATCGGATGATCCTTCACGTACTGCGGCAGGCCCTCGCCGCGGTCGATGCGTTCCATCAACTTGGCGTGGGCGATGTCCCGTGCGACGATCATCGGGCCGCTGAGCGACAGGCGTGTCTTGATCGGGTATTTTGACAGCGCGGCGCGGATCTCGTTCATCGGTCGCCGTAAGTCGACCTGCACAACGTCGCCGCCGAGCTTCTTTTCGTCGATATCGGGCAGGTATTGCGCCGGATTGGTCTCGAGCTGTTCGAGAAACAACCCGTCGCGTGTGATCTTCGCCTTGGCCTGACGATCGGCGGAACACGACACGCCGATGCCGACCGGACAGCTGGCGCCGTGGCGCGGCAGGCGGATAACGCGCACGTCGTGGCAGAAGTACTTGCCGCCGAACTGTGCGCCGATGTGCGTCTGCTGAGCCAGCTTCAGTACCTCGGCTTCGAGCTCGACGTCGCGGATGGCGTGACCGAGGTTGTTGCCCTCCGTCGGCAGGTCGTCGAGGTAGCGGCAGCTCGCCAGCTTGACGGTTTTCAACGTCAGCTCCGCCGAGGTTCCACCGATCACGATGGCCAGATGATACGGCGGACAAGCAGCGGTACCGAGCGTACGGATCTTTTGGTCGACGAAGGCAAGCAACGACTTGGAATTCAGGAGCGCCTTGGTCTCTTGGTAGAGATACGACTTGTTGGCCGAGCCGCCACCTTTGGTGATAAACAGGAAGTGATACTCGTCGCCCGGCGTGGCGTAGATTTCAATTTGCGCTGGAAGGTTGGTACCGGTGTTGACCTCGTCGTACATGTTGAGCGGCGCCATCTGCGAGTAGCGCAGGTTCGTTGTGGTGTAGGTATGGAAGATACCGGAGGCCAAAGCTTCTTCGTCGTTGCCGTTGGTCCACACCGCCTGTCCCTTTTTGCCCATGACAATCGCGGTACCGGTATCCTGGCACGAAGGAAGAATCATCCCGGCTGAGATACAGGCGTTGCGCAACATATTGAGCGCCACGAAGCGGTCGTTGGCGGACGCTTCCGGGTCGTCGAGGATCTTGCGCAACTGCGCCAAATGCCCCGGTCGAAACAGGTGTGAGACGTCGCGAATGGCGGCAGCCGCAAGTCGCGTCAGTCCTGCGACGTCCACAGAAAGCACCGGCACGCCGCGGAACGTATCCAGGGCGACGAAGTCCCCGTCGACGCGGCGGTACGGCGTCTTGTCGGCACCGTGCGGAAACATCTCTTGGAAGCGGAAGTCGGTCATTGCCTCTCCTCTTGTGGCCAGAGGATTTATTAGCGTCGTGCCAACGTTGAGGCGAGTCGGAGGTGGCTGCGCCCACCCGTCGGCATTGGTCACAGCGGGTCCAAGCGGACGACGACGACCTTTTCGTTGTCAGGGCCGATAAACCGCACCCAGCGGTCTGCGAGGCCGTACTTCTCGCGAAGCAGCTGGTCGACCCGCGGATGCGGTCCGGGTACTGCCTGGGCTCGATAGCGCCGGATCTGACCTCCCCGTTCGACTTCGACGACGGGATTCCCCTCGAATCGCTTCACCCAAGCGTCGCCCGCGCTGTGGAGCCACGACGAGTCATCGTCGTCTACGATCCAAAGCCGCGTCTTCTGCCAGGTGCCGTCCGGGCGCTGTGTGCGCAACGTGACGACCTCGCGCCCAATCTCGATGAAGGCCATATGCCCCAGCACCAGGAGCACAGCGACGGCAACCAGAGTCGCGAGACCGCGCAACAGCGATTTCATCACATCCACCTTCCCCTTAGCGCAGCTCCGCCAGGCGCGCCTTCGCCTCTTTCAGGTCGCGCATGCGACGCACCATCACCTAGCGACCTTCTTCACGCTGGTGCTCGCGCCGCTGTAAGCACCACCTCGACGGCCTGCGCGGTCGTCAATACATCGGTGTTGATGACCAGATCATAGTGCGTCGCGAGCTCCTCTTGGACCTTGTAAAAACGCTGGAAATACTCGCGCCGCTCGCGATCCGAGGTGGCGATACGCCGTTCGGCTTCCTCTCTGATGATGCGCCCGAGCTCGGCCACCCGGCGGATGCGTGTCTCCGTCGATGCCGTCACCAGGACGCGCAGTACACCCTCGGTGTTGGCGAGAGCCATGGAAGCGGCATGAGCGACGATCACTGCCTGCCCGGCGCCGGCCACTTCGTGGATCGCCGCACGAATCATCACACGCAAGTCGTCGGCATCAGTCCCAGAGGCAGCCAGCGACGGCACGAAGGCGTCGATCGAAACGCCAGTCGCCAGGGTGACGACGCCGGCCATCTCGGTGCCTGTCTTCATCTTCTCGAGCAGGCGCTGTAACAGCGGCTGGCGGTGCTCGGCTTTTGCCACCAGCCGCGGCTCCACTTGCGCCTGTTGGGCTGCCCTCTCGATGATCTGTTCATCGACATACTGAAAACCCAGCTGCTGTGCGACCGCCTGCCCGACAGTCTCGCCACCCGCGGCAGTCGTCCGCGAGATGCACACGACGCAAAATCCCATTCTCCCTCCTTGGTTCGCGGCGAACACCTTGCCTCACTGGACCGAATCCAAGGCCTTCGCCCTACCGAATTGGTCCGCAGCTTCATCCGTTTTGCCGAGCCTGCGCAGAACCACTCCTAGAGCGTTGTACACGGCTGCGCTGGGCTTCTCCGCGAGCGAGCGCTTGTAGGATTGTTCCGCTTCTTCGAGTTTCCCCTGCTTCACCAGCGCATCAGCGAGGTTGTTGTAGGCAGGCGTGAATTTGGCGTCGACGTCGATCGCCTTTCGAAATTCTGCAACCGCCTCATCCGTACGCCCTTGTCGGGCAAAGACGTATCCCAAACCGTTGTGGGTCTCGGCGGTAGGCCTGCCAAGTAGGGCCTGGCGGTAGTGGGATTCGGCCTCCTCGAAGTTCCCCGCCTGCACGAAGGCAACGGCCAGGTTGAAGTGCGCCGACGCGCAGTTCGGTTCCAGCTCGAGCGCCTTCTGGTAGTCTGCGCGCGCCACCTCCGCCTTACCCAGCCGCGCCATGGTGAATCCGAGGTCGCTGTATATTTCCGCCTTGGGCTCGAGCGCGAGTGACGCTTTGAAGTGAACAGCCGCCTCCTCGAGCCGACCGAGCTCCACCAACGCGAGTGCCAGGTTGTTGTGCAACTTCACGTGATTGGGATTCACCGTCAGGGCTCGCTCATATTCCGCCACCGCCGCCGCGGGCCGCCCGTCCTGGAACAACGTCCATCCCAGCGCGTTGCGCAGCTCGGCGTCGTCCGTAGCAAGCTCCAAACCGCGCCGATAGGCACGTTCCGCGCCTTTGTGATCGCCGGTGCGCTCGTTGGCCATCCCGGCCCGCAAGAACGAGTACGGATCCAGGAACTGCTCGCGAATGTCGGCGATGGCGTCGCCGGGTAGCCTGACGAACTCCGGAATGTTCGCGGCCCGATCGGGCGAGGTGAAGCGCTCGAGCAGCACCGGCGGGCTGTCGTTGCCGTTCTCATCGATGTGCGTGAGGAACAGTTGCGTGTACGGCGTGTTGACCTTCGAGGAGAAGACCAGCCAGCGGCTGTTCGAAGACCAACTGTGCCAGGAGTTCATGCGCGCGGTGTTGTAGCGCAGGCGTCTCGCGACGCCGCCCTTGGCCGGGACGATGTACAGCTCGCTGTCGGGCTGCAACAGCATGTAGCTCTTGGCCTGGCAGAAGACGATCCACTTGCCGTCCGGCGAGTACTTCGGGAAGAAGTTGCTCATCCCGTTGTCCGAGGCGCCTTGCAGCGGCTTCGGCATCGCCCCCTTCCCATCGTTGAACGGCATCCGGTAGAGGTCATAGCGAAAGGGCTGCTTCTGTACGGTGAACTCCGGCACGTCCTTCTCATCGACCACGGCGCTATTTTGCTGCTCGAGACGCTCCGCGCGGTAGGCCTTTGCCCTGGCGAACACGATGTCCTTGCCATCGGGGCTCCACACCGCGTTGGTCTGCACGTACTGCGGGTCGTCGGCTCCCGGCAACGCCGAAAACGTCTTCGTCTCCCGATCGTAGACGACGAGGATGCCTTTGATGGGAAAGAAGAGCTGTGAGATCATGAGGTCGGGGATGGCGACGAACACGGAGCGGTCCTTGACCGTGCTGATCACGAACCTTCCCGTCGGAGAGACCCGCGACAACAACCCGAAGGTGAGCTCCCCGTCCTCGCGCCGGTAGTCTGCCCACGTGATGATCTTCGCGTCGTCCATCATCATGTGCTTCGACACCGGCAGGATGGCATAGGCACCTTTGTCGTTGCCGTAGTCGACGTCGAGCCCGAGCGTACTTCCGTTGTCCGCGAAGGAGTGACAGTTCCCGCACACCGGTAAGTTTTGCAGCACGATCGGCGGACCGGACTCCGCGTCGATCGTTCCGAAGCGCCAGCGGATCCTGGATGGATCCTGCACGGCCGTCAGAAACGGCAGCGGCACCTCGCGATAGAACAGAGAATCGCTCACCTCGTCCTTCGACGTGCGGATGTGCACGCGCGCCGACGACAAAACGGTCTCGGGCTGCGTTTGGCTGCTACCTGCGACGATCACCCCGGCATCGCGCTCCACACTCTTCTGCTTGATCTGCTTCCAGCTCTCCTCGGAAGGTCTCCAGTGTGGCGCGTCGACCGAAGTCCTCAGTAAGTCGCGGCCGCTGTCATCGCGAACCAATACGTACCAGCGATCGACGTGTCCCGTCTTGTCCTCCCACACAAAGGTTGGAGCGACGCTCTCGGGGGGGAACAACGTTCCCTCCAACGGATAGGTGATCTGCAGTCGTGCTGCGGTCGCATCGGCCACAGCGGCGACGAGCGCCTGCGTGTCGGGCTCGTGATTGTCGCCGGCGCGGCACACGCCCGCAACCAGAGCAACCGAAATGACTGTGGCGACCACAACCGAACGACGAGCCGGCAGCATCTTTCCTGACTACGCTTTTGCGGTTGCGAGAGGAAGCATTGCGACGGCTTCCGCTTCACAGAGAAGCTCGGGCCGGCACAATGCGGCCTCCACGAGTACGCACGGGAAGCCGTCGAATCCGCGCTTGTGACACAGCGCACGCAGCACCGGTGCATCGCTCGAGCGCTTGAGGTACGTCACCCCAGAGACCAGGCTCTGAAAGGTGCCCCCCTGCCGGGCAAGAAGTGAGGCAATGTTGTCCAGCATGCGATCCACTTGAGCCTCAAAGTTGCCCATGTGGACGGTCTGCCCCGTTTCGTCAATGCTCGCAGTTCCGGAGACGTAGAGCGTCACCTTGTTCGCTTCGGTGAGCCTCAGACCGCGCGAGAAGTCCACACCATAGCTCCAAGCCTCGTTGAGACTCGGCGTGGACATTGCTGCGACGTCGAGCGGTCGAGGGGACTTCACCGCGTGGAGACTCATGGAAAAGTCGTGCGCCTCGGGAAACGGTATACCCTGGACGCCGGTGCTGGCTGGTCTCAGCTCGATGCCGCAGCGCCGGAAGAACTCGCGTCGGGCCTTGTTGAGGGCGTCATAGTCGCGGTTGATATCACGCAGGTAGATCCAGGTGCGGACGACGTTGCGGAACCCCATGTCACACTGGTCGAGCAACCGCTCTGCCGCAAGAAACATGTCCAAGGCCTGCTCGGATGGATTGGCACCGGCGCCGTAGAAGTTGGTCGTGTAGAGCGCTGTCTGGTCGCCTAGGCAAATGATCCTTGCACCGGATTGGGCGCATCCCTCACAAGCGCAAGACGGCGACGCCCGGATGTCGTGCACCGACCAGATTTCGCGCTGGTGCGGAACCACGGCCGACGCCGCGAGCTCAAAGCTCGCGCGTTGATCGACGGGTGCCTGTTGGATGAACGTGGGAAGCGGCGCGCCGGCGCTCTGGCCGAGCTCAGCGAGGACACGCGCGCGGATGTCGAGCGCCAGCGGGAGCTCGCGCCGGACGTCGCGCAGGAAAAGTATCTCGCTGGCGAGGTTCTGAAACGACGCGTGCTGGGCGGCAAGGAGCGCGGCCAAAGCCCGGTAAGTTGCGTCAGCCTGGTGGACCGTATCCAGCGATCGGCCCTCCGGGCGACAGAGGATCGCAAGCTCGTCCGCCTCCGGGCCGGTAAACCGCCGGACGATGGTCGGGCAGGCGTCTGCAGCTACCACGTCACCTCCCGGGCGACGGTCCTCGAAATGCGCGCGTACCGTTGCTCGCAGCAGCAAGTCGGTGAGAAATGTGGGCTAGCACCCGGGGAGGTCTGGCAGGAGGATCGACTTGGTGGCGGTATTTCCGCTGGCGCAATTGTGATTTCCGCCAAGAGCTACGATGTCGGCCGCCAAGGCACTGAATTGTCCGGGCGGGGGGTCGGCGCCATTGTTACCCAGCACGTTGGAAACGAGCTGGTTGTATTCGGGCGACGTGTCCATGACATCAGGCGGGTTTTTGGCGCAGTCGAAATCCGATCCCTTCACGGCAACGCAGTAGTCGATCATCGCAATCCCGAAGAAGTGGTTGTTTTCTATCTGGTTCCTTTGGAGGTCAACGTGATCAACGCCGAGGACGAGGATGCCGCCGCCGGCCGGCAGCTGCGAAGCCATGCCCCCTGGCGCAGTCGTCTGTTCATTGTTGTCGTGCACGTGATTGTCGATGATGTGCCAGTAGCCATTGTCCGTGAGCGGTTCGAGTGGCGGTAGACCTGCGGCCGCCGGATGATACAGCCCGATGCCCACGGTGTTGTGGTGGACGTCGTTTGACTCTGCGGTCACCTCTTTTGAGACGGTGATCTCGAGGCCCGTCGGGCTGTGATGGAATTCGTTTTCGACGACGCGGACGTTCTGCGAACCCTCGACCCACAGAGCGCTGTCCTGCGAGCCGTAGGAGACGTTCTTCTTCACCAGACCGTTTGCGGAAAGGGTCGGCCAGATGCCGTTCTCCAAATTGTCGATCGTCTCGTTGTTTTCGATCGTGAAGTTTTTCGTGTGTCGCAGCCAGATCCCGTTGTTCGAAAAGCCCTCGACGGTGAAGCCATTGACTTCGACGCCGTCGATATCCGGATCGCTGTCGTGGAGGGGCGCGACGAGAATCCCATCCCGCTGCCCCGGGCTTGGCAGAATGCGGACCCTTGCGGTCGGCGGACTGCTCTTGGCGATGAGCTTTAGAGGCTTGGAAACCCATAAGGCGGACGAACCAGTGTTCGTTTCCCTGTAGTCGCCGGGCATCACTGTAATCGTGTCGCCCGGCGAAGCAGCATCAATTGCTGCTTGAATCGACTGTCCTGGGCTGACAGTTACTCCGGCGGACGACCCCTCGTGATCGTCGCCGCAGCCATACGCCAACACCAGAACTGCCAGGATGCCTGCTCGCGCAAATTTCATGAACCTTCCTGCTCGCACTTCCGCCACGTCTTCCTATTGAACCCAGAGACCATGGCGCTATACGGCGCCAACGACGGATATGTCAAGGCGTACTTCGCCGCCGCCGCTCTCCTCTTGACTCAAAGCTCCACTCCGGCAGCGTAGGCGCTCACCCGATGAGGACTTGCGATGAAAAACCTATCCCCCCTTCGTATGGCTGCTTGCGTAGCGTTGGTCGTCTCGCTCAGTGTCGGCTTCGCGGCCAGCGCTTATGCGTATGCCGAAGGGATCAACGGCGTATCCGGGAAAAGTAACGGTTTCTATTGCCGCAATTGTCACGCCGGCGGCACTGCTCCGACCGTGGCCTTCGGCGGCCCGACGGCGATGATCCTAGGTTCCACTGCAACCTTCAGCTTCACAGTCACGTCGAACTCCGCCAGTCAGATCGCTGCCGGTCTCGACGTTGCTGCCAGTGCCGGCACCCTCGGGTTGGTGGCTGGACAAGGGACACGCTTGCTGCTCGACGAAGTGACGCACAGCAGCCCGATGGCAAACGACTCTGACGGCAAGGCGACTTTTGAGTTCATCTGGCAGGCCCCGGAAAGCGCCGGGACCTATACGTTGTTCGGAGCTGGTTGCAGCGTAAATGGGAATTCTCAAAGGACCGGCGACGCCGCCGCGCGCACAACCTACCAGATTGTTGTCGGCGCGGACGTACCCACCCCCACTCCACCCCCTCCACCGACCGCAACCGCTACGGCGACTGCGAGAGAGAATGCCTGCGTCGGTGATTGCGGGAGTGACGGAGAGGTCACGGTCGACGAGCTGATCACCGGAGTAAATGTGGCGCTCGGTGTCACGCCGTTGTCGGCATGCCCGGTGTTCGACGCGAACGGCGATGGGGAAGTCACCATCGACGAGCTCCTCCAGGCGGTGAACAGCGCGCTGAACGCCTGTCCGGTGGGGTAACGTTGGCAAGGAAAAAGCGGGCCGCTCGCGCGCCGACCTCGGGCGGCGCCACGCGTGTCTCGAACGGCAGGCCGAGTACAGCGTCGGTCTCATGGGGCGTTTGCCTGACTACCTGAATGTGACGTTCGCTCGCTTCGCGGGGCGTGCCGACGAGTGGGCGGTCGCTGGCAACGAGCGGGGTGCCGCGAACCTCGTCGCGTTCCAGAAGGAGATGGCACGCCGCGACCTGTCGCTCACGCACACGATCATACTTGCGGCGGTCGAAACGCAGGACAACGGCTCGCTGCTGCTCGGCAACATCCATCGAATCGTGCCCCGAGCAGCGCTCAATATCGAGTTCTTTGCCGACTGGGCTCTGAAGCTCGAGCATGCGATCGACGCAGCCGAGGTCACGAACCACGTGCGGTACGAGCCCGCCGGCGTTGCCGCTCTCATCACGCCCTGGAATGCGCCGCTGATGCTCACGACCTGGAAGGTGGGGCCGGCGCTGAACGCGAACGCATGAGTGGTCCCAGGGAACCGGTCCAGAGATGGCGGACCTGTCGCGGCACATCACCCTCCTGCCCGGCGCGTCGTCGAGGTCGCCTCTCGGCACGGCGGAGCAACCCAGTTACCATCCTCGGGGGTTCCCGCAGGGTTCCAGGATTTAAGACGTCAGGCTGGACGTCAAGAAGATTGGATCAGAATAGGGAAGCCCTTGTGGCACAAGGGCTTTAGAAGAGAGCGGGCGACCGGGTTCGAACCGGCGACGTCCAGCTTGGGAAGGTGAAACAACGCATTTCGCGATCTTCGCGGAAACCAAAATAAATCTCGCATTGTCAGAGAGTTGAGGATCTAACGCCCCGTCCCGGATTGTCCCGGAAAATCCCTGAGAATCCCGAAAAACCGGGAACCGTTCCCGCCTCTTTTCGCCTCGCCACTATCGCGAGCCGGTTCGCACGTCCGAGGTAATCACGCACCTGGGTTTTCTATGCCGGGCGAACGTAACGTCCGCAGTTACGGTCGCAAAGGATGTCTTCGAAGACCGTTCCCGTGCTAGCCCTGTTTGCTCGCTAACCCCGGTGGCGTAACGCGTCGACCAACAGGGCCGCGGCGATCGTGCTACGCGTCGACGGCTGACCGCACCGGTGGATTCTCGCACGCGATGCAGATTTTTGTTGCCAAAGTGACTGTAGTCAGTTATGAGGCGAGTCATGATTGCTGCCATCAAAGGTCATGGACACGACCGGATCGCCCCCGCCGACGTAGCCGCGGTTGGCCGCCGCGAACGTGGCAAGGAGGAGAAGCGCGCCCGCATCAAGGCGGCGGCACGGGAGCTGTTCGCCGAGAAAGGATTCGCCGCGACGACGACGCAGGAGATCGCCGCGCGCGCAGACATCGGCACGGGAACGCTCTTCCTCTACGCCCAATCCAAGGAAGAGATCCTGGTTCTCGTCTTCCGCGACGAGATGGACCGTGAGTGCAACGAGGCATTCGGAGCGCTCCCGCGCAAGGGATCGCTGCTCGATCAGCTGATGCACATCTACGGGTCTTTGATTGCGTTTCACGACCGCGATCAGGGCCTGGGGCGCGTCTTCGTGAAGGAAGTGCTGTTCGTCAAAGAGAAGAATCGCCGAACCATCTATGAATTCGTCGAAGGTCTCATCGCGCGCACCGCGATGCTCGTCGACGAGGGCAAGAAGCGAGGGGACCTCGACGCCTCCGTGTCGACGCAGGTGCTGGCCGAGAACCTCTTCGCGGCCTACCTGTTGCGCCTGCAGAAGTGGCTCGGCCTGGAAGAGAAGTTGGCGTCCGTCGAGCACATCGACCGACTTCGCGAGTCGTTCGAGCTTCAGCTACGCGGCCTCGCCCCGCAACCACAGAGCAGCGGCAGCTCCGGGCGCCAAACTCGCCGCCGACGCTCATAGCGAGACGTAAAGGAGACGGTGATGTCCGCCCGCACTGGCGCAGAGTTCTTGAAAGGGCTTCGTGACGATCGCGCGATTTGGGTCGGCCGGGAGCGCGTGCGTGACGTCGTCGACCATCCGGCCTTCGCGGGAGC
>JACQEN010000088.1 GCA_016200585.1 Deltaproteobacteria bacterium
GCACGAACGATTGCGCCGCCAAGTTGTAAACCTCTTGCGGCCGGCTGCGTTGCATTGCCGTGACCAACGACTGCTGATCGAGCAGGTCCGCTTGTAGCAGCTCGATGTCGTTGCCGAGATGAGCGATGCGTTCAAGGTTGTCGTGGCTCGAGCGGCGCACCACCCCGAAAACCTGGTACCCATGTTCGAGCAACAGCTCGGCAAGGTACGAACCATCCTGGCCGGTGATCCCGGTGACCAGCGCGCGTCGGGCGGTGGTCATTTTCCCACCCGACCATAGCGATCTTCGAGGCGCACGACGTCGTCCAGCTCGGGAGTTGACACTTCCAGGACGTCGCATGTTTCCAGCGCCGTCATTCGATGCCGCAATCCGGGTTGAATGCGGAAGCTGTGCCCGGGGGCCAGGATCAGAGTTTGTAGCGGCTGAGTGTCGAGTCCAACCTCGAGTCGCAGCACCCCGGAGAGCAGGTAGATCGTCTCGTCCTTGCGTTCGTGAAATTGCAGGCTCAAGGCCTCGCCCCCTTCGACGTGCAGCGTTTTGCCGGCGTAGCGCTCGGTCTCGGCCCAGATGAGCTCGTAGCCCCAGGGTTTATCGACCCGACGCGGCGAGCTTGGAGTATGAAACGTGGTCATGGTGTCCAGTACAGTAATAGCGCCGACGCGATGACCCAGAGAATCACATCGAGCAGCAGGGGGCGGTCGTTGAGCAAAAGCTGCGTGGGATTCCCGCCTTCCTCTCGTTGGTGCACGAGATACAAGTAGCGGAAGATGCCGAACAGCACGAACGGAATGGTCAGGTACAGCTTGTCGGTCCCAAGTTTTTCACGCACCTCGGGCGAAACGGTGTAGATCGCATATGCCACCACGGTAGATGCGGTGACCACGGCAATCATCTGGTCGAGGAAATACGGGCTGTACTCGCGCAGGCTGGCGCGGTGTTCGATGGCTCGAGCTTCGAGCAATACCAGCTCGTGCCGGCGCTTCGAAAAGCCGAGAAAGAGCATCAACAGGAAGGTGCAGATGATCAGCCAAGGGGAAACCGGAACGTCAATGACGACGCCACCCGCTGCGGCGCGGATGACAAAGCCGGCGGCGATGGCCATGACGTCGAGAATGACGACTTCCTTCAGCCAGAACGTGTAGGCGACCTGGAGGGCGAGGTAGACGGACACCAGAACTCCAAAACCTCGATTCAACACGACGGCGGAAAGCAGGCCGGTGCTCATAAAACTCAGGCACAGCGCCAACGCCGCTCCGCGGCTGACGCGGCCTGCGGGTAGGGGGCGTAGCGACTTGAGCGGATGCTGCCGGTCGCGTTCGCAATCGCGCAGATCGTTCATGACATACGCGCCGCTGGCCACAGCACAAAAGGCCAGAAACGCCAGCGTTACGAGCGCCAGGCTGTGCGGATCGAAAAGATGCTTGGAGAAGATCAAAGCGCCGTAGACGACGGCGTTCTTGCTCCACTGCGTTGGCCGCAGCAAGCGAACGATGTCGCGCAACGCCGTCGCCGGTGAGCGCTCTAGTGTCACCACTCTCTCCATGTCACCCGTCTGTCGACCACGGTTTCTCTGCGGCCCGCCCGCGCCGCAGCCTCATCCGATACGTCGCTCTCAAGAGCACGCGCCGACCAATGAATCAAGCAATGGAATTCGGCCCCCGATGCGCGTTTGCTGCCTCAGCCAAAAAAGTGCATGGCCAACTCTGAACGGTAGTGTTCGACAGGCGCGTCGACGGAACTGCCGCACCGCGGGGCCCAGACGTCGGCCACGACAGGATTCTGCTTCGACCGTTGCAGAACGGCAGCCGCGAGGTCGTAATCGCCAGCAGCGACGAGTTTGTTGAGCATCCGCCTCAGCAATACTGGTACAAGCTTGGATGCGCAACCGTTGAGCTGGCAGCGATTGGCTACCCGCGGCGGTTCAGTTGACCTGGTGCGGGTAGGCTTTTAGAGTCTCCACCGTCCGTCGCGAGGAGAAACGTCTCTTGGAGTGGATTCTGGTTACGTTTAGCATCTATCGGCGCGCGTTTGCGCGCGCTGCAGTCTTGGCAGTGCGCAACTGGCCGGTGATGGCAACTGTGTTTGTTTATTCGTTCTTTCTCTCGGTGACCGGCCGGGTAGCGAGTCAGCTGGGAATGGCCGGCGGCTTCCTGGCTAGTTTTGTGTGGGCCGCCTGCGTCAGCTCGTTCCTTTACCTGGTCGAGATGATCGTGCGTACTTCGAAGGTCACCATGGATGACTTTCGCAACAGCTTCGCGGCCTACCTCTGGGACGTGATCGGTATCTCATTCTTGTCGTGGATGTTCTTCAGCCTCGCCACGCCGGCGCTCCTACAGCTACCTCAAGGAGTGCTGATTCTCCTGTGTATCCAACTTGCCGCCTTTGTCTTGTTCAACGCGGTTCCGGAGCTGATTTATCTCGGTCATCATTCGTCGTTTGCGCTCCTGGCCGAGAGCTATGCCTTCATCTCGGTGAATTGGATCGAATGGTTCCCGGCCAGCATCGTCGCGGCGATCCTCATTTATCTTCTCAATAGTCTGGAGCTCGAAGGTGCAGCCGAGATCGCGCAGAACGCTGTGCTGGGCTTGTTCATCTATTTCGTCATGATCATGCGCGGGCTGCTGTTCATCGAACTGTTCGACTCGACGCATCGTGGTCGGTTGTTCAAGTACCGAACCGGCGCCTAGGGTTGAGCCTCCTTTGGGGGAGGGACGGTGCCCTCCCCCAAGCGAACGTTGCAACGACGGTTCAGGCGGGAGTACGGCTCAGTTGACGTCGGCCATGGAAGGCCTGAAGCCTTGGTGTTCGAAGCGTCACTTTCCTCGCAGACAGGATGGCCCGCACAGCGAACACGGCGGGAACCATCGCGGTTGCGAACGCGATTGCGGCCAACACGTTTCCTACACTCGTCTCAAAAGCGCCGGGCACAACGGCCGCGGCAAAAGTCCACTCCATGTTTCACCTCCGATCACGCACTCCGCCCAGAACCGCACGGTCGGTGCGCAATTGGGGGAATGCTCTAAGGCGTCTGCCTCACCCGAAGGAGAAGCATCGGTACAAACGCCGGCATAGGTTCTTCTCAATGAGCTACGGCCACGCTGGCGCCGAAGCTGTTGCGGCCCGCATCCATCGAGAGCGTCGCTACACCCGTAACCGGTCCACCGAGGAACCACTCCATCGGCCGGCCCGTGTAACGTGCGATACGATACAAAACTTCCGTGGATGGAATGCGGCCGTTGAGATAGTTGTACAGCGCCGACAGGCTCACGCCGATATCGTAGGCAAACGCCTTCGGCTCGTCGGCAACTACTTCCCGTAACCGCATTGCCACTAACTGTGCATCGATCTGTTCCATCGTTCCTCCTCCTGGAACGCTACGCGGGATCCTCCCCGGACCCCTCGCCGCCGCTCCATGCAGCGACTGAAAACAAAAAAAAAGGCCACCGGACTTTTTGTCCGGTGGCCTTCTTTCTCCCTTGGGTAATCTTGGATCTCTTACGAATCTCCCTTCAGGGGAAGGCCACCGGACGCCCAGCACGGGTTAATCTTCTTCGTGAAAACCGTACCCAGCAGGTCCGCGGCGTCGATATGCGCCACCGCCACGGCAACCTGCGAGCTACGCACCCGTGCGGTCGCATTGCGACGCGAGTGTTGGCTCAGGCTTTTGTGGTTTTGACGCATCATGATCGACTCGGTTCTCTCCGTTGAGTGATTTTGTGATCTCGTTGGGGCGATTAAGCCATAGGTACACGGGCCGATGCAAGTACTTCCTTTTCACGGTCGTTGAGTGAGCCCTCTAACCGCTTGTGATATGCCTCTGTTCGCACTGCAGGCGCCTGCTATTTTGGCTGAGGATCGGTGACTGGTGGCACAGCAGACGAAAACATTGAACATCGGATTGGTTTTTGGGGGCAGATCCGGAGAGCACGAAGTCTCGCTGCGTTCGGCGCGTTCGATCTTCGAGGCAATCGACCGTAGCCGCTATACGATCAGTCTCATCGGAATCGACCGATCCGGCCACTGGCACCTGCTCGAAGAATCCCAGTTTCGGCGGCTCACCGACGACGCGCTGGCGGCCCTCGAAGATGGCGGCGCGGAGGTTGCCTTGCTCCCGGCCCCGAACAGGGGCCAACTGATCGATACGCAAGGCATTCAGGGAGCGACACGGCGTATCGACGTGATCTTCCCTATTCTCCACGGAACTTTCGGGGAAGACGGTACGATCCAGGGCTTTTTCGATCTGGCCGACATACCCTATGTGGGCGCTGGGGTGCTGGGTTCCGCCGTCGGAATGGACAAGGACGTCCAGAAGCGTCTCGTACAGGCCGCAGGCATCCCCATAGTTCCATTTCAGACGGTCAACCATCATCAGTGGAAGACCGGCGCAAGAGCAGTCGTTGAACGAGCGCTGCCGCTGGGGCTACCACTCTTCGTCAAACCGGCGAATCTGGGTTCGTCGGTCGGAATCAGCAAGGTTAGCTCGCCGGCCGCACTGGCAGCCGCCGTCGAGGCTGCTCTCGAATACGACACCAAGGTAGTGATCGAAAAGGGCCTCGACGCACGCGAGATCGAGTGCGCCGTACTCGGCAACGACGAGCCCGTCGCATCGGTTCCGGGGGAGATCTGTCCAACCGCGGACTTCTACTCGTACGAAGCAAAGTACGTCGATGACAACGGCGCGCGGCTATTGATCCCGGCCCCGCTCGATCCCGAAAAGACCCGTCAGGTTCAAGAGCTCTCCGTCAGGGTCTTTCAGACCCTCGAATGCGCCGGCATGGCGCGTGTCGATTGCTTCCTCGAGCGCAGCAGCGATCGCCTGTATCTCAACGAAATCAACACCCTTCCCGGCTTTACGTCGATCAGTATGTATCCGAAGTTGTGGGAGGCCTCGGGACTTTCATACCGTGACCTGATTTCCCGTCTGATCGAGTTAGCGATCGAGCGCCATAGCAACCGTCAGAGGCTCAAGCGCTCGTATCGACCGAACCCTTACTGAGCTCAGGGGCGCCCATTTGGTTGGCGGCGGGACGCGATCAAGGCGTTTCGAAGGGTGCCCTGAGGCCGCCAGGTCGGCTTTGAGGTGACGCGCGGAAATTTCGCCCGTGTCGCCGGTCAAGCAGCTGCGATAGCCGTACAGCAGGAGCAATGCGGCATCTGCATTGCGTCGCTGGCCGGTCAGCGCGACGCGCAATGAAATCGATTGCTGTGCTTGGTCGACGGCGAACAGGGCAACGAGTGAGGTGTCGGCAGCGCTGGCGGCTTTGTTGTCCCCGGGCAGACCGGCGAGCTGCTTCCAGATTTCGCGCTGCGGCAAGACCAGATCATGCGGACCCTCGGCATCGAACTCGTGGGCGCCGATCTTCATGCGCAGTTTGACCATTTCAGGTGCGGTCATGGAGCGGTCTCCTCTTTGCGGACGATAGGCAGAGGCATAGTCGGCAGGAGTTACGGAAGTCGAGAAAAAAACAACCGCCATAGGCGGTCCAGCCACCGCCTATCACCTTTCAGATGACGCTTGCACAGGCTCGCTCAATGGAGCAAGGGGGAAGAAGAAAATGATCAGCAAAGGAACCAGCTCGAAAAGTCGAAACACGGTCCAGCCCCTGCACCGGGTCGATTTTCTTATGGGCCCGAATAGGCGTTGGACATAGCTCTCGTAACCCCTTAACGTGTCACACTGTCGAGGTCTTGGTGAGGTCTCGCAGTGGTCGTCACGATCCAGCACATACTCAACGCCGCGTACCCAGCCTACGCCGCCACGCATCGGCAGCCGCTGCATGTCCTCAAGGCCGTCAGCGCGCTGCGTCGTTGTCGCAGCGGCGCGTTGGGTGCGCACGCAGTGGTATGTAACAGCGGTCATCTAATCGACGTGCGCCCGAATTCGTGTCGCCACCGTTCGTGCCCGCAGTGCGGCTGGCGCAAATCGGCGCAGTGGCTCGACCAGTGGAAGGCCCGCTTGCTGCCGAGCACGCACTTCCACGTCGTGTTCACGCTGCCCGACGTGCTGCGCAATCTCTGGCGTTGGAACCGGCGCTGCTTTGCCGACGCTTTCTTCGCGGCGGCCAGCGAGGCGCTGCTGCAACTTCTCGAACAGCCACGTCACCTCGGCGCTCGCCCAGGTATCCTGATGGGCTTGCACACCTGGGGCGGCGCACTGCCGTTGCATCCGCACTTGCACTGCCTGGTCAGTGCCGGCGGCATGGACTCCGATGGACGCTGGCAATCGACGCGGGCCAACTTCCTTCTATGGGCGCCGATCCTGCGCGAGGTGTTTCGCGCCAAGCTGGTCGCTGGGCTCGCAGAGTTGCTGCGACAAGGACAACTGCGCTGGCCACCCGACATGGACGAGCTCGAGCTGCGGGTGTTGTTGCACGAGGCCAAGCAGCTCACCTGGCATGTACGCATCGAACCGCCGTACGCGCATGGCGCCGGGCTGGTCGTGTATCTGGCGCGCTACCTGCACGGCGGCCCGATCAAGAACCACCGCCTGGTCGAGTTCTCCGGACAAACAGTGCGCTTCCGTTACAAAGAGCCGCGGCGTGCCGGCCGTGCGAAGTGGCGTACGATGGAGTTGCCGGTACAGGCCTTTCTTGAACGGTTGTTCGAACACGTACCACCCAGTGGCCTGCACGTGGTGCGCGGCTATGGGCTGTATGCCGCACGGGAACGAACGGCGCGTGAATCGGCTCGCTTACAGCTCCAACCAAGTTGGCTCCAACCAACTCCACAGATCTCTGTAACCTCCCCCTACACCGAGTCCTGTCCTCATTGCGGAGCCGCCTTGATGACTCGGCCACTGCCCCGAGCCTGGCCCCGCAGCGATGAAAAGCCCATAGACCTGCGTCCACTGCTGAGCGACAATTACATTTCCCCATCGACGGCAAATAGACTTCCCCACAGTTGAGGCGTGGCGTCGATCGGTGCACGACCTGCGAGACCGAAGGGTTGAGGAGGGGCGGTGCAGACGACGGACGCGCAAGTGAGGAGAC
>JACQEN010000071.1 GCA_016200585.1 Deltaproteobacteria bacterium
CGGACAGAGCTTAAGTGGTGGGTAGGTAGGCCGTAGAGAAATCACGGCGTCCGATGGCACGATTGATCGGACAATGCAGCGGCATCGAAGGGTGCGACTTGAAAGTGCCGTGACCGTAGAGCAGAACAGGCTCGTGCCCCGGCTCGAAGGTTCGCTGAATATTTCGCACCCGCAGTGACGTCGGATGCGACGCCCAATACGATTCGGCTTCCCCGCCTTGCTGATCGTCGCTGTGGGGCTTGAGATTTCCGCAGCGGGAACCCCTGTGTCGAATCCGGATATGGCCGCCGTTGTCGGTACTAGTCCATCAGAGCGCTACGACGAGGCGCGGCGTCTGATGCAAGGTGGACGCTACTCCGACGCGGCGCGTGTGTACCGCAGCGTTGCCGACTCAACCGACGCCCCTACCGCTCTGCGTGCCCAAGCGCTCTTCGCCTCCGGGCTCATGGAGGAAAATGCTCGCGACTACGAGCGTGCTCTGCAGGTCTACGGCGAGGTCGAGCGTCGCTTCCCGGACACCGAGGGCGCCAGGCGCTCGCACAATGAGCTGATCGAGTTCGAGGAAGGCGGGGTGGCACGCACGATCGAGTTCCGCCGCCGTTGGGATGCTGTTTGGGACGAGTTGTCGCCGGCGCAAACGCTTGCGGATCAGAATGATCTGCGCTCGGCGCGCCCCGGCTTCGAACACGCCGCAGTGTTGCTCGAAGCGATGCTCCGCGACTTCAGCGATTTGCCAAGAGCCAAGGAGGTTGCGATCACCCTCGGGTTGCGTCTGGCGAGTCGCCTGGCCTTGGCGACGGCACTCCTCGGGTTGCTGGCCGTCGTCGGGGCGCTGTTTCTCAAATACTTCACAGATCAGAATTCACCGCTCGAAAGCGAGTCGGCCGCTCTTCTCGTCCTGTTGCCCGGAATCGCCGGGCAGTTGGTGTCCCTCGGCTTCTCAGGCGGGTTGCGTACGCAGCTCCATTGGGAAGATCGCCGGGCGACTGGTGCAGCCGCCGTACTCGGGGCGCTCGCTGCGCTTGCGACGGCAATCTGCGTGGTCAACGCTTTCAACCTCTTCCCCTTTCTCGACTCGAACCTTTAAGTACCGCTGAGCACCTCGACGAATTGCTTTTTCCGCGCCAGTCGACGAGGTAAGCTGAAAAAATGAACGAGCCCGAAGAGCAGGTGACGCCGATTCCGCGACTTGACGCGGGCCGATTGCGGGCTCTCTTGCCGGGGCTCGGTACCGCAGGGCTGAAACGTGCGGCGACATCCTCGATTCCGCCCAAAGGAAAATTGCTCAAGCTGAAGCTGGGGTTCAACCCAAATTCATCGAGCGTCGGCACGACGGTTGTCGTATTTCTTTGGAGCCTGGTGGCGTCGGGCGCCGTCTTGGCTATTGCTGCCGCGCTGCTGTCGCTGCGCTTTCAACGCAAATCGAAGCCCGGGCAGCGAGTCGACGGGCCGGCGGCCGATTCGGGGCAAGACGCATGACCCAGCCAGCCGACGCGAGTGAGGTGGCGTGGCAACACGACGAGCCGCGCTGGCGTCATGAACGTTTCGGCGCGATCGTCGTGATCGACGAACCGCCCATGCTGGCGCACGTCGATCAGGAATTGGCGAGCGAGCTTGGCATCCCGCCGTCGACGCTTTGGTCCCAACCGCCGACCGAGGTTCTGACAGCGCCGGTCGAAGCCCACCTCACCTTAACCAAACGCTGCAATCTCGCTTGTACCCATTGCTACCAGGAGAGCACTCCGACCTCTGGTGCGAGCGATCTGGGATTTGAAGATTGGCTTAGGCGGCTGGATGCTTTGGCGCAGGCGCGTGTCTTTCATGTCGCCATCGGCGGCGGTGAAGCTCTGACGCGCGCCGATCTACTGGCGATTGCCGAAGCGGCACGAGCCCGCAGCATCACTCCGAATCTGACGACGAACGGCGCCTTCGTAACCGAGGCGTTTGCGCGCCAAGCGGCACGGCTGTTTGGACAGATCAACGTCTCCATCGACATCATGCCGCCGCTACGCATTTTCGGCGCCGACAAGGCGACCACCGGGATGAGCGCGGCGACGCAGTTGCTACGCGCCGGTGCACGCGTCGGACTCAACCTCGTTGTCGCGCGCGCCAACTTCGACGCCATCGGCGAAGTCGTCGCGTGGGCCGCCGAAGCGGGGATGGTCGAGGTCGAGCTCCTGCGCCTGAAGCCAGCGGGTCGAGCCCAAGCCCGCTATCTGGAAGAGCGTCTGACGCGCGCGCAGCGCGAGCGACTGTTTCCGTTGGCGCTCGAATTGGCGCAGCAATACGGCATTCCGGTCAAGCTCGATTGCTCGGCCGCGCCTTTCGTCGCTTTTCATGCGCCCGACAGGGAACGCATGGAGCTCTTCGCTTTCGCGAGTATGTGGAGCGTGCCGAAGAACCCTGTCGGTCCTGCGCGTATCTGACGACGTGCCGCGGCGGCTGCCGCGCCGTGGCGCTTTTCCTCACCGGCCGCAACGATGCGCCTGATCCGGAATGTCCGCGCGTCGAGGATCATACGTTGCGTGCGTCGTGAAGCGCGAGCGAGGCAGGCGAAGGTATCGTCAGGTCTCGCGATCCTGGCTTTGCGCCGCTTGCTCTGTCGCCGCTGTTGGTATTGGCTCGATGAGTTTGGCTGCCGATCTTCCCCGCGCGGACGCCCAACGCCTTTTCCAACTGCTGCGCGGCGTTGAACAGGAATATCGCGAGGCCTGCGCCGAGGACGGTACTCTGATTCGTCCACTTGATCTCGAAGAGGCGCGACTCCTCGTCGCGGCGGCGCGCCAGCGCGTCGAGCCTCTGGCTGTCGAAGAGTGGGGCGAGGTCGGCAGGAAACTGCAGGAGCTTTCGGGCGCCGTGGATGCACGGGCGGCAGCGTCCATCGTCGCGGCACAGGTTCGTGATCTACGCGACGAAGTGCGACGCGCAAGCGGAGTGGCCGACGACCCGCTACCGCCGGCGCTGCCCTCGGCCGCACGCGGCGCGATTCTGTACAAGGAGAACTGTGTCTCGTGTCACGGCGAACGCGGCGCAGGCGACGGACCCGACGCCGCGGGCCTCGATCCGCAACCGACCAATTTCACCGACCCGGTTTTCATGCGCCAACAGACGCCTGCCGACTTCTTCTTGGTCATCTCGTTGGGCCGTCGCCGGTCGGCGATGGCCGCCTGGGACGATGCCCTCTCGGTCCAGGAACGCTGGGACCTCGTGAGCTTTCTTCTGACGCTGGATGCGGCAGCCAAAGAGGGCGATGCCCTGGATGCGGCGCTTTCACGAGTCGGCCAGGGTGTCGAATCGGCCGTCGACGCCTACCGTCTCGCCAATCCTGAAGCTGCGGAGTTGGCGGCCGATGCCTACCTCGTATTCGAGTCTTTGGAACGAGAGATTGCCGCGCTTCAGCCGTCAGCCGTCGAAGGAGTTGAGGCGGCCTTCGTCCGCTTGGAGCGGGCGCTGCGCCAACCCGGCGCCATCAAAGAAGTCGAGGGCAGCGGTGTTGCAGTCGAACGCGCCTTGGAACAGGCGACGCGAGCGGCGGATCCCTCGTCCCGGCGCCCTCCCCCGACACTCGTTCGAGCCATCTTGCTCATCGTAGTCGCCGGCCTATTCGCTGCGCTCTTCACTGCCGGCCGGGCTAAGACCCGCGGAGAAAACCAAAACCCACCTTTCGATTGACACAGGTCGAAGGACCCGGATACGAAGGTCGCTGACGCAGCGCTCCCGGGGGAACCGCACGCATTGATGAACGACAGAAAAAAGCGCTGCGCTTTTGCGCCAGCGATGGCGATCGGCCTGGCGGCCGTGTTTGCGAGCGCTGCCGCCTGGGGCCAATCGATTTCTCGCGGGCCGTTCATACAGAACCCCGATGCGTTGAACACCACAATGACGATCCTGTGGTGGACCAACGTCGCCGGTGACAGCACCGTCGAATACGGTACCACGACAGCGCTCGGCGCGAGCACGAATGTCGCGCAAACCGTCAGCTGCGAGATCGGCAATGCTGGGACCTGCCATAGCGTTGCATTGATCGGACTGTCGCCGGGGACGCGTTATTTCTACCAACTCAAGACCAATGGCGTCGTGGTACAGGCGGTGTCGAGCAACGTCTACTTCACCACAACGAAACTCCCTTCCGATACCGCCAACATGTTCTTTACGGTCGTCGGCGATTGGGGTGCCTGTCCCAACGGCGGATTGTTCAGCTGCGGCTCGAGCAGTGCGGAGCAAGCAGTCTCCAACAATCAAAACGTCGCCGATCCACCCCTGATCGTTACCGTCGGGGACAATACCTATCCCAACGGCACGCTGTCGGATTGGGACACGGACGCGTTGCCGTTCTACGTCAACCCGATGAAACGGGCACTTTTCATGACGGCGTTGGGCAACCACGATCTGAACGATGTCGGCAATGCGAGCTGGGCAAGCTCGGCTGAAATCAAGCTGTTTGCGTTGCCTCGCAACGGGACCGAACAAGAGCGCTACTACTCATTCGACTCGGGCGATGTTCACTTCACCGTACTCGACAGCGATTCGTGCTGCCAAACGACGCAAACGAACTGGCTCGATAACGATCTCGCGACCACGACGCGCAAATGGAAGTTCGTGTTCTTTCACCACACATCGTACTCATGCGCCAGCGGCTTTGCCTCGTTCGGTAGCAATACGACGGTCCGCAACGCCTGGGGGCCGTTGTTCGAGAAGTACGGGGTCGATATCGTCTTCGACGGCCACGACCATCTCTACGAGCGCTCGAGATTCGTCGACGACTTCCTGGCCAACGGGAACGCCGGCAGCGACGGGTTGGGTACGTACTACATTCTGACCGGTGGCGGCGGATCCAGTCTCGACGGTGCGGCTTCGCTAAGCGGCGGCGTGCCCACCCGCAGCGGTTCCTCGTGCTACTGGTTGGCGAACACATGCCCGTCCGGCCCCGGTGGTTACTGCAGCTTCTCGAAGTACCACCACATTGCGCTGAACATCACCAACAACAACGTCCTTCAGATGCAGGCAATCGACAACAACAACCTTGTGTTCGACTCGTTCAGCATTACCAAGGGCGCTGCGGCACCGACGTCCACGCCGACGGCAACCCAGACCTTCACATCGACGCCGTCGCCCAGCTACACGCCGACGGATACGCCGACTGCGACGCCGTCGGATACGCCGGTCTTGATTGCGACCGACACACCGACCTCGACCTCGACCAACACGGAAACGGCGACGAATACCCCGACTACCACCGCCACTCCGACACCGACCGCTACGCCAACCTCGACCAACACCGAAACGCCGAGCTCGACCCCAACGGAATCCCCGACTCGAACAGAGACGAGCACGCCGACGGCCAGCCCCACAGCAACCAATACGGCGACACAGACGCCGACCCGAACGCCGAGCGTTACGCCGACGAATACGTCAACTCGAACTCCGACTCGCACACCAACGTCGACCTACACGTTCACGCCGACGCGCACGGCAACGTCGACACGTACGGCAACACCGACTTCTACGGTGACCGATACGGCGACCGACACGCCGACCGTGACTCCGACGTCGACGGCGACACCCACGAAGACGGCCACGGGAACCCCAACTCCAACACTGCCGGGCTTATGTGTCGATCCAGCGCCGGGCAATCCGTGTATTCCCGGACGCGGCGTGAAGAGTGCAGAATGCAATCTCGAAATGGCCCTGCTTCCCGTGCCACCTCGCGACCACAAGGGTGTGCCAAAGAACAGCATCACCTGTTTCGAAGGCGACCCGTCCTGTGACAGCGACACAGACCTCGCCAATCAAGAATGCACATTGGCTCTGCAGCTCTGCATCAACAACATCGATCCACGCTATGCGACATGCAGCGCGCTCGGGCTATCGGCTTTCGAAGTCGTGCGGCCGCGTCCCACGAGTCTAGACCCGATCGATGCATTGAACCGTAGCGTCCTTGAGGGTCAAGGCGGTTCGGGACCGGACGGCTTCGGGTTGACGGTCTACCGAGACGGCGTCGTGGTCAACGTTGGACCGCCCAATTCGCTGCTCAACAAATGCAGCCGGCAGCTGCCCATCGTCGTACCTCTGCGGCGCTTGGCCAGCGGGGTGCTCTTGCCGGGGATCACGGCGCTACGCCTGCGCGCTACAACCGTGCAAACCAAGTACGATACCGACACGCTCACGTTGCGGTGTCGCCCCAGCACGTGTGGCAATGGAGTGATCGAGGCCGATCACGAGACGTGTGATGATGGCAATCGAGTTGACGGCGACGGCTGCAACCGAGGTTGCCAGATCGAGTAGAAGGACCGTTGCGGCCGGTTGTCCGAGGCGTTGGGCATCAGACTGGCACGGCCGATGAAGCGGTTACCGAAGCCCAGCGCTGCGCTATTCAATTCGACAACGTCAACCGCTGCGTGTGTTGCGCAACCATGCGGTTTTCGTCCGTTGGGATGACCCACGTCGATACGGTCGATTGCGCGGTGGAGAGGCGAGGTCCACCCGCACCGTTCGCATCTTCGTCGAGACGAAGGCCGAGCCAAGCCGCCGCACGGCAGACGCGCGCGCGGATCTCCGCCGAGGCCTCGCCGATACCGCCGGTGAAAACGAGCGCATCGATTCCACCAAGGGCGGCTGTCAACGATCCGAGCTCGCAACGGATGCGGTAGACGAAGAGGTCGACCGCCTCTCGGGCGCGCGGCTCATCGCTATCGAGAAGAGTACGCATGTCGGCCGAGATGCCGGAGACGCCAAGCAGGCCCGATTCCTCGTACAACAGCCTCTCCAGCCGGCGCGCGTCCAGCCGTAGCCGATCGATGAGGTAGAGAAGAACGCCCGGATCGATTGAGCCGCAGCGCGTACCCATCGGCAGGCCGTCGAGCGGCGTAAAGCCCATGGTGGTGGCGATGCTCCGCCCGTCACGCAGCGCACACATGCTTGCACCGCTCCCCAGATGCGCTACGACGACCCGCGCCGCCGCGGCTAGATCCGGCGCCGCCTGCGGTAAAATCGAGGCAATGTACTCGTACGACAGGCCGTGAAAACCGTAGCGCCGGATGCCCTGCTCCGTCAGGTTGCGTGGCAGGGCAAACATCTGTGCCAGATGCGGCAAGGTGCGATGGAAGGCGGTGTCGAAGCACGCGACCTGCGGCAAACGAGAAAAGGCATCGGACACCGCGCGCATGGCTGCCAGCGCATGCGGCTGATGCAGCGGTGCCAGCGGCACCAGCGCTTCGATCTGAGCCAACACGGAAGCGTCGACGACCACCGGGCGATCGAACACTTCACCGCCGTGCACGACGCGATTGCCGACCGCCGCCAGTCGTCGTTCGCCGAGGCGTGTTTCCACCCAGCGCAGAATGCGGACGGTAGCATCTTCCTGTGTTCGCAGCGTCGCGCCCGGCTCGCCAACGTCATCGCCGCCGTCAACGCACACACGGAAGCGTGGCGATGCACCGATTCCCTCCACTGCACCAGAAGCAGCAAGCTCGAGCTTCGCGTCCGCCGAACCATAGAGAGCAAACTTGACGCTCGATGACCCGGCGTTGAGTACAAGTATGGATTGCTGCGCAGCCGTCGGCACGACAGTAAGCTGTCACACTCAGCGACGAACGCAACGTTTTCGCGTTCTCCGTCTCGTTGGTTCCGCCCCCGCTCGGGCTTGCGCGTCTCTCCCTTTGCCTGGACGGCGCTCGAAATCCTGGTAGGCTTGCAGAGTCGGTTGAGGTCCTTCTTGCGCCAACCTCGCTCCAGCGGTGTTCTGCTCCATCCGATTTCTCTGCCCGGGCCCTTCGGCGTCGGCGATCTCGGCGCCGCGGCGTATCGTTTCGTCGACTTTCTTGCCGCCACCAGACAGCGACTGTGGCAAGTTCTGCCGCTTGGCCCAACCGGTTGTGGCGATTCGCCTTACCAATCGTTCTCGACGTTTGCCGGCAACCCACTGCTCATCAGCCCGCAATCACTGGTCGCCGACGGCCTGCTGGGCAACGACGACCTGCACGGTTTACCCATTTTGCCCGACGATCGCGTCGACTACGCCACGGTGATCGCGTTGAAACGCCGACTGCTCGATTTGGCCGCCATCCGCTTCGATCGCTCCGACGGCGGCGGACTGGCCAGTGAGTTCGAATCCTTCCGGCAAGCCGAAGCGGCCTGGCTCGACGACTTCGCGTTGTTCATGGCGCTGCGCGAAGCCCACAATGGCGAGCCGTGGACGAACTGGGAGGCCGACCTGGTGCGCCGCAACCCAACAACACTGCAACAATGGCGCGAACGCCTGTCGACCGCGATCCGCCACCAGCAACTGTTCCAGTTTCTGTTCGCTCGCCAATGGCACGGCCTGCGCGCCTACGCCGCCGCACGCGGCGTGCGCATCGTCGGCGACATACCGATCTTCGTGGCGCACGACAGCGCCGACGTCTGGAGCCAGCCGCAGCTCTTCTTCCTCGATGACAACGGCCGGCCTACCGTCGTCGCCGGTGTGCCGCCCGATCTCTTCAGCGCGACCGGCCAACTGTGGGGCAACCCGCTGTACCGTTGGGACACGATGGCAGCGAATCACTTCGAGTGGTGGGTTCGACGCGTGCAGGCAACCCTGCGGCATGTCGCCCTCGTGCGCATCGACCATTTCATCGGATTGAGCCGCTACTGGGAGGTCCCCGCGGCCGCGCCGACGGCGATGCAGGGACGCTACGTCCCCGGCCCCGCCGACGCCCTGTTGCACGCTCTACGCAACGCGCTCGGCGGCTTGCCGATCATCGCCGAAGATCTCGGCGTGATCACGCCGGACGTCGAAGCGCTGCGCGACCGCTTCGGTCTACCGGGCATGCGCGTCTTGCAGTTCGCCTTCGGCGGCGACCCGGCCAATCGCGACCTGCCGCACAACTATCCGCAGCATTGTGTCGCCTACAGCGGCACACACGACAACGACACGGCCCTCGGCTGGTTTCGCTCGGTCTCACACCAGGAACGAACCTTTGCGCAACGCTACCTGGCGCGCAGCGGCGACGACATCGCCCACGACTTCATTCGTGCGGTCCAGAGCTCGGTTGCCGACACCGCCATCGTGCCGCTGCAAGACGTTCTGTCACTCGGCAGTGAGGCACGCATGAATCTACCCGGCCGGCGCGACGGCAACTGGGGCTGGCGCTATCGCCACGAAATGCTGAACGACGAGGTAGCGGGACGACTGCGCGAGATGACCGAAACCTACGGCCGCGCGCTGCTGCCTTGAAGCCAGAGCTCCGCACTCGAGGTCAAAATGACAGACACACTCGCATCCGACCTGCTGCGCAAAATGAACGCCTACTGGCGCGCCGCCAACTACCTTTCAGTCGGCCAGATCTACCTGCTGGCGAACCCGCTCCTGCACCAGCCGCTGCAAGCCGAGCACGTCAAGCCGCGGCTCTTGGGCCACTGGGGCACGACACCGGGCCTCAACCTTCTCTACGTGCACTTGAATCGCATCATCCACGCGCACGACCTCGACATGATCTTCGTCTGCGGGCCGGGGCATGGCGGTCCGGCGATGGTCGCCAACACCTACCTCGAAGGCACCTACAGCGAGATCTACCCTGACATCTCGCAAGATGAAGAAGGCATGCAGCGCCTGTTCAGACAGTTCTCCTTCCCAGGCGGAATCCCGAGTCATGCAGCACCGGAAACTCCGGGATCGATTCATGAGGGCGGCGAGCTCGGCTACGCGTTGTCGCACGCCTTCGGCGCAGCCTTCGACAATCCCGATCTCGTGGTCGCATGCGTCGTCGGCGACGGCGAAGCGGAGACCGGTGCTCTGGCAACGAGCTGGCACTCGAACAAGTTTCTCAACCCGGCAAACGACGGAGCGGTGCTGCCGATCCTGCACCTCAACGGCTACAAGATCGCCGGACCAACCGTCCTGGCTCGCATCCCCGACGCCGAGTTGAAAGCGCTGTTCCAAGGATACGGGTACGCACCGCAGATCGTCGAAGGCAGCGACCCTGCATTGGTCCATCAACGCCTGGCGGCCGTGCTCGACGTGGCCGTGGCCGACATCAAGCGCATTCAGAACGACGCGCGCCGCAGCGGCTTCGGTCGGCGGCCGCAGTGGCCGATGATCATTCTGCGCACGCCGAAAGGATGGACCGGACCGCAAACGGTCGATGGCGTTGCGATAGAAGGTACGTTCCGTGCCCATCAAGTGCCGCTCGCCGAGGTGCGCAGCAATCAACAGCATCTTCTGCAGCTCGAAGCGTGGCTGAAGAGCTACCGGCCCGAGGAGCTGTTCGACTCGAGCGGGCGGCTGCTCGCCGAGCTCGCCGAGCTGGCGCCGGTCGGCACGCGACGCATGGGAGCGAATCCACACGCCAACGGCGGGGCGCTCCTCGTCGACCTGCGCTTGCCCGATTTCCGCAGCTACGCAGTCGACGTGCCGGCGCCCGGGCAGGTCACCGCCGAAGCAACCCGAGTACAGGGCAAGCTGATCCGCGACGTCTTGCGGATGAATCGCCAGAGCCGGAACTTCCGCATCTTCAGCCCGGATGAAACCGCGTCGAATCGCTGGAACGACGTGTTCGAAGTCACGACGCGCGAATCAACGGCCGAGGTTTTACCCGGCGACGATCACGTTTCGAGCGACGGCCGGGTGATGGAAATGCTCAGCGAGCATCAGTGCCAGGGGTGGCTCGAAGGCTATCTACTCAGCGGGCGGCACGGCTTCTTCTCGTGCTACGAGGCATTCGTGCACATCGTCGACTCGATGTTCAATCAACACGCCAAGTGGTTGAAAGTGACCCGCGAGATTCCCTGGCGCCGGCCGATCGCGTCGCTCAACTATCTGCTGACATCACACGTCTGGCGCCAAGACCACAACGGCTTCAGCCACCAGGATCCCGGCTTTCTCGATCACGTCGTCAACAAGAAAGCCGACATCATTCGTGTCTATCTGCCGGCGGATGCAAACACGCTGCTGTCGGTGACCGACCACTGCCTGCGCAGCCGCCACTACGTCAACGTCATCGTCGCCGGCAAGCAGCCCGAATTGCAGTGGCTCGACATCGATGCAGCGGTGAAACACTGCAGCACCGGAATCGGCATCTGGCCGTGGGCAAGCAACGATGCCGACGGCGACCCGGACGTCGTCATGGCCTGCTGCGGCGATGTCCCGACACTGGAAACCCTGGCCGCTGTGTCCTTCCTGCGGCGATGCCTCCCGCAGCTCAGAATTCGCGTCGTCAATGTCGTCGACCTGATGAGCCTGCAGCCCGCCAGCGAGCACCCGCATGGGTTGAGCGACAGCGACTTCGATGCGCTGTTCACCAAAGACAAGCCCATCATCTTCGCCTTCCACGGCTACCCCTGGCTCATCCATCGACTCGCCTACCGCCGCACCAATCATCCCAACCTGCATGTGCGGGGTTACAAGGAAGAAGGCACGACGACCACCCCTTTCGACATGGTCGTGCGCAACGATTTGGACCGCTTTCACCTGGTCAACGACGTTCTCGATCGCGTACCGGGCCTCGGCCCTTCGACCGGCTACGTCAAGCAGAGCATCCGCGACAAGCTGCTCGAACACGCCGACTACATCCGCACACACGGGGAGGACCTCCCCGAGATCCGCGACTGGAAGTGGGGCACCTAACATCAGCCTGAAGATGATCGCAGCGCTACGGAGTCCTTTTCGGATCGAGGCGCAGCAACCAAACGATTGCCAAAAATTGTCCACGAGGCGTAATTGCAGTGACGGTTGTTATGGCAAACGCCATTTCGTAACAGCAGAGATCGCAGTGGATCATCGAAAATAGGGCCGTAAATCGTTTGGTATGCGAAACGCTATGAAGTCGCTCCGATATGGAGCGCATCGGCGCGATCGGCGGCAGTCCGACGACTTTCGAAGTGCCGCGGGGTTCACGAGCTGAGGGCAGCGCCGAAGGCGTTGTCAGCGGCACAACGCGAACGCCCGACATCGAGAACGCCGATGGGCGCAACCTGCGCAAGCTGCTGGAGGAATCCGGGCACCTCGACTGGCAGGACGTCGCCGATCTCGGCATCCAACTCGCCGAAGCTCTCGACGACCGGCATCGACAGGGCCTGCGTCCACACCGTCTGATCATGCCGGAGACCGTGCTGCGAACGCGCGACGGCCTCGGTTACTTTCTGGCGGAAAACAGCACGGTCGAGCGCTTGCTGCACAGCGAAGAGCTCATCGGTTCGGAGGAGTATCGTGCCCCCGAGGAGTGGCGCGCCCCGGACAAAATCGACGCACGCGCCGACCAATTCGGTTTGGGGGTCGTGCTCTACGAAGCGCTGGCTGGAAATGGCAAGCGACCGTTCGACGTCGTAGTCCGGCCGCCGCGCGGCAACGAGGGAATCTCGGCATCCTATACGCCGCGCCATGACCTGCGTACGCTGGCAGCCGGGGCGCCGGAAGAACTGGTGCGGCTCATCGAACGCGCCACCCGTCTCAACCCCAACAACCGATTCGAGAGCTGTGCCAGTCTCGCCGCATCATTAAAGACGGTGCTCAACCCGCCCGCCGCGGAGTGGACCACACCGGTGGTCCCGGAACGCCGCAACCGCCAGCGCATCGGCCCGGTCATCATTTTGGTGAGCGTGCTGCTGGCCGTCGGCCTTGTGGCTTCGAAGTTGTTGGTCAACCCACCCGGGCATAGCGAAATGGAACATGCCCGGCAGGACGCCGACCGCATTCAAGCGCCGCAATTCGCCAACACGGCTTGGCGCCAGGCCGAAATGTACCAACCGGCGGAAGCGTATCGCCAGCGCGCGGAGCTCTACAACAGCGCCCGCAACCAAGCCTGGAGCGTGCGCCTCGCCGCCGTCGTCGACGCCGCACGGCAAGCCGTCGAGCTTGGTGCAACCGGCGAAGAATCGTTTCAACGCGCCGAAACGGCACGGGCTCAGGCACAGCAGCAGTGGACCGCCGACAATCTGGCCGAAGCATCGCAAAGTCTGGCCGTTGCCGACGCCGGCTTTCGAAACGCCATCGCCGCTCGGCGCACGCAATGGGCTGGAAAAATCCAAAAGGATTTGTTGGGCGAGGTCGCTCGGCTGCCGCGCTCCGCACCCACCAACATCGTCGAGACACTGCGAGCGCAACAAGCCAGCGTCCAGCGAGTCCTCGAGGACGCGCAAGCATCGCCCGATGATCTGCACGGAGCGGAAAAAGCAGTTGAACAGGTACGGCAGGCCGTAACAGCGCAGGTGCAGGTCGCCACAACGGTCGCGTCGGAACATCGCGAAGCCGAAAGCAGCGTCGCTGCAGCCGAACGGCTCCGCCGCTCCGTCGAGCGCCTCGCCGAGCTCTCACCACGAACCAAGAACGCGTATGACCAGGGTGCGGATGCGCTGGCGGCGGCGCGTGCACGTTTGGAAAAGGATCCGGTTCGTGCCGACGATCTGGCGCAGACTGCCGTCGTTGCACTGCGCAAGGTCGAGTTGCTGGCGGAGACCGAGCTGGCAACGCAACGCAAGTTGGCCCTTGAAGCGCAACGGCGGCTCGACCAACAGCGAGCTCGAAGCAACGCCAACAACGGGGCGTCGTCGGCTTCGTCGCGTTCGACCAACGGCGATATGGATCGTGACTCCACCAGCACGGAAGCGACGCGAGCCGGAGCACAAACAGCCGTTACCGGCAGCGCCACGTCGGCGCAGACGGCGGCGCGAGTCGACAGTGCCGCTCCCGCACCACGTCCCCTGGAGCCGATGTCGGCAACCCTGGCTCATGGCATTCAAGGCTGGATGAGCGCCCGCTGTGAGGAGATCAATCGCCAGGCCGATGCCAGCAACAACAGCCGCGCACGTTGCGAGAACCTGACGGTCCTCGACCGCCAGATCCTCAGCAAGATACAGATCTCCTACGTCCTGACCACCGGTACACGCAGCGACGTAGGCTGGGAGTGGCAACGCCCCGAGTTGCGCCGCCCCGTTCTCGATTGCAGCGCCGGTGCTTGCCGCTGCGTCTCCGGCTGCTGACTCGGAGAGAGTCCGAGTGAGAGCGAATGCCTGAAGTGAAGGACTAGCGGTGGAGCTCGTGCGCCCTTCGTGGGCGAGCTTTTTCCGCTGACCGACCTCTACTCTGCTTGCCAATGCCAAGTTATAGAGGGGCATTCGGCAGCCACCGCCCATGCCTCAGTCGTACATTTCAATCGTCGGAGCCAGGCAGAACAACCTGAAGAATGTCGACGTACGCATTCCGCTCAACGCCTTGACGGTAATCACCGGCCCCTCCGGTTCGGGCAAGTCGAGCCTGGCCTTCGATGTGCTCTATGCCGAAGGGCAGCGGCGTTACGTCGAAAGCTTTTCGGCCTACACCCGCCAGTTTCTCGACCGCATGGATAAACCGCAGGTCGAGCGCATCGACGGCATCCTGCCGGCCATCGCCATCAGCCAGGGCAACAGCGTCAAGACGTCGCGCTCGACGGTCGCCACGATGACCGAGCTGCACGACCATTTCAAATTGCTGTTCGCCAAAATCGGCGTGCTGCACTGCCGCCAGTGCGGCCAACCGGTGCAGCCCGGCTCGGCGGAATCGGCTGCCGCGGCGCTGCTGGCGCGGCCGGAAGGCACACGCGTCTTCATCACCTTCGAAGTGCCACTCCCGGAAGAGCTGCCGTGGCCGGACGCGCGCGCCGGCTTTGAGCGCTCGGGATTCCGGCGCCTGCTCGTCGACGGCAGGGCGGTGGCCATCGAAGAGGTCGCCGCGGCGCCGCCGACTCCCGCCATCGTCGTCGTCGACCGGCTGACGTTACGCCGCGATCAGAAGCGCCGCCTGGTCGACTCGCTCGAGCAAGCGCTACGCTTCGGTAAGGGCCGCCTCACCGCCGTCTTTCCCGACGCAGACAATGGCGGCGAGTCGTATGTCCAGCGCCTCGAGTGCCCGCGCTGCCAGATATCGTACCGCGAGCCGACGTCGAACCTGTTCTCGTTCAACAGCCCGCTGGGAGCCTGCGATAGCTGCCGCGGCTTCGGCCGCATCATCGATCTCGACCTCGACCTCGTGATCCCCGACCCGCGCAGAACGATCGCCGACGGCACCGTCAAACCCTGGAGCACCAAGGCCACCGAATGGGAGCGCGGCCAGCTGCTGCGTTTTTGCGCAGAACAAAGCATCCCCGTCGACGTCGCTTGGGAGAAGCTCAGCGCCGAGCAGCACCGGCTCGTCCTCGACGGTGAGCCGAAGACCAAGGGACGCGGCAAGCACAAGTACATCGGCATTCGTCGCTGGTTCCGCTGGCTCGAGGGCAGGACGTACCGCATGCACGTGCGCGTCTTCCTGTCGCGCTACCGCAGCTACCGCTTATGCCCCGATTGCAAAGGCGGCCGCTTGAAGGCCGAAGCCCTGCTCTACACGATCGGCGGGCGCAGCGTTGCCGACGTGCAAGGCATGAGTGTTGGTGCGGCGGCTGCCTTCTTCCACGGTCTGCAACTGCGCCCTACGGATGAGGAGGTCGCGGAGTTGATCCTGCGCGAAATCCGCAATCGCTTGCGTTACCTGCTGGAAGTCGGCCTGGACTATCTCACCCTCGATCGCCAATCGCGAACGCTGTCGGGCGGCGAGCTGGCGCGAGTCGATCTCACCACCGCGGTCGGATCGTCGTTGGTCAACACGCTCTACATCCTCGACGAGCCGTCGGTCGGTTTGCATCCGCGCGACAGTCAACGCCTCGTCCGCATCCTGCAAGAGTTGCGCGCCAAGGAGAACACCGTCGTCGTCGTCGAGCACGACCCGGAGATCATTCGCGAGGCCGATCATATCATCGACCTCGGACCGCAAGCCGGCGATCGCGGCGGCGAAGTGATCTTTGCCGGCGCCTATGACGACCTGCTGCACCGGCGCGACTCGACTACCGGCCAATTTCTCGGCGGACAACGCACGATCGCGCTGCCACAACGCCGCCGCCGCATCCTTCCGGAGCTGCACGTGGCGATCTGCGGCGCCAGCGAGAACAACCTCAAGAGCGTCGACGTGCGCATCCCCCTGGCACGCTTCGTCTGCGTCACCGGGGTCTCCGGTTCCGGCAAGTCGACGCTGATGGAAGATATTCTGTACCGCGGCTTGAAACGGCACCTCGGACAACCCGACGGCACGCCGGGGGCACACGACCGGATCGACGGCGCCGACCGCATCGCCGAGGTGATTCTGGTCGACCAATCGCCGCTGGGCACGACTCCGCGCGCCAACCCCGCTTCGTATACGCGCGCCTTCGACCTCATCCGCGATCTGTTGTCGCGCACCCCGCTGTCCAAGCTGCGCGGCTACAAGCCGGCGACCTTTTCGTTCAACATTGCCGGCGGTCGTTGCGAATCGTGCAACGGCGAAGGCTTCGAAAAAGTCGAGATGCAGTTTCTCTCCGACGTCTACATCCGCTGCGCCGAGTGCAACGGCACGCGCTTCCGCTCCGAGATCCTCGAAGTCACGTACCGCCAGAAAAATATTCACGAGCTGCTGCAGCTGACCGTGCACGAAGCGCTGGAGTTTTTCTCCGACCAACCCGAGCTGTTGCGGCGGCTGCAGCCGCTGGCCGACGTCGGCCTCGACTACCTCCACCTCGGCCAGGGCCTCAACACGCTGTCGGGCGGCGAATCGCAACGCCTCAAGCTGGCTGCGGCGATGGGACATGACGTCAAAGCACACACGCTGTTCCTGTTCGACGAGCCGACCATCGGCTTGCACTTCGCCGACGTCGAAAAGCTGCTGGCGGCCTTGCATGCGCTCGTCGACCGCGGACACTCACTCGTCGTCATCGAGCACAACATGGAGGTGGTGAAGGCCGCCGATTGGGTGATCGATCTGGGACCGGAGGGTGGCAATGCCGGCGGTCAAATCGTCGCCGAGGGAACGCCGGAACAGATTGCCGCCTGCGAAGGATCGCACACGGCGAAGTATCTGCGGGAAGCGTTGGGGGGACTCCCAGTTGGGAAGAACCACCCCCTGGCCCCATCCTGGCTAAGGAGGGGGGAGTTTCCGGCCGGCAAATCGGAGGAGAGTGATTCCCTCGCCGTCCACGACGCGGGTGCTCCCTACTCCGCCCAGCCGCGCGGCATCATGCGCGTCGTCGGAGCAAAGGAACACAACCTGCGCGATCTGAGCATCGACCTGCCGCGCGACCGGTTCATCGTCGTCACCGGGCTGAGTGGTTCCGGCAAGTCGACGCTGGCATTCGACATCCTCTACACCGAAGGACAACGGCGCTATCTCGACAGCTTGTCGACCTACGCGCGCCAGTTCGTGAAGGTGATGGCACGACCGAATGTCGACCTGCTCGCCGGCTTGCCGCCGACCGTCGCCATCGAACAACGCCTCAGCCGGGGCAGCAAGAAGTCGACGGTCGCCACCGTCACCGAAATCTACCACTACCTGCGCCTGCTGTATGCCAAGATCGGCGTGCAACACTGCACCAGTTGCCAGAAACCCCTCATCTCGCAAACGCGCCAGCAGATCATCGACCGCATTGAGCGCGACTTTCGTGGCGAGCAAGTGCGCCTGCTGGCGCCCGCCGTGCGCGGCCGCAAGGGCATCTATACCGACCTGTTCAAAGCCGCCCGCAAGCTTGGCTTCACACAAGCACGCATCGACGGATCGTTCGTCAAACTGCAACCGCCGCCGAAGCTGGCGCGCTACAAGGAACACGACATCGATATCGTCGCCGGCACGTTGACGGTAACGCGCGCCGCGATTGCGCAACTAGCGGAAGCCGTCGCCACGGCTCTGCGCTTCGGCAGCGGCGCCGTCATCGTCAGCGGTGAAGAGGAAGAGCGCATCTTCAGCGAACGTCTCTACTGTGCCCACTGCGGCATCGGCTACGAAGCCCTCGATCCGCGTCTGTTCTCGTTCAACAGCCGCCAGGGCGCCTGCCCGAGCTGCGAGGGCATCGGCAGCATGCCCAGCTTCGAGCCCGATTTGCTGATTGCCGACCCGGCGATTCCCGTCGGCGAAGCGCTCGCGGCCGCGCTGCAACCGTTGGGCACCAGCGTGTGGAAGCAAGTCTTGAAGGTCGGGGCCGCGAATAAGACGGCGTGGACGCGGCCGTTCGCCAAACTCACCGAGCGGCAGCGGCAGCAGCTCTTCGAAGGAAACGGCAAGCCCGGAGTCTTGAGCATTCTGCGCAGCCGGCTGGACGACGAGGATGCGGACGTTACCGAGCTCGCCCCGTTCCTCGATGACCGCCCCTGCGGTTCCTGCCACGGCCGGCGCTTGAACCCGCGGGCCCAGGCCGTGAAGGTCCACGACCGGGCGATCTGGGAGCTCACGCAGCTGTCTGTGTCGGACTGTCTCGCCGATCTGAAGCGCCGCCAGTTCAACGAGCGTGAAGGCCAGATCGCCGCCAACATCATGAAGGAGATCGTGCCGCGCTTGCAGTTTCTCGAACAGGTCGGCCTCTCCTATCTCACCCTCGACCGGCGCGGCGACACGCTCTCCGGCGGCGAGGCGCAACGCATTCGCCTTGCGGCCCAGCTCGGGTCGAACTTGCGGGGCGTCTGCTACATCCTCGACGAACCGACGATCGGCTTGCACCCGCGCGACAACGACATGCTGCTCGGCACGCTGACCAAGCTGCGCGATCACGGCAACAGCGTCGTCGTCGTCGAACACGACGAGGCGACGATCGAAGCCGCCGATCTCGTCGTCGATCTCGGCCCCGGAGCCGGCACCCACGGCGGACAACTGGTGGCGATGGGTACCCCGGCGGAGATCCGCCGACACCCCGAGTCGGTCACCGGCCGCTTCCTCGGTCAACCGCGGCGCCGCATCGGTCCGCTGCGCGACGTGGCCGATCTACCGCGTTTGAAGGTTCGCGCTGCCGCCGAGCACAACTTGAAACGGCTCGACGCCGAGCTACCGCTCGGGGCCTGGACTTGCGTCACCGGGGTCTCGGGCTCGGGGAAGTCGACGCTGGTGCGCGACGTTCTCTACAACGGCTTGCGGCGCAAGCTCGGGCTGGCGGCGGGACGCGTCGGACGCCACGCCGGCATCAGCGGCCTCAAGGACCTGCAGCGCGTCGTCGAAGTCGACCAGACACCCATCGGACGTACGCCGCGCTCGATCCCGGCTTCGTACGTCGGCTTCTTCGACGAGATCCGCAAGCTGTATGCGATGACCACGGAAGCGCGCTTGCGTGGTTACAGCGCCAGCCGTTTCTCCTTCAACGTCAAAGGCGGCCGCTGCGAGACCTGCGCCGGCCAGGGCAAGATCAAGATGGAGATGAGCTTTCTCCCCGACGTTTACGTCGAGTGCGAGAGCTGCAGCGGCCTGCGCTACAACGACGAGACGTTGGGCGTGCGCTACAACGGGCGCAGCATCGGCGACGTGCTCAACATGACGGTCGAAGAGGCGGTAACCTTCTTTTCGGCCGTGCCGGGAATCGCGGCGCCGCTGCAGCTGTTGCATGACATCGGCCTCGACTATCTGACGCTCGGCCAGGGCAGCAACACGCTGTCGGGCGGCGAAGCGCAACGCATCAAGCTCGCCTTCGAGCTCGGCAAGCCGCAGTGCGGCAAGCCGCAGTCCGGCAAGGCGCAGGGCGGCAAGCTTCGGCGTGGCGAGGTGCCGCGCGGCCGGACCTTGTACGTTCTCGACGAACCAACCACGGGCTTGCACTTCGCCGACATCGAGAAGCTGATCGACGTACTGCACCGCCTCGTCGACCGCGGCAATACCGTGATCACCATCGAACACAACCTCGACATCATCAAAGAGGCGGACTGGATCATCGACCTCGGTCCGGAAGGCGGCGACAACGGTGGCGAGGTGGTGGCGATCGGCCGGCCGTTGGACATCGTGAAGAACGGCAAACGGTCGCACACCGCGAGATACTTGAAGCAGTTTCTCGGGACGGCCCTCACCCCCTGACCCCGTCTCCCCTCTGCCACTTCGGGGAGAGGGGGAAGCAGAAAATACGACGCGGCGAAGTGAGACACGGCGAGCAGTCGTGCACCGTGGGCGCCGCCGTCTAATTGATGGTGCGACCTCCAATCTTATCCATGGAGCGCAGAGACTCTCTGGTCCATTGTTTCCCCCCTCTCCACGAAGTTGGGCTTTGCCCGCCAGTTCGGTCTGTGCGGGCTTGGCGCCTCAAACCCGACGATGAATCGTCGTGCTGAAAACAGGCACCCCGTGAACGGGGTGCGGAACAGGTTGGGAGTTTCAATGCTTGCGCCTGCTTCGAGCGGGCGTCTGATTTCAGCCGGGGCATTCATGCCCCGGTCCAAACCACGCGTTTGGTCATTGGCGGGCAAAGCCACGAAATGGGAGAGGGGGCCAGGGGGTGAGGATGTCGCCGGAGCGACCAGTGCGGACCCGACTTGCGCCGGCCGCGTATCTGCCTTACGGACGCGAAGACATGGCCACATACGACTACGACTTCTTCGTCATCGGTGCCGGCTCGGGGGGCGTGCGTGCGGCACGCATCGCCGCCGGCTATGGCGCGCGCGTTGCCATCGCCGAGGAGCGCTACCTCGGCGGTACCTGTGTCAACGTCGGCTGCATTCCGAAGAAGCTGCTGGTGTACGCGGCGCATTTTCACGACGACTTCGAGGATGCGGCGGGTTTCGGCTGGACCGTCGGGCCGCGGCGCTTCGACTGGAAGGCCCTGATCGAAAATAAGGACCGTGAGATCAAACGCCTGAACGACGTCTACGACGGCCTGCTCGAGCGCGCCGGTGTCGCGCGCATCTTTGCCCGCGCCAAGTTGCTCGACGCGCACAGCGTCGAAGTCGGCGGACGAACTTTGCGTTCGCGCTTCATCCTCGTCGCCACCGGCAGCTGGCCCCACATCCCGGCGATTCCCGGCGCCGACCTGTGCATCTCTTCGAATGAGGCATTCCATCTCGAGGATCTGCCGCAACGCATCGCCATCGTCGGCGGCGGCTACATCGCCGTCGAGTTCGCCGGCATCTTCGCCGGATTGGGAAGCCGCGTCGTGCTGGTGCATCGCGGCGCCGCAGTGCTGCGCGGCTTCGACGACGACCTACGTCAGGCGCTGGCCCCCGAGCTGCAAGCGCGGGGGATCGATCTGCATCTCGAGCGCACGGTGTCGCGCGTCGAGCGTGAAGGACCGCAACTGCGCGCCACACTGAGCGACGGGACACCGCTGACGGCCGACCGGCTGATGTTTGCCACCGGTCGCCTGCCCAACGTCGCCGGCCTCGGCCTGGAGTCGGCGGGCGTGACCCTCAACGAAAAGGGCGCCGTTGCCGTCGACGAATTCTCGCGCACCAACGTACCGAGCATCTATGCGGTCGGCGACGTCACCGACCGTCTCAATCTCACGCCGATGGCCATCGCCGAAGGACAGGCCGTTGCAGAGACACTCTTCAACAACAATCCGACGAAGGCCGATCACTTCAACGTCGCGACGGCGGTTTTCAGTCAGCCGCCGATTGCCACCGTCGGCTTGACCGAGGCGCAAGCGCGCCAACGCTTCCCGGAGATCGACATCTACCGCTCGACGTTCCGGCCGTTGAAGCACACTCTGTCGGGACGCAACGAGCGCACGCTCGTCAAGCTCGTCGTCGATCGCGCCAGCGACCGCGTCGTCGGCTGCCACATGCTCGGCGCCGACGCCGCCGAGATCGTTCAGGGTCTGGCAATCGCGCTCAAGTGCGGCGCCACCAAGAAACAGTTCGACGCAACCATCGGCATTCACCCGACCGCTGCCGAGGAGTTCGTGACCCTGCGGACTAAAGTATCTGAACCGGGTGCCACCGCGTAAGGAGATTCCGATGCCTCGACTGACCGCTGCCGACGAGCTGTTTTTGCACCAAATCCCGGAGCCGCTGCCCAATGTCGTGACGCACCACGATCATTGGCGCGAGAGCTACTTCTTCATCCTGCACGAGCGCAGCGGCCCGGGCGATGTGCTCATTCTCACCATGGCCCATTTCCCGCGGCGCGAGGAGATGGACGCCTTGCAGCTCGGCCGCATCGGCGAGCAGCGCATCTTCGCTCGCCACGTTCGAGCGTACGGCAACGATCCACACACCACCGTCGTCGGTCCGGTGTCGATTCAGATCGTCGAGCCCTACAAGACGGTCAAGCTGCGCGTCGACGGGCCGGCCGCACCGGTTGCCGTCGACCTCACCTTCAAAGCGCGCACGCAAGCGCACGGCCTGCGCCGCG
>JACQEN010000070.1 GCA_016200585.1 Deltaproteobacteria bacterium
CTTTCGTCCTGGTGCATCTCGAGGGCTTTTCCGTAGTCGAAGCGGGTGCGATTCTCGGCAAGGCGCCGGGAACGGTGAAGAGTCATCTGCATCGGGCGCTGGCCTCGTTGCGCCATGACCTGGACGACCTGCGTGCTGCCACGGATGGTGAACTCCGGTCTCCGGGAGGTGCTTCATGACGACGCGCTCGGACAACAATCTCGAGGTCAGCGGTGAGGATCGCCGCGTCATCGCAACGATCGACGCTCAATTTTCACCGCGGCAAATGACGCCGGCGCAGCGTGCGGCCTTTTGCCAGAAGCTCGAAGAACGCATCGAAGGACGTTACACTTTGCCCTGGAGATTGGCCATCGCCGCCACGACGGCACTTGTCGTCGTCGCGTTGTGGGGCGTGGTTGGGCGCGACGTGTCGACAGGCCGACATCCCGCCGACGCCTCGGCACAGACGGAATCTCCGGTGCTGTATGCTTACGTCGATCCCGATCTCTACGACGAGTCGCTGCGCAACGGCAGTGCTCTTCCAGATGACTATCGTGTGCTTGCGGTTGCCGTAGACGTTCCGGTGAACGGCGCGCTGTACAGCGAGTAACCCAGAGTACGTCGCGACGGTTCATACGAGGCAAGGAGATCACATCATGAAACACAAATTCCTTTCCTCGCTGCATTTCGGAACCATGGTTGGCGCGGCGCTGTTGCTGGCGCTTCCGGCTCTTGCGCACCCACCGGGGCCACCCGATGGAGATGGGCCGCCGATGGGGCCGCCCGACGGTTCGCGCATGGAAGCCCATTTCAAGCATGACCTCGAGAAGCTCGGCTTGTCCGCCGACCAGGACCAACAGGTGCAGGCCATCCTCGATGCCGCCAAGACCCAACGCGAGCAGCAACGTTCGGCCGTCGAAGCGGCGATGGACAAGATGCACACGCTCCTCGAAGCCGACTCTCCGGATGAAAACGCGATCATGCAGCAAGCCGACACGCTGGGTACGCTGAAGACGGCACAACACAAAGCGATGCTGCACACGCTGCTGCAGGTGCGTAGCATTCTGACACCCGACCAACGGGAAAAACTCAAATCCATGCGTCCAGGAGGCCCACCACCTTGGCACCGACACCACGGCCCACCACCTCCCGAAGATTGATACGACGACACCCTCTCCGTTCCCCCAACAACCCCCCAAGGCGTATCGAGGCTTTCGCGCTTCGATACGCCTCCCGCCGTTCGGGAACGTGCGCGAGTTGTGAATCGTCTTGCTGGCGGCTTCTGGCCGCCAGCATTTTGTTGGTCTGCGGCTCGCTCTCGGCGGTCGGACGACCGGCGGCAGCAACCTCGATCCGGCCACAGATCGTCAACGGCACACCGACGAGCGCTTACCCCAGCGTTGCGGCGCTCTTGTTCTACGATGACACGCAGCACACTCAGCCGGCCGGACTGTGCAGCGCGACGTTGATCGGCTGCAACACGGTCCTCACCGCGGCGCACTGCGTGTGCGATTTCGACACCGCGGCGATGTGCGCCAGTCAAGGGTTGCTCGATCCGGCGACGCTGCAGATCTACTTGCCCTTCGCAGGCTTCTTCGATGTCGCCAGTACGGCGATCGACCCGGACTACGAGTTCGCGGTCGCCGGCGACGTCGCGATCCTCAAGTTGGCGCAGCCGGTAACTGGAATCGTTCCATCGACGCTGAATACGGTGGCTCGGCCGGCGATCGGCTCGAGTGCGGCGATCGTTGGCTTCGGTCTGACCGACAACCAGCGTGGATCGACGGACGACTCCGGCATTAACCGCGTCGGGTCGGTCACAACCATGAGCTGTTTCGATGGCGTGCCCGACGCAACGCATCTGTGCTGGCAGTTCGACGGTAGCGGCGCAAACACTTGCGAGGGTGACTCCGGCGGTCCGCTGTTTGTCGACTTCGGCAACGGGCCGCTCTTGGCGGGCGTTACCTCCGGCGGTGAGACCAACAGCTGCCTGCCGCTCGACCACGACTACGACACCGATGTCTTCGTTCATCGCCAGTGGATCGAGCAAGCGGGCGGACCGGATGTCGGGGCTCGGAGCTGCGGTCCGATCCCGGCAGTCGGCGCATCCGACGTTCAGGTGAGTACGTTCAACGCAGCCATCACGGCAGGTGCCCCCAGCATTGTCGAGAGCTTCACCGTTCCGGCAGGCACCACCGACTTGCGTGTCACCCTCAACGGCCAAGAGGGCAGCGGCCAGGGTCAGAATCGCATCGGCAACGATTTCGATTTGTACGTGCGCGGCGGAGCCGAGCCGACCACCGCCTTGTTCGATTGCAAGTCGTCGACGCCAACGACGTTCGAAGTCTGCGAGCTCTCCAACCCGACACCGGGCGCCTGGTTCGCGCGTGTCGTAGCCCTTCAGGGTGTGGGGAACGTTCAGATCACCGCGACTTCGTTTCCCGCCCGCCCGACACCGGTGTGCGTCGGCGACTGCAATGGCGACGGTTCCGTCACGATCGACGAGCTCGTCCTCGGTGTTTCGATCGCTCTCGAATCGAGAGCAATCAGTGTATGTCCGATCTTCGATGCCGACTCCAACGGCAGCGTCACCGTCGACGAGCTCATCACCGCTGTGAACTATGCGTTGACGTCCTGCCCGTCGGCGTAGCCTCGCTGTTTATCGACTCGCGGTATTTCCGCTTATGCTCGAGCGGCCAGGGTGCTGATGGCTTCGACCAGCCGGGGGCGTACCGCGGTCGGCATGTCGTGGCCCATGCCGTCGATGACCATCAGCTGCGCACCGGGGATGGCATGCGCTGTGTCCTCGCCGCCAGCGAGCGGCACAAGTGGATCGTCCTTGCCGTGAACCACCAGCGCCGGGATCTGCACCGCTCGCAACTTCTCGGTGCGGCTACCAGAAGCCAGGATCGCCACCAGCTGGCGCATGGTGCCGGCCGGGTTGAAACCGCGCTCGAAGGAGCGCGTCGCGCGGTCGCGGACATCGGCTTCGTCGAACGGAAATCCCGGACTGCCGATGGTGCGAAACACCATCACGCCGCGCTCGATGCTTTCCTCACGATTGGTTGGCGGTGGCGCCAACAGCACGCCCATCGCTTCCGGCTTGGCTTGCGGGAGGTCCGGATTGCCGGTCGTCGACATGATCGACGTCAAGCTGAGCGCTCGAGATGGAAACTCGATGGCCAGGGTTTGAGCGATCATTCCGCCCATCGACGCGCCGACGATGTGTGCCTTGTCGATTCCGAGAGCATCGAGCAAGCCGACGGCGTCGGCGGCCATGTCCTTCAGCAGATACGGAGCGTTGATCGGCAGGCGGGCGAAGGCCGCGGTGACCGTGCTCATGATGTCGGGCACGCCGAGGTGATCGAACCACGTCGATCTGCCGACGTCACGGTTGTCGAAGCGGATGACGCGGAAACCGCGCGACGCAAACGCTTCGCACAAGTCCTCGTGCCAGAGAATCATCTGGCCGCCCAGCCCCATGATCAGTAGCAGCGGCCGACCGTTGCGGTCGCCGAATTCCTCGTACTCGATTTCAATCCCGTTGGCTTGTGCACGCGGCATGACGGTTCTCCTCTCCGTGGGGCAGCAACACGCCAATCTAGTCGATGGCGGTTTTCAAAGAAAGACGCCGGCGGCCCTTGAGCCGCCGCCCACTTTTGCCCCATCATGCCGCCCGATTCGGGGCGGGCCTTGGAACAACGCGAGTGTGGGAAAGAATTTGGCATGCCTGACTTGCCGCGATCGTGGCGCGGCGTTGCCGTGATCACGCTGGCGTTGGCGATGGTCTCCTTTTGCCCGAGCCCATCGCGTGGCGGCCGCGTCTTGCGGCGTTTCGTGCCCGGCGACTTGGAATTTGAACAGCCGGGAGTATTGGCCTGCGACATGGCGACGGGTTACTTGAGCAGCCAAGAAGGCAAGCGCGTTTCGATTCCCGACTTCGAAATATCGCTCGGCGCCACCGACAACCTGGAGTTCGATCTCGAAGGCGAGTTCGCCATGGCCAAGAGCGGCAGCAACGAGCTCTCGTTCAACAAGGTCGCGCCGGACAATCTCTGGGCCTATTCGAAGTACGGGCTGTTCAGTTCCGACGATCCGGATGCGGATGGAAGCGACATATGGACGCTCGGCGTCCAAGGCGGGCCAAAATTGCCACTCGCGCAAGGAGCACAGGGGGTGGGCTTCGAGGGCGTGATGCTTCTCGGCTACGTCGTGCGGCAGACGCACTTCGTGCTCAACGCCGGTGGGCTGGTGGACCCGGCATCCGATCCGCACTCGCCACGGCCGCAAGCGGTGGAAAGCGGTTTGAGTATCGATCGCCCGATCGACGCGGCGAACCAATGGTCGGCGGGCGTCGACCTCGCCAGTGTCACGTTCCTCTCACCCGATGACGATCAATTCAATACCAGTGCGACGTTGACCTGGTCGCCGTCCGAAAATCTCGACCTCTACGCAACCGTCACCTACGGATGGCTGCGCGGCGGTGATCACTACGGCGTGCTCTTCGGAATGGTGCCGCGTCTGCACCTGTGGTGATTTTCCACACGCCCGGCGCCCGACGAGTTGGGTTGCGAACATCGACCCGCGCCGGGTTCATCCGTGGATTGCTATCAAGGTCAACGCTGCTGCGGCGCCAAACGAAACGCTTCGGGGCGGTAGACGCAGAAGTTACCGGTGCTCACGGTGATCGCCAGGTAACGTCCGAGGTTTTGGTCATGGGTGCGAATGCGGCGCATTGCTGCCGCGATCGCCCGCGTTACGTTGATGCGTGCCCTCTCGGCTTCGGAGCCGATTTTCTTTTGTCGGGCTCCAATGCCCGCGGCTTCAGCGACCTCCCTGGCCAGCGCGTCGATCTCGCTTTGTGCCCGCGCCGCGCGTCCCGGATCGTTCAGGCGTTGGGCCTCGTCAACATCGGCGTGAAGCTCGCGCAGGCGCTCCTGGTAGACGTTCTTCGCCGTCGGGTCGAAGATCGATCCTGGGTTGCGTCGTGAGCGGCCCGTCCCTTGAAGGTGTGCGGCGTAGAAGGATGTGCCCGGCTGTTGGAGCAGCCGCGCCAGATAGCGCAGGCCCTTGCTATCTTTGAGGCGCAGCGCGGTTTCCCCCGCGCGCAGGGTCCAGTAGTCGCCCTCCGCTTCGATGACTACAAGCGGCTGCGGCGCCGCCGGACGCGTCTCTGCGCTGCGATCGTTCGGCAGAGCGCTAGCGCGTTGGCTGAGCTCGGCTTGGAGATCGCGAGCCAAACGTTCCAAACGCTGCATTCCCAACGTCGACGCGCTACTGCGTGCTTCGTCTACCAGCGTCAACGCGAGCGTCATCGTGGCCATGTCGCTGCTGCCCGATCGCAACACCATTTCGGCCCAGGCGTACTTGGTTTGTGCCACCCATGGACTGGCACCCATCGAGGTGTTTGCTGCCAGAGCTTGGGAGAAGAGTTCGGTTGCCTGCTCCCAAAGCCCGCGTGTCGCTGCCAAGCGCGCCACAAAATACGCCACCGAACCGCACAACCCAGCGCCCGTGGCGACCACGACGTTGTTCGACACGAACGGCATCAGCAGCTCTTGCAGCTCGGCCGCGCGATCGCGGTCGGCAAGCGTGGCGCAGACCTCCGAGAGAAAGCAAAGCGACGGCAGCCAATTCAGATCGCGCGGCAGGTCGCGGAACGCTTGCCGGGCCAGGCGTTCCAGCTCAGCGGCGGCAGCGCTGTGACGGCCGCTCTCGCACCACAAAAAGGCAAGCCCGCAACGCCAGATCGGCAGCGTCGGGTAGCGCTCGGCGAAATCCTCGACGACGCTTTCGAGCTGTTCGAGGTTGCCGCGTGCGTGGTGTTGGAGGAACGATTGAACGCCGAAGAACGGCGCGGCGTTCTCCGCTTCGCCGTGTTGTCCAAGCGCCAGGGCTTGACGGGATAGTTCCTCGGCTTTGTCGATGTGCCCGTGGAACAAAGCCAGTGCGGCGTGCAGCAGCGCGCCGTGCCAGCGGTCGCGAATCCGGCGATGCTCGGTCGCCAAGCGTACGAACGCTTCTACGTCGGAGGTGGCTGAAACGAGGTCACCGATCTCCAGGTTGTCGGCAATGCGCCACGATAGGCCATCCATGACCACGTCGTGGTCGTGGATGCGCTCGCCCAGATGCAGCAGATCGTTGGCCAGCACCAGCCGTTCGCTCGTGTGCCGCGGCTCCCACAGCGAGAAGTGACGGGTTGCCAACGCTTGTGCGAGGGCCGTGGTGTCGCCTAGACGGCGCGCGATCTCCAGCGCCTCAAGGCTGACCTGAATGCGGCGCTCACGCGACGGCGAAAAGTAGAGAGCCACGGCCAGGCGCGCCAACACGGCAACCCGCAGCGGACTATCTCCAGGCGGCAGGGTTGCCAGGGCTTCCTCGAGCAGAGCGACAAGCGTGGCGTTGACGACGCCCGTTTCCGCCATCGCGTGCCCCAAGGCGACGGCGGCACGTGACAACAGCTGTGCGTCGCCCAACTCGCGGGCCCACGCTGCGGCCCGCTTGCAACCGGCGATCGCGGGAGTGTGACTGCCGGCGTAGCGATGAGCTTCCGCGGCGCGGATCTGCAGATCGCAGCGTTGGCGAGACGACCCGCCGGCGTCGTCGACCGTCTCCAGCGCTTGCTCGTACCAACGTGCGGCCTCCTCGAAGGCAAGCATCTTGGCGGCGCGCTCCGCCGCTCGTGCGGCGTAGTCGAACGCCTTGCCGATCTCGCTGCGTTCGGCTCGGCAGAAGTGATGTGCCAGCTCCGCCAGATGCGGTTCGGGGTTCGCAGCATACAACTGCTCCAAGGCGGTGCCGATGGCGCTGTGCAGGTGGCGACGAGCTTCGGGGGCCAGATCGTGAGAGAGCGTGTCGGTGATCAACATGTGAGCGAAGCGATAACGCCCCGGCGTGCCAGCTACCTCGTTGATGATTTCGGAAACCGTGGCGTGGCGCAGAACACGAAATACCAGTGAGCCCTCGCCGACGACCTGCTCGAGCACCCGTTCGTCGAAATCGCGTCCGGCAACAGCTGCCACCGATAGAATTCGCTGCGCCTCTGCGTCGAGCGTGCCCAGGCGTTGGCGGATGACATCGCGCACCTGCGCCGGCACGCGCAACGCCGGTCGCTGTATCAAAGACGGGCGAGCGATCGTTCCGTCGGCGACCAACAAGCGCATGATCTCGTCGACGAAGAAGGGATTTCCTTCGGTGACTTCGTGTACGGCGGCAACCACGGACGACGGAACGTTGCGTTCGGCGATCGTGGCGCAACGTGCGGCGACCGCGTCGCGTTCGAGTCCGCGCAGCGCGATTCGACGGCCGTCGCGCAGCAGCCCCTGAAGGATCGCGGCGCGGTCGGTGTGCCGTTGCATCTCAGCGTCGCGGCATGTAACCAGCGCCAGAATTGCAGCCGAGCCCAGATTGCGCGCCAGAAAGCGCAGCAGCTGTAGCGACGGTGCATCGGCGCTGTGAACGTCGTCGAACAGGAGCACCAGCGGTTGTGTCTGGGCGACGAGCTGCAAGAAACGGCTGCAAGCGTCGAAGAGCGCAAAACGCGATTGCTCGGACTCGACCGGCTGCGACGTTTCATCGGCGCGTTCTGCGAGCAGGACGTCCAATTTCTCTTGCAGCCTCGATTGCGCGGCAATTTCCGGCGCCAGCCGGCAACAAGCGCGGACGATTTGCGTCCACGGCCAGAACGCCGGTGCACCGCCGGCTTCCCAACAGCGCCCCCAGACGGCGAACGCACCGCTTTCGACGGCGCGCTCTTCGAGCTCCGTTGCCAAACGCGTCTTGCCGATGCCCGGCTCGCCGGTCACCACGATCAGCCCGCCGCGACCGGCACACGCCGCACTCAGTCCGCGTTCCAGAAGGTCGATCTCCCGAGCTCGACCCACGAACGTGCTGCTGGGCCGCCTGATCAGCGGAGAAGAAGCCGCCATAGGCGCAGACTACAATTGACCCAAGCCCTAGTCGAGCTGAAGCTTTGCGCGATCGCCGAGTCGCCCTCAACGCAGCTTGCCGCAGTGCTCAGGCGCCTCAAGGGTGGCCCATAGGACCCCCGAAACTCTCCGTGTTGTGCCTGGGCGGTGGTGCTGCTAGTGAGCATATGCTCAGCACTGATTGTCCGGCGCGAGAATCCCGCCTGGTATTTTCTGGCGTCTGGCACGCCTCCCGCACCCCTCATTCAGAAATGGCAACGACAAGAGGTGTCGATGCCTTCGAGGAGCCATACGCAACGCGGTCGTGGCGGCGGCCCAAATACCAAGGAGCTCTGCAATGGGAAGAAAACTGTACGTCGGCAATCTCGGCTTCGACGTCAACAACCGAGATCTGGAAGAGCTGTTTGCGCAAGCTGGGACCTGTGAGTCGGTTGCCGTCATCACCGACCGTCAGACCGGCCAGTCGCGCGGCTTCGGCTTCGTCGAAATGGGCAGCAACGGCGAGGCTCAGCGAGCCATTCAACAGTTCGACGGCCAGGAGTTCAAAGGTCGCCCGCTCAAGGTCAACGAGGCCAAGGAAGACAGCCGCGGCGGTGGCGGCGGCGGTGGTGGTGGTGGTCGGAGAGGCCGCTACTAAGCCCTCCCAGGTCGCGCCCGCATCGGCGGGCGCGAACCTTTCTCACCACAGGTAAAGCCGCTTCACGGCTCACAGGAGAAGACATGCAATTCAGTCACAGTCATCTACGCGACTCCAAGCCGGCACCGCGGCGCCAGAAGAACGAACCGGTTTTCGGGATCGGTTGGCATGCCTTCGTCAACTGGCCGCAACCGGTCGGCAAAGCCCCGGCTCCGGTGCCGATGATCGACGGGGCGGGAAAGGCGATCGCCAACGATCTGCAGGACGGCCAGGAGGTGGAGATCGTTTCCTGGCGACCGAAAGCACGCGAAGGCTTGGTCTATCAGGTGCGCCGGACCACCGACCGAACGGAATGGTGGATTGCCGCGTCGTACCTGCGTCGCCTGCGCGTTGCGGCGCCCGCGGTCGACGTCGAGAGTCCCAAGTAAGATCCCTACACGGCTCTGGTCCCCTTCCTTCGCTGCGGGGACTCGGAAAGCAAAAGCTCTCTGAGAACGATCCACGTTCCAAACACGGCGCAGATCACACCGTTGGGCGTGATCTGGCCAGCAGCGCTGGCCGCCGAGGACAGCACACGGGCACTGTATGATGATGCAGAGCTTGCTTCGGTGGGGAATCAATCCACGCCCGACGCCCGTCGAACCAGACCGAATCGCGGTCTCACCACGCCGTCGTCGTTGAGTCTGCCGCAGTGCTCGCAGGCGTCAATGGACTACGAAGACGCCATTGACCCCCGCTGC
>JACQEN010000047.1 GCA_016200585.1 Deltaproteobacteria bacterium
ATCCGAGTCGCCGTTGCCGACCTTGAGCGCGACGGTCTCCTCGACGCCGACGTCGACGCTGCCGCCTACGGACACACCCGAGGCGACCGCCAGCCCAACGGAGTCGCCGAGCCCAGCAGCGAGCGATACGGCGACAGTGGCTCCCTCGGCGACGTTTACGGCGGCACCGCCAAGCCCGTCGGCCAGTGCTACGCAACAGCCTACGTACACGCTGACGGAGCCGCCGACCGCCACGGCGACGGAGATTCCACCCACGGCATCGGTTAGCGCTTCGCCGACGGAGGAAGTCACGCCGACGCCTACGGCGAGTGCCAGCGAGACCGAGACGGCTGTGCCGACAGCAACAGCGACACCGACAGCCACCTTGCCTCCGCCGGTCTGTACGGGTGATTGCAACCTCGACGGCGAAGTGACGATCGATGAGATTTTGAAGACGATTGGCGTGTCGCTTGGCGACCTGGATTTGAGCGCTTGCGTTGCCGGTGATCGCAACGGCGACGGCGTGATCACGATCGACGAGATTATCGCTGCAACCTATGCGGCGCTGAACGCCTGTGGCGTCGACCTGGTGCCGGCGCGGGTTCGAGAGCTGCCTTGCCCCGGCGGCTGCGGACCGCAACGGATCGAGGTGTGCATCGACAACATCGGTCCGCTCGGAACCAACGCCGCCATCGCTTTCGCGGTGAGCTCGCAATCCGTCGGTGAGATCAGGGGATTAGGCGCCGGTGCGGAGGCCTGCGTAGACGTGGTCTATCCACGCGGCGGAGAGAGCGACGGGCAGGCCACGTTGACGATCGACCCCGACAATCAGATCCCCGAGATCAACGAAGACAACAACGTGCTGAGCTTTCCCGCGCCGAATCCTACGGCCTGCGACCCGATTTGTTCGTAGGAGCGTAAGCGCGTGATCGCGCCAGGACCCGGGAACGTCGACGCTCCGATGGGTCAGGCGGGGGGGAGGGTTCCAATGAGTGCCGACGCCTGCTTTACGCCCTGAGTGTACGGTCGTCTTGCCGGAATGCTGCGGTTGGCTGTTCCATTTTCCGTTCTTCTGCTGTCGTGCGGCGCGGGTGCTCAAAGCATTTCGTTTGCCGACGATCAACCGGCGATCTTTCCGCATCCGGCCGCCAGCCCGGTCTGGGTGTCGGGACAGGTGAACGTCATCTTTCAGTGGCATCCGGAGTTCCGGTCGCACTACAGCGGGCCCAACAGCCTGCAAGCTGAATCCGAGACTGCGACGTCGTATGTCACTACGTTGTTTACCGGCTACCAGCTGACCCCGACGACGGAGGTGTTGCTGGATGTCGAAAGCACCGGCGGTAGCGGGCTGAGCACGGCCTTGGGCGTGGCCGGTTTCACCAATCTCGATGTCGTGCGCAATCCTCAGCTCAGCTCTGAGCCGTACATCGCGCGGTTGCAGGTGCGGCAGATCATTCCGCTCAGCGATGAATACGTCGACGCCGAACGCGGACCGTTGTCGTTGGCGACACGCCTTCCGTTGCGCCGGCTCGAGTTGCGCGCCGGCAAGCTCAGTGTCGTCGACTTCTTCGACGTGAATCGGGTCGGCAGCGACAGTCACACCCAGTTCATGAACTGGACGATCGACAACAACGGCGCCTACGACTACTCGGCTGACACGCGCGGTTACACGTACGGCCTCATCTTGGAGTACGACGATCGATTGTGGGCGTTGCGCTTTGCCGAAGCGCTCATGCCGAAGGTGGCCAACGGCATCGACGTGGATTGGAACGTCGCTCGGGCGCGCGGCGAGAGCTTCGAGCTGGAGCTCCGGCCCGAGCTTGTGGCGCAGCGGCCGACGGTGGTGCGTCTTCTTTCCTACGTCAATCACGCCGACATGGGGAACTACCGTGAGGCCAATGCCGCATTTCTTTCGGGTGCCGATCGGTTACCCGACATCACCGCGCATCGCCGTCAGGGCAACGTCAAGTACGGGTTCGGTGTCGGGCTTGAGCAGCCGATCAGCAGCGACCTTGCTGCGTTTGCCCGGGCCGGGTGGAATGAAGGTCTGCACGAATCGTTTGCCTACACCGAGGTCGACGCTTCGGGGGCCTGCGGCTTGAGCCTTGCCGGCAATGGTTGGGCGCGACCGGCTGACAAGGTCGGTGTAGCCGGTGTTGTCAACGCCATCTCGGATCAGCACCGGCGTTATCTGGCGCTCGGCGGACAGGGCTTCCTGCTAGGCGACGGCGCTTTGAGCTACGACACCGAGCAGATTCTCGAGGGTTACTACACGCTGCACGTGTGGCGCGGCATATCGGTGCGGTCGACCTGCAGTACATTCGAAACCCTGGCTACAACCGCGACCGCGGCCCCGTCGTCGTGCCGGGATTTCGCTTCCATAGCGACATTTGACACCACGCTTCCGGCTCGGACGAGTATCGAGAGCATGTCTGTCCTACACCCGGCGTGCATCGCGGTGGGCGGCAGCGTATATTCCGGCGCGGAGAGCGAGTGGATGAATCGTCGACGGATCGTGTTGGGTGTTCTTATCGTCGCTCTGGCAAGCTGCAGTCGCGAGCCGGCCATGGTGGCGCAATTGCGCAAGGAACGGTTGATCACCCTCCTGCAACAGCGTCTGTTGGAGTCAGCGGAAGCGGAGAAGAGTGCCGTTCTGGCAACCACGGATGATGAATCGCAAGCACTGGTGCGCGAAGCGCAGGCTTCGGCCGCGGCGATCAACGAGCTGCGTGGCGAGCTGCGAGTGTTGATCGTCGCCGATAAGCGGCACGACGAGGTCGAAAAGCTCGACGCCTTCGACTCGGCATGGGCCGAGTCGGAAGAGGTCGACAAGCGGCTTCTGGCGCTGGCCGTCGAGAACACCAATTTGAAAGCGTCGCGCTTGTCGGCGCGTGAGGGCGCGGCGGCGGTTGAGCGATTCGTCGATGCACTGGACGAGTTGCAGCGTGCGGCCTCCGATCCGGAAACGATTCGCGCGCTAGCGCATGCGTCGTTGGCTGCCTTGCGCGAGCAGACGTTGTTGCTGGTCCATATCCCGACGGCCGAACCATCGGAGATGACGCGTCTGGAGCAGGAAATGAGTGCGGCCCGGGCCGAATCCGAGCGCAGTCTCGCCAGCGCCCGGAAGAGCGGCCAGCTGGCGCCGGAGAATCTGGCAAAGGCGGCGACGGCGTGGGAGGAATACCGGCGCGTCGCCGGAGAAGTCGTGCGGCTGTCGCGGCAGAACACCAACGTGTTGTCGTTCGATCTCTCCGTGCACGAGAAGCGCAAGGCGACCAAGGAATGTCTGTCAGCCCTGGCGCGGCTTCTGGCAGCGGTGCAGTCGACGTCGCCTGCGACGCGGTGATCTGTCGACCGGGATGGGGCGCGCAAAGACGGAGCAGCTTGAAGCCGTTGAACTTCACCGAGATTTCACGTTCCGCGGCTCGCCATCGCGTCCCCGGGGCGGCTAAACTCACGTGCTGCTACCGCAGTGTTCAGTCATGTCGAACGCCGGCGGCGTCGGGAGGATAACGTATGGATCTCAGTGACGAGCCACGCATAAACATCTTTCGCCATGCCGAGACGGTGAAATCGTATCGAGCCGGCGAAGCGATTTTCCAGGAAGGGGATCCCGGCGATCTCATGTATGTGGTGCGTGAGGGGACGGTAAACATCCTGGTGCACGGCAAGGTCGTCGATCGCATCGACAGTGGCGGTCTGATCGGCGAGATGGCATTGATTGACCGCCGGCCGCGCAGCGCCACGGCGATTGCGTCAACCGAGTGCGAGGTCGTTCCTATCGACGAACACGCTTTCAAACAGTTGATCTCGCGGGTCCCGCACTTTGCGCTGGAAGTGATGCGCATCATGGCGTGGCGTTTGCGGCAGATGAATCAAGGAGCGTGACGAATTGCTTGGACGCGACAGGTGGTGGGCTAAGCCGATAGAGGTCAAGACCTAGCGCTGAGGCGGTCTTTGAACACCTGCCCATCGCGCATCACCAAGACGATGTTGTCGGCGTTTTGCAGGAGGCTGATATCGTCCAACGGATTGCCGTCGACGACGATCAGGTCGGCGCGTTTGCCGGACTCGACCGTGCCGATCTCGTCGGCCAGCCCGAACAACTCGGCGTTGGTGCGGGTGGCGGACAGGATGGCTGCATGGGCGCCGAGGACCTCGGCCTTGAGGCCCAGCTCCATGGACTTGAACGGCTGCATACTGCCGAGCACGTCGGACCCGGACGCGATCTTCAACCCTGCGGCCTGGGCGACACGCAACGAGTCCATGCCGCGCACTTTGGCTTTGTTGATCTTCGCCAGCATGTGGGCCGGTACGCGTTCGGCCTCGCCGTAGGCGCTGATGAGAAAATAGGTGGTCAGTGTCGGCACGAAGAACGCACCTGCCTGGCGCATGCAGTCGGCCGATTCCTCGTCGAGAAAGTTGCCGTGCTCGATGCTGCGCACGCCGGCACGCACGGCATTCATGATTCCTTGCGGCGTGTAGACGTGGGCAAGCGCGATCTTGCCGACCGTGCGCGCTTCGTAACAGGCCGCTGCCATCTCCTCGATGGTGAACTGCGTGTGCTCGATCTCGTCGGTCGGCGACATGCAACCGCCGCCGGCCATCAATTTGATCCCGTACGCGCCCATGCGCAGCATCTCGCGAGCGGCAAGACGCATACTGTCGGGTGAGTCGCAGATGCGCGGTACGGAAACCAGACCGTAGACTCCCTCCAGCGGTTGCATCTGTTGATAGGGCTCGCGCCAATCGCCGTGGCCGCCGGTTTGCGACAGGCAGGCGCCGACAAAGAGAATGCGCGGACCTTTGACGAAGCCGCGCTGCGTTGCCTGGACAAAACCCCAGTCGAGCCCGAAGGCGTCGCGGATCGTCGTGAACCCGGCTTGCAGAGTTTGCTCGAGGATGTCCTTGATGCGAAAGGCCACGGTCGCGACCGAATCACGGCGTGCTTTGGCAAAATCCGTTTCGATGATCGCGGCGTGTACATGTGCGTCGGTAAGGCCGGGCATGAGCGTCCGCCCGCCGCAGTCGATCGACGCTGCGTCGCTACTGAGATTGAGCTTCTCGGTGTTGTTGACGGCGGTGATTCGTTCGCCCTCGACCACGACCGTCGAGTGCGGTTGCGGATCAGCGCCGGTGCAATCGAGCAAGGTGCAGTTGCGAAAGATGGTGGTTGCCATAGCGTTCACTCCAACGACCCGTACGCCGCTTGCGTCGCTTTGGCGGTGGCGATGCGTGCTTCGTCGATGGCGACGCGCAAGGCGGCGAGGAAGTCGTCGATGACGGTCGCGTGACTTGCGTTGACGGTGCAATGCAAGCTCGGCGGAGGTTTCTGCTGATCGAGGAACCAGCCGTTGTGGTGCAGGATATTGCCGACTGCAAAGACATCGACGTCGCGTAGCGTAAAGGCAAGTAGGGTCGCCGCGGGCTGGCCCAGTACTACGACCTCGGGAATACGTCGCAAGCCGGCGAGCAAGGCTTCGAGCGTTTGGCGCGCCGTTTGGGTCAAGCGCAGATAGCCGTCGCGGCCGAGATACTGCATGACGGCCCAGGCGGCGGCGATTGCCCCGCCGCCCTTTGTCCCCAGAATCCCCGAGCTGGCGTAGAGACCGCCGAGCCAATTGTCGGTTATGAAAGTCTGGTGCTGGCGCAGCTGCTTGCTGCGGTGGATGAGAACCGAAGCGCCTTTGGCCGTATAGCCGTACTTGTGCAGGTCGACGGAGATCGACGTCACGCCGGGGACGCGGAAGTCCCATGGAGGGATCGGCTCGCCGAGCCGTTCGAGGAAGGGGAGGAGCATTCCGCCCATGCAGGCGTCGACGTGGCAAGCGATGCCTCG
>JACQEN010000102.1 GCA_016200585.1 Deltaproteobacteria bacterium
CTCGACCCGCGCATCCGCAAAATAGGTTGCGGCGATCTCGATAACGTGTGGCGGGATGACGATGTCTTCGTCGCCGGTAATGAAGAGAACAGGCAGACCGAGATGCTTAACGTCCTCCGGCGTCGGAGCGCCGGCAGAAGCGAGAAGAGCGGTCAGCTCTTCCAGAGAATGCCCGGTATTCAACCCGTTGATTTGTTCGTAGAGGAAATGCAACGCCGGTTGTTCGCGCGCCATTCGTTCTCCGGCGGCGGGATGCACCGTTGCATGCTCGGCACTGTGGAAGGAGGATGCCCAGGCCGCCGCGATCGCCTCCGAAACCAATCCGCCATGCGTGTCGCACAGAACCAGGCGTTCCACTCGTTGCGGGTGGCGAATTGTAAAGCCAAGGCAGGTCCATCCACCCATCGACTGCGAAATCAACGTACAGCGCTCGATGCCGAGATGATCGAGGAGGGCATGCAGATCGTCGACGAAGGCGGCGCCACCGGTTCCCGATGCAGCTTCGGCCGACTGGCCGAACCCACGATGATCGAACGTCACAACCGTGAAGCGTGGAGCGAAATGCGGCACCTGCTGCCACCACGACAAATGATTGCCGCCGGCACCGTGAGCGAAGACCAGAACCGACGCTTCGCCGAGGTCGCGCCCGTGCATCGAGAATCAGAGCCCGAACCGGGACCCAGCGCTGGACCTGGTTTGAACGATGCGACGATCGTCCGCTGCAAATGTCCGTGCGTCGCATCGCAATTGCCGTGCAGGTATTACAGCGTCATGGATGATCTACGTCGCGCCTTCGACCCCGAGGTATTTCGAAGCACCGGACATGTCTTCGTAGACCAGTTGGCCGACTATCTGGCGGCTGCTTTGCGCGGAACAACGCCAGTCCTGCCGGCCATATCGCCAGGGGAAATCGTCCGCGTCTGGGGCAGCGAATTTCCGGAGCAAGCCACCGGCGGCCTCCAATCTCTGCTGCAGCGTGTCATCGAGTCTTCGAATCATCTTCACCACCCGCGCTATATCGGGCACCAGGTCACCGCACCCTTGCCGATGGCAGCACTGTGCGATCTGGCGGCGGCTCTGCTCAACAACGGCATGGCGGTGTTCGACATGGGACCGGCGGCGACGGCAATGGAGCGTTCCGTCGTCGGCTGGATGGCGCGACAACTTGGATTCGGCCCTGCAGCCGACGGTGTGCTTACCTCGGGCGGGTCGGTTGGGAATCTGACTGCCCTGCTCGCGGCACGCCAGGCAAAGGCTGGATTTGACGTGTGGAGCGAGGGCGCCCATGCCGGTCCGCCGTTGGCTGTTTTGGCTTCGGACCAAACGCACTACTGCGTCCAGCGCGCCGTACAGATCATGGGCTGGGGCGCCGGCGGCGTCGTGGTTGTACCCAGCGATGCCGGGTACCGCATGCGCACCAACGCTCTGGGCGACGCATTTCGGCGTGCCCAGCATGCAGGGCGTTCCGTGATTGGCGTCGTTGCCAGCGCCGGGTCGACGGCAACCGGAGCATTCGACCCATTGGAATCGATTGCCGACTTCTGTCGCGACAACGATCTCTGGTTGCATGTCGATGGCGCTCACGGTGCCTCGCTGGTGCTGTCGGAGCGTCACCGTGGGCTGCTGCGCGGAATCGAGCGTGCCGATTCGGTGGTCTGGGATGCGCACAAGATGTTGCTCATGCCGGCCTTGGTGACCGGTGTTCTTTTTCGCGATGGAGCGCGCTCGTACCAAGCGTTTGCACAGGAAGCGACCTACCTGTTTGCGGGCGAAGAACCGCAAGAACGTTGGTTCGACATCGGTGCACGTACGCTCGAGTGCACCAAGAAGATGCTGAGCTTCAAGATCTACGCTGCGCTGCAGGTGTACGGTACGCGTCTATTCGGCGACTACCTCGCGCGGACCATCGATCTGGCGCAGCGATTTGCGGCGCGACTCCGGGAAGCCCCCGATTTTGAGATTGCCGTTGAGCCGCAGTGCAACATCCTTTGCTTCCGTCATGTGCCGCCAGGCGTTGCTGATCTCGATGCCTTGCAGCTGCAGGTACGCCAGCGCTTGCTCGAAACGGAGGGATTCTACCTGGTGCAGACGCGGCTGCGCGGCAAGCAGTTCCTGCGCACCACCCTCATCAATCCGTTCACCAGCGATGCCGATCTAGAGGCGCTGATGCACGAGATCCGTCGACTGGCGGCATCGGCCTGAGAAGTTGAGGTTTCGGGTCCTCAAATTCTTAGGCCTTCCCGGGCTCGACGCGCGCCGTCAGGCGAGGCCGTACAACTTCGCGGCGTTGAGCGCGCAAAGCTTGCGGCGCTCTTCGTCAGGGACGCCGGTGAACATCTCATCGACGACGCGGCGCGTTTCCGGCCAGTCACAACCATGGTGCGGGTAGTCGGTGGACCACATCATGTTGTCGATGCCGATGTTGTGACGATTGTGCACCGCATAGCGATCGATCATGAAGGCAACGCGCCAGTTGCGTCGAAAGTAGAAGCTCGGCTCGTGCTTGAGCTTGACCGGCAACCACCAGCGATTGCGCCACCAGCGATCGTCCATCTGCTCGAGAATGTAGGGCACCCAGCCAGCGCCGGTTTCCACCGCCACCCAGGTGAGATTCGGGAAGCGATCGTGCACGCCGGAGCTGATGATCTCGGGTAGGTCGGTGATCATGCTCGAGGCACCAACCGTAGCCAAACCAGTAAGATCGTCGCCGCGCACGCCCTTGGGCTTGGGCTTTTGCACCTGGCGCATGACGCGGACATGAAAGTGCACCGGCATTCCCAATGATTGGGCTGCGTCCCAGAATTTGTCGTCAGCGGGGCGAATGGCCGGGCCAACGCTGGGCATCGTGTTGAGCCAGACGCCTTTCATGCCGAGTTTCTGACAACGCTCCATCTCCTTGATACATGCGTCGACGTTCAACGCCGGCATAGCACCGAGACCGATGAAGCGGTCGGGGGCCACCTTGACGAACTCCTCGGCCAACCAGTTGTTGAACGCCTGCACGCCGGCCATCTGGAACTCCGGGTCTGGGTCCGAAAAGAAATGGCTCATCATGCGTGCCGAGCCGAAGAGGACCTCGGCATCGACACCGTCGATATCCTGTTCCTCGATACGCGGCTTGGCGTGAAAGTTTCCTTGGTTCGCCGTGGCAAAGGTCACACCCGTCCAGCGGACTTCTTCGTGCTTACGGCCGGCCGAAGCGTAGATGCCGATGGGTGCCGGCGGCCCGTTGGGATCGAATTGCCAAGCTTCCCCGCCCTCACCGTCGGGTACGACGCGCGGAGCCTTGTCGTGAAACTTCTTCGGCATGTACTGCGTCCACAGATGCGGCGGCTCTAGAATGTGCGAATCCGCCGAAATAAGTCTGTACTCACGCGACATAGCTCAACCTTCCCCTAGTCCAGAGTCGGTCTCTCCCGAGGACCCGACCCGCATTTTGGCAAAACCCATATCTTCGAACCGAAGTGAACTAACGCTTGTTAATATCTGCGCCGGCCGGAGCCTGCAAGAGGTTGTCGACGGAAGCAATACAATTCGCTTCACGCCCTCCCGCGTCACGGGATGGGCACCGGTCAACGTGCGATGGATCGCCATTCACGCCGCGGCCTTCCGTTCGCGCGCCGATCCGGGGCACCTATTTCTCATCCATGGTCGTTACGGCATCCCATTCGATCGGAGGGGGTGACTGGCGCCAGGCCTGGCAGCGGCGGACATAAAGCTTGGCCGGACCATCTTCCGGCCGCAGCGCCAGGACGGCGTTAAAGGCGCTCAAGGCATCGTCCCAACGGCGGTCGCGATAGGCGCGCATGCCTGAGGCAAACTGTTCGATGATCGCCATCCAGTCGTCGCGTTGATCTGCCGGTGCAAGCAGCTCGTAGATTCGTACCGGTTGCAGCTTGCCCTTGACGCGCACCAGGTCGACTTCACGGACCACCGCAACATCGCCGGCAGCTTGAATCGTCGCCTCGCTGGCCATGATGCTTGTGCCGTACATCTTGTTGAGGCCTTCCAGGCGCGATCCGAGATTGACGTTGTCCCCTACCACCGTCAGGCTCAGATGCTGCGACGAACCCATGTTGCCGAAAATCATCGGCCCGGTGTTCAGGCCGATGCGTACCGTCAGCTTCGGCCAGCCGCGCCGCGTCCATTCATCGTCGAGCTCGCGCATCCGCGCCAGCATGTCGAATGCGGCGAGGCATGCGCGTGCGGCCTGATCGACTTGGGGCAGCGGCGCACCCCACACGGCCATGATTCCGTCGCCGATGTACTTGTCGAGCATCCCGGCGTGTTTGAAGACCACTTCGGTCATGGCTCCTAGGTAAACGTTGAGCATTTCCACCACGACCTCTTCCGCTAGGCTTTCGGAAATCGTCGTGAAGTCTTTTACGTCGGAAAACAGGACGGTGTAGTCGCGTTTCTCGCCTCCGAGGCGCAGATCTTCCGAGTGATCGCTGACCAGCGCTGCCAAAGATGGACTGAGATACAGCTCGAGGGCACGCCGTGTCTTGCGGCGCTCGCCCTCTTCAACGACGTAGTGCTGTACGGCGATGGTGCTGTAGCTCAGGCCGATGGCGAGTAATGGGTAGAGAACGGTGAGCACCAGCCCGGTGTTGACGAACAACCACTGGCTGATGCCGAGGTAGCCGAGCGACAAGATTGCTGCTGCGGCGGCGCCACGCACCCCACGCAAGCGATGCAACAGCGCCGCCAGGAGTAAAGGAAGGAGGAACACCAGGACCACCTCGGTCGGTTCCACCCACCAGGCGCGCAGCAGAAAATCGCCGCGAATGATGTTGTCGAGCACGTTGGCGTGAATCTCGACGCCGGGAAACGCCGGCGAAAACGGTGTGACCCGCAAATCGTAGACCCCGGTCGCAGTTACACCGACGAGCACAAGCTTATCGCGGACCTGCTCAGCCGGAACTTTGCCCTCGAGAAGGTCGGCCGCTTCGACGTAGACGAACGTTCGCGTCGGTCCGCGAAAGTTCACCAGCAACTGACCATCGGTCGCCACGGGGATCTCGTTGCGTCCGATCCGTAGCGAACGCACGCCAGCCTCATCAAAAGCGATCGCCAATGGTGCGCCCGTGGCGACCCGCAGCATGGCCAGGGAGAGTGGAACGGCAATCTCCTGGCCGTAGCGCATGGCGAGCGGAACACGCCGAATCGAACCGTCGACGTCGGGGATGAAATTGAAATATCCGAGGTCTTTGGCTCCGGCGCTGATCGAGGGCAGGTTGGACGTCAGCTGCGGCACGGGCAATTTGTCGGTAGCCGACGTGGCGGGCTTCTGCGCTGGCTCGGACGCGTGTCGCAGGAGAGTACGTAGGGCGTCGAGCCCTCCGACCCGCACCTTCTTCGCTACGGGGGGAATCAGCAACTCGCCGCTACCATCGGCGCTGGGCTTGACGAGGTTGTAGCTGCGGATCAGCTGCGGTTGGGGGGCGGGCGACAGGCGATCGAAGTCGAAGAAATAGCCCAGCACGGCGCACCCGGAGGCATGTACGGAATCTGCAAGCATTTGATCTTCTGCCAGCCCGGCGTCCAGGGCCTTTTGCACGGCATCCCATGTCGATGCATCGATTCCTTCGATCTTGTGACGCAACGGATCAATATTGTAGCTGGCTGTAGCCTCCGATTGAACGATGTCGAAGCCGACGACCGCCGCCCCGGCCTCCGTTAGCCGGTCGACCAGTCTCGCCACGGTCGCGCGTGACCACGGCCAGCGACCGACCTTCTCGATACTCGGGTCGTCGATGGCAACGACCACGACCTCCGGAGCGACCTCACCGCGTCCGCGCTGAATCAAACGGTAGTCTCCCAGACGCGCGTCGAGTTGATCAACGTAACGGCAGCCGCGCTGGTGTAGTAGGGCGAGAGTTGCGCCGATCAACAGCGCGATTCGCAGGGGAGTCAGGCGGGGATACGACATGAGGCGGATCTTGGTGGTTTGTGCTTGCCAACCCGGACGCTACGGCCTTTCGCGTCCGCTCAGCTTCTCCAGATTGAGGATCTCGTCGAGCTGTTCGGCGCTCAAGAGACCGGATTCAAGGACGACCTCGCGGATCGGCCTATCCTCGGCGATGGACTTCTTGAAGAGCGCCGCGGACTGGTCGTAGCCGAGAATGGGCACGAGAGCGGTAACCAACGACCCGCTACGCTCGGCGAAGGCACGACACTGAGCAACGTTGGCGGCGATGCCATCGACGCATTTCTGCGCCAACAGACGAGCGGCATTCGCCAGCAGCTCAAGACTGTCGAGCAGGTTGTAGGCGATCACCGGCATCATCACGTTGAGATCAAGATTGCCGTTCATGGCCGCCACGGCGATTGTCGCGTCGTTCCCAATCAGCTGAGCCGCGACCATGTTCACCGCCTCCGCAATCACCGGGTTCACCTTTCCCGGCATGATGCTCGAGCCCGGCTGCGTCAGCGGTAGCGCAATTTCGTTGAGACCGGTGCGTGGGCCAGAAGCGAGCAAACGCAGGTCGTTGCCAATTTTCATCAAGCCCAGCGCCAACGTACGCACCGCACTCGACAACTCGACGGCGGCGTCGCGGTTCTGGATAGCCTCGAAAGGATTCTCGGCCCGGCGAAACAACAGACCGGTCAAACGCCGCAGCTCGACAATCATCCGTGGCGCAAACTCGACATGCGCATTCAAACCGGTGCCGACGGCGGTGCCACCGATTGCCAACTCCGACAGATGGGCGCGTGAATTCTCCAAACGCGCGATGCCGTGTCGTACGACGCTTGCATAGCCAGAGAACTCTTGGCCGAGAGTCATGGGTACGGCATCTTGCAGGTGGGTGCGCCCCGCCTTCACCACTGTTTGCAGATCAGTAGCTTTGCCTTGGAAGGAATCGGCAAGTCGGTGCAGCGACGGCAGCAGGCTGGTTTCCAAAGCATCCATCGCTGCCAGATGGATCGCCGTCGGAAAGACATCATTCGTGCTCTGGCCGAGGTTGACATGATCATTGGGGTGGACGCGGTTGCGATCGCCGCGAGCCGCCCCGAGAAGCTCGAGCGCTCGCGACGCGATGACCTCATTGGCGTTCATGTGGGTAGAGGTCCCCGAGCCGGTTTGAAACACGTCGACCACGAACTCGTCGTCGAGCTTGCCGTCGGCAACTTCCATGGCCGCCCGTTCGATGGCTCCGGCGATTTCGTTCTCGAGCAGCTGGAGATCGCGGTTGACGCGAGCCGCCGCGACCTTCACCAGTCCCAAGGCGCGAATGAAGCGGCGCGAAAAGCGTCGCGGCGAAATCGGAAAATTCTCCACCGCGCGCGCCGTCGAGGCGCCGTAGTACGCATTCTCGGGCACCAGCATCTCGCCCATGGAATCGCGTTCGACGCGCTGATTGGCCATGTCGCCTGCGACTCGGAGGTTCTTCCGGAACCTCAGAACTCCATCAGGGCCGACACTGGATGCGGCCGTAAACGCCCGCGGCCGCCGAGAGCCTTGAGCTCGATGACAAATGCGCACGCCACGATTTGTCCGCCCAGTTGCTCGACAAGATTGCAGGCGGCATTGGCGGTGCCGCCGGTCGCGAGAAGGTCGTCGACGATGAGGACGCGCGTCGGGTGTCCGAAGGCGTCGCGATGAATCTCGAGTGCGTCACTGCCGTACTCGAGGGCGTATTGCGCGGCGAAGGTTGCCGCCGGCAGTTTGCCCGGCTTGCGAACGACGGCCAGGCCCGCGTTGAGGGCGTAGGCCACAGCGGCCCCGAAGATGAACCCGCGCGATTCGATCCCAAGGACGATGTCGACCGACCCATTGTAAGCCTCGGCTACGTGATCGACGACGGCGTGGAAGGCCGGTCCCCTGCCGAGCAATGGCGTGATGTCCTTGAAGATGATTCCCGGCTTGGGAAAGTCAGGGATATCGCGAATGAGCGCTCTTAGCTGGTCGATTGTATACGTCATGCCAACGTCGATGTATCAAAAGGCGCCGCCGGGCGACAGCGAAACAACTCTACCCGGCGAGGGACCACAGGATCAGCCACCGTGGCCATCGCGATCCTGCGGGACGGCTACGGTGGCACTCACCGGAAGAAAGAACAGGGGATTGCGGGCGATGTTGTCCTTGCGAACCTCAAAGTGAAGATTTGACCCCGTCGTGTGACCGCTGTCACCGACGCGGGCGATGATCTCTCCACGATCAACGCGCTGGCCGGCAGTCACCAGATTGCGCTGATTGTGCGCATAGACGGTGGCGAAGCCGTCGTCGTGGCGCACGATGACGACGTTGCCGTACCCACGTAATGCATCGCTGTACACAACGTCTCCACGCAGAGCGGCGCGGACCGGCGTACCCACGGGGGCGCTGACGTCGATACCGTCGTGCACACTGCTGCC
>JACQEN010000080.1 GCA_016200585.1 Deltaproteobacteria bacterium
CGGCCGCGGGGTCACCTTCAAGCAGCGTCAGCTTGCCGCGCGGAATGTACGGATGCCACAGCCACCCGACCGCTTCGGGCTGCACGTCGCTCAGTCTCACAAGCAGGGCACCGCGTGGCTCGCCCTGTTGCGCGGCGTATCGGTGTTGCGTGCGGTCGGGCTCATATCGTGCGCGCAGCTCACTCCAACCCCACTGGCAGCGGTCATGGTGGCAGCCCGCACTGATGGCGCCGCTCGCGTGCTGGGTGACAAACGCGGCGCGGTCGCGGTCGTGCGTCAAGTCGATAGGACAGCCGTCCAACTCGTACAGTGTGCCGCCGTCTGCGGTCGGCTTCTCTCTCGCGACCCTGATGCTGTGCTTAGCCAGCCACGCTTGCACGTCGAGATCTCCGGGGCTGCGGGGCGTGCTCACCCGTGATCGGTGGAGCTGCGGTGCCTGTGCGGCGATACGGTCGAGCACGTCGCGTGGGCAGACGGCAAGCGCAGCAGGGACATCAAGCAATCGCGCGAGTCGGTGCGGTCTCTCCGTTGTTGAATCGCCTTTTGCTGCGAGGGTGCCGTAGATCTTCGAGATTCTCGCTGCGTTGAAGGTGCTGCAATCCACTTTGACCGCTGCGTCACTTAGTTCAGTGTCGAGCGTTAGGAGCACCCGCTGCATGAGATTCCGCGCTACGTCGTCATTTGGCTCGTCAATTCGCAGCAACAAGTGTGCGCCGTTGCCTGAATCGGCGCACACGATCGCTGGCGCGGGGGAACCTGCCTCGATGAGCCACGTTCGCACAGCTTGCGCACGTTCCAGTGCCGCTGCATGTTCTGAGTCTGTCGACGATACGCCGGCCGATCGGACAGGGTCGAGATCTATGAGTAGCCAGCGCCGACTCAGCACGTCTGCATCTGACGTCGTGTGGCTCGCATGCTCAACGGCACGATTGCTCGCACGCGCAAGTAGTTGGGGCTGCACGGGGTTGAGCGTTACGTAGATACCGGCAGCTCTGCCATTCCACCGGACCGCATCAGCCGCAAGCGCGGCGAAGTCCCTGTAGTAGCCGCACACCGTTCCTGCCCGCCCGGCGCGCGGTATGCGCAGCTCGTGGACGCTGTCGAGTTCACAGACCACCGTTAGCGCCCGACGAACCTCGCCGTGCAAATCGTCTCGCGTAGTCATCGCGGCAATATCGACGGGCTGCTGGCGCGCCTGCCTGCGGCAATGAAACGCTCCAGATCGTCACAGGAGTATCTGACTGCGGCTCCAAATTTGTAAAAGTGCAACCGCCGGCCGGTCCAACGCCAGCGCTGCAATGTTTTTGGCGACAGCCCCAAGCGCTGCGCAGCCTCTCGTTCGTTGACGAACTGCATCGTGCTCTATCCTCCTGGCGAGAATCAGAGCACGGGCTGTCGTTGATACCCTACAGTTCAGTATCAACTTTTGAGCAGCGTTTTCCTACGGAGGATCTTTCTGATGTTGTGTACCGAGTAGGGCCTGCCCCGCACTCTCGTTACTTCTCGCTGCAGTTCAGGGTTTCGACATATCGCACAGGCCACACTGTTCTCGCTTAGGTCCTTCGCGCGAAGCCTGTCTGCTTCAGTCAGAATTGCGGTATGGAGTCGCTCGGTGCGAAAGCGCCCCTTTCCGGCGGCCGCTCGGGCTCGTCTATAGACATCTTTCTCAATTGCGGCGGCGTGTTCAGGGTAATGGAGCCGCCACAGCAGCGCTTCCAAGTATCTGCCCATCACGAACAGTGTCGGCCCATTGGTTGTATGGCGGAGCCGATCGGCAAGCCACGCGATAGCTGCTGTCCACACCGCCCGGTCGAATGCCCTTTGCCAAAGGGCTTTTGGACTACCCACGTCGCCACGAGGAGACATTGGGCGCAGGCGGAAACCGAAAAGTGGGCTCGAACTTGGGAGGATTACCGAAATCTGGTCGAGTGGTCCCGGCCCGACTTGCGTCAATCCAATAGACACCGCTCGCCAGCACTTTTCTGGCAGTCCCATCGCGACTAGTTCACGCTCCATTTGCTGGCGCAGCGTCTTTAACCAAGGAAACTGTCGCCGGGCGCTTCTGGCCCCCAACTTTCTTGGTGCGGCCGTAAAGCCAGTAAGGGTGATTGCCTCCCCATGGTCGAGCCTCACTAAGTCAACAAACCTTGGCGAAGTGGGAAGGGAACTTCGAGTCCTTTTTTCGCGTGTCGCCATATCGCGGCTCGTTTGACAGTCGTAAGGCCGACCCCTTACACTAGACGGCGCTGCAGTGCACTCCCTCTTACGCTTCGTTGCGCTCGGTGGAGTGTGCGGCAAGGGGTGGCTGTCGCGCGTCGACAAGGAAAGCACGTATGCACTCAGGTAGGCGTTTTGTTCGTGTGGCGTGGTTGGTACGCGCTGCGACCTGGTTGGGATCTTACGCCGTTCTCGGTGGGACTGCCTCTACTGTGGTTGCAAAGGATCTGGCCTACGTGCTGAGCAACCCTATCTCGGTCATCGACACCGCCACCAGTACGGTCAGCAACCCGATCCCGATCTTCTCCGCGAATATGCAATTCATTGCGGTGTCCCCTGACGGCACCACCGCCTATGTGGGAAACTACGCTGGGGCTGTTGCGGGAATCGATTCTGGTAGCGTGACCGTCATAAATACTATTACGAATACCGTTGTGACCTCGATCCCTGTCCCTGGGAACGGGTTCGGGATCGCCGTCACGCCAAACGGTTCCAAGGCGTATGTAGCCAACTGGAACACCCCGCCCACGGTTTCAGTTATTGATACGGCGACAAAAGCGCTGATTCGCACAATTCCAGTGACGAACGGCCCGTTCGAGGTGGCTATCACACCCGATGGCACCCGCGCTTATGTGTCGGCCTCGCCCGTAGCGGTCATTGACACCGCGACAGATTCGGTCGTCGCCACGGTCGCAGTCGGCGATACTCCCCGTGGTCTCGCGATCAGCCCGGACGGAGCGCGTGCGTACGTTGCCAACTACAGCACGACCACGGTCTCGATAATCGATACGGCCAGCAATCTGGTCATTGGGACGATCCCTCTGGATGGGGCGGACTACCCCAACCAAGGTATGGTCATCACGCCGGATGGTAGCCGTTTGTTCGTAACCAGCGGAAACGACGTTGTGGCCCCTGGGCGCGGAATCTCTGTAGTCGACACTGCGAGCAATGCTCTCCTCACGAGAATTGACGACACCTCGCAACCACGCGCGATCGCGATCACGTCGGACGGCAAGCGGGCATACGCGACGCACTACGATTCGGACAAGGTTCTTGTGATCGACACCGCGACGAATCTCGTCATCGATAGCTTTTCCGTGGCCTCGGGTTCTCTGGACATCGCCATTGCGGTCGTGGCGCCGACCCCAAGTGCAACTCCGACGCCACCAGCCGGATGCGCGCAAACACCCGTGGCCGGCTGCCAGTCTCCAGGGAAATCCTGGTTCAATGTTCGGAACCGCATCAACGACGCTGTGGATTCCTTGCGCTGGAAGTGGAGGGGCGGGCCTACGAGCACCTCCGCCTCGCAATTCGGTGACCCGGTTTCTGGTTCGACGGGGTATCGTCTCTGCGTGTACGACGAGAGCGGTACCGGGACAACTCTCGCGCTTGGTGCTGCTGTGCCGTCTGGCGGTATGTGTGTGGGCGGTCGAGCCTGTTGGCGCGTCCGCCGCAACGGCTTTACGTATCTGGACAGCGCCGCAACTCCAGACGGTCTGCGGCGCGTCGTTCTCAAAGCGACTGGGCGAACGCGCGCACAGATCGTGGTCGGCGGAAAGGGGATCAATCTCCCGATGCCAACCCCAGGGGCTTCGACGTTGTTCGCTCAAAACCCCAAGGTGACGGTACAGCTGCAAAAGACAGACGGCCCAGAATGCTGGGAAGCGGCATTCTTTGCTCCCGCGCAACGAAACGCACCTACGCTGTTCAAGGACGCGGAAATGCCCTAGCAATTTTGCGGTACGTGAGCCTTCGGTGGAAGCGTTGGGGCTCGCGTCCCGCCGGGCCAGCGTTCGCGAATGATTTCAGGCTATTCGGCTCGTGCTGCTCTATCGCGCGGATAAGGTCGAAGTTTCCTGAGCGCCGCATAGTCGCGGTCGCACGGCCAATCTGGTGGCTGGTGTGGTTCAACTACCCCCGGCGGAAACGGGAAGTCTTTCTCGCACTGCGCCAGGCGGTCATGACTTATGGAGCCCTGCTGGTACAGAATCTCAATGCCGATGACGCGGGCGAGATTCATGAGAGACTGCGCATATTTTGCGGTCAATGGTGGCCTATGGGGTGTCACGCTCATGGTGTCGTGCACAAGGTTCATGTGGGTTCTGATTTGAAGTCGCCCCTCTGGCGATACGAGCTTTGCATATTCGACACTATTGGACAGACTCCACACCTCCGATAGGTCACGTTCGCGCGCAATCAACTCATCGCTTGGGTCGACCTTCTGGCGTTCGACCGCACCAAGCGCGACGTTTTCGGCCGTATCAGTCAGCACCCAAGCGTTTGAAAGCAATCCCACCAGCGTGTCTTGTTCCTTCGACTGCTCGGCGTATCGATCGACAGCTAAGGACAATAGTACCCCAATGAACGTTGCAATGAGGGTTGCCACGAAAGGCGCAGCCTGGTCGGCAACGACTTTGCGATCCCGCCGCCAGGCGTAGACCGCTACCGCTACAGCCAGGGTCGCAGAGAATAGAAGTGTGAGCCACGTAAGCGACATGCGACGAGTTTTGACTCGTACGTCGCCCCCAGCAGCCAAGTCAACCCGGTCAACAGCTGCGATTGCGCTCATTGGGCGAACTAGAAGTACCTCGCACAGCTCGGGCGAAGATGGCACTTTGTTCGCCTATCCTACTGCCTACCAGTCGCGAACGTATTCCGGGAGGTACGTCAGAGGCTCACGCTCGTGGGCGCGACTGAACGGCGCGGCGCCCTGTTTCGCTCCCAACAGTGCTCCAGCTGCAGCGTTGATCACGTCGTCATGCGCTCCCGGCGCGTGGTCGATTGTATCTCGACCGCTGCGCGAAGTGCGTCGCTCCAGGCTGAGCAACTGATTCACGAGTCGCGGGCTATCGAGAAGTTCGACGCCACCGCTGTTCAACAACGGGAGCAACTCGCCGTACAGCTCCGATTTGGTGCGCTCGCTCGGGTCGTACGTGATTCGATGCTCCTTGAATCTCTCCCGTGGCCACTCGCCAGCGTAGCGATCGCCGTTGACCCTTGTGACGTGGTAACTACGCAGCACCTCGGCAAACTCTGCAACTACTTCGCGCGGACTGAACGGCGGCCGCGCTTCCCGTACGCAATCGAGCACTAGGCGTTCGCCGTCCCGGTGCGCGATGGCCAAAGTCATGCTGTCCTGACTGCCGCCGCTCGGGTCGACGAATGCGCGATAGCGCAACGTCGGGACCGGCGGCATATTGCGCCGGCCAGGAATGACCACCGCGTCGACCGCTTCGCGACTCATAAACGATTCGATGTCGCGTCGAAACTCGGCACCGTACTCCGCGGCTGCTGCCGACTCATCGGCTGCATACGCTTCCTCGACGATGCCCACGTCAACGCGCGGATTCATGGCGCGTGTCTCAGCCTGCCAGACCAGCACGGGGTCACCATCCTGCCCGTAGTGCCGTCGGTAGGCTTCCCACAGCGCCCCTCGTCTTGCATACGGTGACGATATGCCAATCAGCACGGCGCCCGGTACCGTCGCCATCCCCGGCCGTAGGCCATTGAGGATCTCAATGTCGGGATTCGCGCCAGCGTCGTCCGTAGGCCAAAAGGCGATTTCGTCGCAGACGACACCAATCAGGCTGTAGCCGCGTACCGCCCGGAAGCTCGCCGTGTGCAACTCGATCGCGACGCGGTTGCTCAGTTCGATCGTTTCCTTCGTGCGGTTCACCACCAATTGCCGCAGCATCGGTACGGCATCGAGGAAGCCGGTGATGTAGTTCATCACATTCCTTGCTTGCCGGCGGTCGGCAGCGATCACAGCGAGGGTACCCACTTCGCCCGGTGCCAGGTGCGGCCCGTAGTCGCGGAAGCAAGCCAGGTAGAGCGCCACCAGTGCTGCAATGCGCGACTTACCACCGCGCCGGCCGACAATCATCCACGCTTCACGGGCCGGCTCGGTGGGTAGGACCTGCCGGCCGGTGTGCTGGCGGTAGAGCGCGGCAGCGTCGTTACCGTCGACAGGAAGCCCGAACAGCGCCGCAAGGAACACCGACCACGCGCGCCAGCTCTCGCGATCAGCAAACCACGGACCGAACAGGGCGGGGTCGCACATCGCGTCGAGAATCGTCACGCTGGTGATGTCTCTTCCTGCATCGATGGCGATACTGGCGCGATTGATGTCTCAGGCCGTAATTGGCGCCGTTCGTTGCCCTGCGGTCGAATGGCGTCGTTGCCGTTGGCCTTGTCGGCGAGATAGTCGTTCAGGCTCGGTTCTGCCTTCGAGCGACGCTTCAGTCCAAGGTCACCCAGGAGGCCGCGTAGTGTCGACACCAACGCTTGCCGATCACGTACCGCCGGCAGTACGCCGCGCGTTTTCTTGGCGATTAGACTGGGCTGCGAGAGCAACCAGGCGTCGACGGAGTCTAGAATCAACTTGGTCTTTACCGCTTCTTCGACCAGCGCCAGCTCTTGCGTGGTGACGTTCTCAATGCCGCCCAGATCGGCGAGCAAGTAGGCACGCCATGCGGCGAGTGCCTTACCTACACTGGTTCGCTTGTCGATCGTACGGCTACCCAGCACCTGAACGGCACGTTTCAGCCCCTTGGTGCCGTGCGTTTGTGGCCGACCGGGTCCGGTTTGGTGCTCAATCGCGCCGTTCATCGATGCTTCAAACTCTCGGACAATTCTCGGACAGGACGGAAGTTTACGCAAGATGTCAAGATGTTAGGGCAGACCATGTGACTACGTATCAAGTGTTCCATGTTCTTTTTGCCCGCCCGCGAAGGCGCCGGCAACTTTTCCGCGCCCCCCCCGGTTCGTTGTTGGCTCCTCTCAAGGCGTTTACAGCGCCCCACTTGTCCTGTCCGAGTTCTGTCCGAGTACCGATCTTGAAAGGGAACAATTCACGCGACACGACGCCCCGGTGAATCCTGATTTCGTGGGCGTGTCTTGTCTGGAGTTGCTCACTGTGAAAGCCTTCGACTCATTCCTAATCCTGGGGTCCCGCGTTCGAATCGCGGCGAGGGCATTGCGTTCTTGCTCCCAGAATAGGAGGGTCAACCCATGGCCAGGCTTCCGTTCGAGGGTGGATGCCAGTGCGGCGCGTTGCGCTACCGCGTCACGCAGGCGCCGATCATGGTCTACAACTGCCACTGCACGAACTGCCAGAGGATCGGCGGGGGAGCATTCTCGACGCCCGCGACGATTCTCGAAGCGAGCTTCGCCTTCGTCAGCGGTACGCCGCAAACCATCCAATGGGCCGCGGATTCGGGGACAACACGCTTCGGATGGTTCTGCCGTGTTTGTGGTTGCCGGATCGTACACGGGCAGCAGCCGTCGAATGGCATCCTGAGCCTGCGTACGGGCACCCTCGATGATCGTAGTTGGGTACAACCGGTCGGCGACATCTGGACGCGTAGCGCGCAACCCTGGGTAACGATTCCACCCGAACGGCAGAGGTTCGAGCGCCAGCCGACGGACTACGCGCCACTCGTCGCCGCGTTCCGCCAGCTCGGGCACTTTCCCACGGTAACGTAACCCCTACAGAGTCGGATCGGCGTACCGGAGAAGGAACTGGCGGAGCCAACTGGGGCACGCAATCCACACGGGAGGCGAAAGCTTCCCAGTGAGTTTCGGGTGACCCCGGTTCGGTGCGCAGGAGAGGAGAGCATGATGCGCATGATCGGTATCGGGGTGGTGGCCATCGGTCTCGTGCTCGGTGTTCTCTATATCGTTGGCGTCGGGATGACTGCGCGGGTTGAGACGATCGACTGGCGCGACTTGACGCCGGCGCCGGGAGCGAACTTTATCACGACCCGAACCGGTAGGATCCACTACGTCGACGTGGGTGCGGGTCCGGCGATCCTACTGATGCATGGCAGTGGCCGCAGCATCGCCGACTGGCAGGAGGGCACAATCGAGCGGCTGTCGGCGCATCATCGTGTCATCGCTTTCGATTATTTCGGCAACGGCAGTTCGGAGCGTAATGCGGCTTTCACCTATGGCTACGACCTCTGGGTGAATGAAGCGGTCGAGCTGCTGGCCGCTCTGGCGGTTCCACACGCCACAGTCATCGGCCATTCCGTCGGCGGCGCGCTGGCCTGCGTACTGGCCGCCGATCATCCCGCGCTCGTCGATCATGTCGTTACCATAGGCACGGGTATGACCATCGAGCCGCAGCAATTCCTGCCTCTGATTCCGGGACTCGGAGAAGTCCTGATGGCGAACGTCCGGACGTTCGGCGGTACGTATTCCGACAAGCATCGCCTCGCGCTCGAAGCGGCGTACCGTGTCAAAGGCACGCGCGCCGCCGTCCTGTCCTACATCCGCCGCCAAATGACCGTCGACGGCCTCCGTCTGCTCCGAGGTACATTTGAAGACGTCCGTGTACCCGTCCTTCACCTCAGCGGCACGCGCGACATCAATATCGCACCCGCGATTGCCCGCGACCTGGCCAAGCGTACGCACGGCACATTCGTCTCCATCGAAGGTGCAACCCACATGGTTCAAATCGATGCCCCCGGCCGCCTGGTCGAAGAGGTCGAGAAATTTCTCGCCGAACCTTCCGTAAAGGCAGCACCCGCTACCTGAGCGCGGCTTGTACCGACGTAAGTCGGGTCGTTTACTGTTCCCGTCGCGGCTGGAAGTGTGGGCACGTGGTCGCTGCGTAGACGCACCCGCAGACGTGCCGCAGGCGGTCAACAGACGCGCCGGCGCGATTACCTCGGTCGGGGGATTGTGTCGATGAGCGACGTCTTCGTAAGTTACGCACGAGAAGACCGTGAGTGGGTTCAGCGGCTTGCGGCTGTCCTTGCGGGGCAAGGTTTCTCGATCTGGTGGGATCGGGAGATGGTTGCCGGCGACGATATCAGCGCTGCAATCGAGACTGAGCTGTCTAGGGCCAAGTGCGTCATCGTTGTCTGGTCCGAGACATCGATCCAGTCACACTGGGTGCGCGGCGAAGCCGAGCGTGGGTGCGACCGTAAAGTGCTTCTACCCGTGCGGATTGCGGACGTCGAGCTACCGCTGCCGTTCGGTGAAATCCACACAGTGAATTTGACCGGCTGGAACGGAGATCCGGCGGAAGGCGAGCTCGAAAGCCTGCTGAGGGGTATTCGCCGAAATTGCGGGGGCCAGACTCCACCCGAGCCCACGCCGATAGCCGACCGGGTTGAAACGCGGCGCCAAAGGGCTGCTTTCAAATGGCAATGGCCGTTGGCGGCGGCAAGTGCAATCGCCGCTATCGCTTTGGGATTCCACTTCCTCAGTCGAGAGGGTGATCGCGCGGTCGCGGCGCCGGCGCAGCCGGCAATTCCCGGCGCGAGGACGGATCCCGCAGCGCCCTCAGCTGCAACGACGACACTTCGTACCGCGGGTGCGTTGCTCACGGCTCCTGCGGTCGAGGTGATGCTCGTCCAGAATGGATTCTACGACCTATTGCGCAATCCGAGCGGCAAGGGAGTCGCCCACCGCTACGAAGCGGTTGCGAAAGGCGACGCCGTTCTGGTGCGCGACGCAGCGACCGGTTTGCTCTGGCAGAAAACCGGTGTCGGCGAAAAGGGGGCGGATCATGATGGGGCGGAGCGCGAAATCAAGGAGCTGAATGACAGCTCGTATGGCGGCTTTGCCGATTGGCGCCTGCCGACCCTCGACGAAGCGATGTCGCTGATGGAACCGAAGGCACTCGATTTCGGCGAGCTCGAGTGTCACTTCGATCCGATCCTCGGTCGCGGGCGGTTCTTCGTCTGGACGGCCGATATGAGCGCGCCCGACAGCGGCTGGATTGCCTACTACTGTGACGGATACGCCCGTTCCGAGGGCATCAGCTTCAACGCCTACGTCCGCGCTGTGCGCTCGGAGCGTGCCGCAACGGCGGCTGTACAAAACACCGACCGGCTACCCCCCGTGCCGAA
>JACQEN010000081.1 GCA_016200585.1 Deltaproteobacteria bacterium
TACACCCACGTCGCCGACGAAGGCGGCTTCGACCTGGAGCGCTACCCGGCAATCCGTGTCTGGTTCGCGCGCGTATGCGCACAGCCGCGACATATTCCGATCACACAGGCCTGACCTTGAGCTCCGCTCGACGGTCAACTGTCGACTTGCAAGATTTTGTCTGACGAGGGTGAGCTTCGTTGGTTAATTTTCCGGCTTGACCAACCTACCGACGAACGATACTGCACCCCGATTGTCCGCGCTAGGTTCGTGCCGCGCGGTTTTGAATTGCGAGCCGCGTACCGAACCATGCCCGAGACGACCCCGAGACAGATCATTGCCGTAGTCGGTGGCGCTACCGCCGGTGCGGAAGCAGCAGCGCTGTTTGCCGAACGTGGCGCCGAAGTCGTCGTCTTCGAGCAGAACGCCCGCCCCTACGGCAAAATCGAAGACGGCCTGCCGCGCTGGCACGATAAGCTGCGGCGTAAAGAGTACGACCTCATCAACGACAAGCTCAGCCGCCCGCGCATTCACTTCGTACCGCGAACAAAGATCGGCCGCGACATCGACTTTCGCGAGCTGGCAACCGACTGGGGATTCACGGCAGTCGTTCTGGCGCTCGGTGCTTGGCGCGACCGCCCGTTGCCGATCGATGGTGCCGAGCGCTACGTCGACCGCGGCCTCGTCTACCAGAACCCGCTCATTCACTGGTTCAATCACTATCCTGAAGTCGACTACGACGGACCGCGCTACGAAATCCCCGACGGCGCCGTCGTCATTGGCGGCGGACTGGCCTCGATCGATGTGATCAAAGTTCTGCAGATCGAGGTGACGCGGCGCGCTCTGCGGCAACGCGACATTGAGGTCGATGCGTTGCAGCTCGAACACGAAGGGATTCCGGCCGTGCTCGCCGCGTACGGCACCGACTGGCACAGCTTGGGTTTGAAACCGGCAACGCTCTTCTACCGGCGACGGGTCGAAGACATGCCTCTCTCCGACATCCCCGACGATGTCGAGGCCCAGCGCCGGCGCAAGCTCGAGGCGGTACGCCGCCGCATCCTCGAGAAGGCGATGCAGCGCTATTGCTTCGCCATACAGGCGCAACGCGTGCCCGTCGGCTTGCTGGTCGAGGGCAAGCGTCTGGCCGGGCTGCGGTTTCAGCATACCGCCGTCGAAGCAGGACGCGCCACGCTCATCGAAGGCGCTTACGATGACGTGCGCGCTCCGCTCGTCGTCAGCTCGATCGGCAGCATCCCCGAACCGATCACCGGAATTCGGCAAGCGGGCGTTTTCTATCGCTTCACCGACCCGGAGCTCGGCCGCCTCGAGGGTTACGATTCGGTTTTCGGCATCGGCAATGTCGTCACCGGCAAGGGCAACATCATGGTATCGCGCCGCCACAGCATCGAAGTCACCACGCAAGTCATCGAACAGTTCCTCGGCCTCAGCGCCGACCATCACCAGGGCGAGGAGCAGCTGTTGGCGCTCGCCGCCGCCAGAGCGGACGAAGCCGCCGCGCGCGTCGCCGCGGTCGTCGGGCGGCGCCCATCGCTATCGCCGCAGCAGGCCGAGAAGGTCATGCAACGGGTTCGCACCCGCCAACAAGCCGTCGGCTATAGCGGCAACTACATGCAGTGGATCGAACAAGTGACGCCGGCGGGATCGTAATGACGAGGCTTGCGGCCTGAGACTCCAAAACCTCGGGACCTCACAGCCTCAAAACAGAGGAGCCGACTTGTGGAAACCGTCCAGATCGAGAAGGTCCGTGAACACGTAACCATCGTTCGTCTGAACCGCCCGGAGCGGTTGAACGCGATGTCGATTCAGCTTTGCCTCGACCTCAAAGGATCCGTCGATCATTCCCAACGCTGACGGCCTGACGATCCCGCGCATCGGACCGCGCGCCATGCGCCTGTACTCGCAGCTCGTGCCGTTGATGCGTCACATACCGCAGCCGATCATCGGTGCAATCAACGGCCCGGCGTACGGCGGCGGTATGTGCCTGAGCCTGGCCACCGATCTGCGCATTGCCGCGGAGTCGGCCGTCTTCAACGCTACCGGCATCGTCAACGGCCTCACCAGCACCGAGCTTGGCGTGAGCTGGCTCTTGCCGCGCCTGGTCGGCGCCGCACATTCCAATGACATCTTGTTCACCGGCCGGCGCATCGACGCCGGCGAAGCTCTGCGTATGGGTCTGGTGTCGCGCGTCGTAGCCGACGATGCCGTCCTCGACGAAGCATTGTCGATGGCCGAGCAGATGTGCGAGTACAGTCCCTACGGTCTGCAAATGACCAAACAAGTCGTCTGGGCCAACCTCGAGAACAACAGCTTAGTTGCGGCAATCGAGCTCGAAGACCGCAACCAGCTGATGCTGGGCATGACCGACAATCTCCCCGAAGCAATCATCGCCTTCGGGCAGAAGCGCAAGCCGGTCTACACCGACGAGCCGCGGCGCGGCATCTACCCAAAAGACTAGGCGGGAGCTGGGCGACGGGAGACGGGAGCGGATGCAACAGACGACGCGGACGCTGTGTGGCAGTTCCCTGCTTTGGATGGCGGCGGCCGTATTGGCCCTCAGCCCCCTGAATCTCACCGGTTGCGGCAACGACGGCGAAACCATGGGCCCGGGCGTGTCATCGAGCCAGCGCACGTACGTCGACACCTCGCGGCAAACGCCGGCGACCACGGCCTACAAAGGGGCAGCGACTCGCACCTTGCGCACGCGGCTATGGACACCCGGCACAGACGAGCGTTTGCCGCTGCTGCTGATGGCACACGGCTTCGGAGGAACGCCGGAGAAATTCGATGCGTTCGCTCGCAGCATTGCCGCCGCGGGCTATGTCGTTGCGGCTCCCGCATTCCCCCTCACGAACGAAGATGCACCAGGCGGACATGAAGTCGGCTTGCGCGACTTCATCCACCAGCCTGCCGACCTGAGCTTCGTTCTTGATCAGCTGCTGGCGGCAAATGAGGTTGCCAACGATCCTCTACACGACCGCATCGACCCCGGGGCCGTCTCCGTGCTTGGCCATTCGCTCGGCGGCGTCACGACGATCGCTTTGACGCGCAAGAATTGCTGTCGCGACGCACGGATCAAGGCAACGATCCTGGCCGCCGCGGTGGCCGATCTCGTCACCGCGTTCGGCATCGATCCGATTGCGACCGGGCCGCCGACGCTCATTCTGCACGGGACCGCGGACAAGACGATCCCCTACGCCACCGCCGCGCCGCTGTACAGCGCGATCGCAGCGCCGCGCTATCTGGTCGGCTTGTTCGGAGCCGATCACAGCGAAGCACTCGAGAGTCAATTGGAACCACCGATCACCGCCCGTGCGGCAGCCCAGCAGGCAACGGCCGGATTCCTCGATGCGCTGTTTCGCAGCCGTACGGCGGAATGGCAGCAGATACGCGAGCAACTGACGGCATCGGGCAACACGGTGCTGGCCGATCCGGGTTGAGAATGTCGAGGCCGGCGCGCGGCGCACGACACGGCTCGACCGCAGGTCAACCAGAAGCCTCGCACGCTGTTAGCTGAGCTTCCGCCGCACACCGAATCCATTCGTTTCGTCAATACGGTATCACGGCGAGTGATTCTCAGACGCGCGTTCGGTGCTCAAGACTGTCTTGGCACCGTGGTTGCTCTGTCACTGTTCGACCATGGAACTTGGTCCGAAGGGGCGGGACAGAACAATGACAGCATCCACATCGATCCGGCTTTTGATAGTCAGCTTGCTTGCGGCGTTGCTCTTTCACAGTGACGCGCGCGGCACGACGTTCGTTCTGATGTCGGATGAAGATCTCGTCAATGGTGCGGCAGCAATCGTCGTGGGGACGGTCCAGTCCATCGTGCCAGACACCACCTCGGAAGACTTGATCCAAACGGAGGTCGGACTGCGAGTGGATGAATCGATCAAGGGAGTGCGTCAGTCGTCGGTCAACGTCGAAGTTCCAGGAGGCCGCTCGGGCAACATGCGGCGCACCGTCTACGGAACGCCGCAGTTCTATCTCGGGGAGCAGGTCGTGGTCTTCTTGCGCCAGCGACCCGACGGCGCACTGACGACGGTTGGTCTCGCCATGGGCAAATACAGCATCACACGAACCAGTGCCGGGGCGTTTGTCCGCCGGCAGTTGGGCAACCAGGGCACCTCCGTCCTCGCCTTTGATCGCAGCACCGGCAAGATGGTTTCGGCAATGACGGATGATCAACGTCCTCTCGACACCTTTCTTGCCGGTGTACGGGACATGGTGGCAAAAGACCCGGGCGCAAATGTCGAGGTCGTCACTCCACCGCCAACGATTCTTGGGCACGTCAGTGCGCCGTTCACGTTCTTGGCCCCCGATCCGGCGCGTTGGCAACAACCCGATCTAGGGCAGACCATCGCCTTCGTCGTCGACCCTACGGGTGATGCGACTCTCGGTCCGGCGAACTCGGTGAACGCCGCGGTCTCGGCCATGGCAGCCTGGAACCGCGCCGGTAGCCGGCTGCATATCGACAACGCCGGGCCCGGAACCCCGGCTCCATTCGGCGGCTGCGACCATCAGAATACCATCCAATTCAACGACCCCTTCGGTGAAATCGGCGATCCGGTGAACTGCGGCGGCGTCCTGGCCATCGGCGGCTTCTGCAGCACAATGGCGGCGACCTCGACGGTCAACTGTGAGACCTTTTTCACAATCACCGAGGGCGATCTGAACGTCAACAACGGCTACGGCAACTGCCCTTACTGGAACCCGGTGAACCTCGCCGAGGTCATGACCCATGAGCTCGGTCACACCATCGGCCTGGGTCATTCGTCCGAAACATGGCCGGAACCGAATCCCGTCCTGAATTCGGCAACGATGTATTTCCTCGCCCATTGCGATGGGCGCGGAGCCTCGTTGCGTGCCGACGACATCGCCGCCGTCAAGGCGCTCTACCCCGGAGCACCGCTGGTAAAAGAACGTCCTCTCCGCCGGCCCCGTCCGATGCGGCCGCGCCGCGCCCCGCACGCCTGAGCACCACCCACTCGGGCGTGCGCTCAGCGCTCGCCGCCTTGCCGGGCACCTCTGCGAAGACGATACGAGCGGCCTCACCCAAGGCAAGGCCGCTCGTCGTCGCCGCAATCTGCCGGAAGCCAGTGGTGATTGATTGCCGAATCGCCGAAGACGACTGCGCGAAGCTGAACATTCCATCCCTGTGAGTATGAGCGGATCGGGTTCGTTCTGTTGGTACAAAATTCGCCTACACAACCCAGCAGAGTGCATGGCAGGTCTCACTCGACGCAACCGAGCACTCGGCAAAGGGAGAGCGTATGCGCAGGCAAGCAATCAACGGACGGATGCTGGCGTCGATCCTGGGATTCTTGGTCTATGCCGACCCACACGCCGGTTGGGCGGTCGGCTTCGGTTTTACGTTCCAAGGGCAGCTACAGCAGAGCGGTACGCTGCAAAACGGCAGCTGCGATTTTCAGTTCAGCCTCTACAACGCCGCTTCTGCGGGAACCAAACTGGGAGTGACACAAACCGTATCGGGCGTCGTTGTGAGCGACGGCCTGTTTACCGTCACCCTGAATGCCGCCAACGAGTTCGGATCGTCCGCTTTCGACGGCACCGATCGCTGGTTGGAAATCGCTTTGCGCTGCCCCGCCGGCAGCGGATCGTTCGGCGCGGCCTTTGCGCCGCGTCAAGCGTTGACCGCAACGCCGTACGCTCTGTACGCGCCCTCCAGCGGCAGCAGCAGTGACGTCGCCTGCAGCGGCTGCGTCGGCAGCAGCGACCTCGCCAGCGACAGCGTCACGACGATCAAGATCCTCGACGGCGCAGTGACCGGCGCCAAGATCGCCGACGGCACGATCGCCACCGTCGATCTGGCCAACGCCGCGGTGACACCCGCCAAACTTCAACCCGGTTCGACTGGGCAGGTGCTGACCACGACCGGCGGCGGCGTGTCGTGGCAAACGCCGAGCAGCGGCAGCAGCGGTTGGGCTCTGACCGGCAACACTGGCACCAACGGCAGCATCAACTTCCTCGGCACGACCGACGCTCAACCACTCGAGCTGCGCGCCAACAGCACCCGCATCCTGCGCCTCGAGCCTACCGACGGAGTCATCGGAACCAACGTACTGGTCGGCGACTACCGCAACTACCTGGCGACCGGCGTTCAGGGAGCCACCATCAGCGGCGGCGGGCGTGGCGGCGTCAAGACCAACCGCGTCCTCGACAACTTCGGAACCATCGGCGGCGGCGACGGCAACAAAGCCGGCAACGGGGAAGGAATCAGCGGCGACGGCAATGCCGACAACGCCGACTACGCGACCGTGGGCGGCGGCGATACCAATACGGCAAGCGCCGCCGACGCTACGGTCGCCGGCGGCTCGAGCAATATCGCCAGCGGTAGCGGTGGCGCCGTCGCCGGAGGAATTAGCAACAAAGCCAGCGGATCATACGCCGCCGTGGCCGGAGGCGACTCGAACAATGCCACGATGTACGCGGCCAGCATCGGCGGCGGCGAGGGCAACAGTGCGAGCCAATCGTTCGCGACCGTCGCCGGTGGCAATCAAAACACCGCCAGCGGTGATTCGTCGAGCGTCGGCGGCGGCGTGACGAACTTCGCCAGTGGTGCGTCGGCAACCATCGGCGGCGGCTCCGGCAATCTCGCCGATGGCGCATCGGCAAGCGTCGGCGGTGGCGACAGCAACAGCGCCAGTGGGCAATGGTCGACCGTCGGCGGCGGGTTGTCGAACCGCGCCCTGGCACGCCTGGCAACCGTGGCCGGCGGCGGCACTGACGACGTCAACGTGCCGGGGCGCGGCAACGTCGTCTACGACGAATTCGGCAGCGTCGCCGGCGGCAGCGACAACCAGGCCGGTGCCAACGACGCCAACGCGACGACGCAACGCTACGCCGTCGTCGGCGGCGGCGTCGGCAATCGCGCCCTGGCAGCACTGGCGACCGTCAGCGGCGGCGGCGGCACGAGCAACGCCGGCAACATCGTCTACGACGTCGGCGGTTCGATCGGCGGCGGCTCACACAACACCGCGGGCTTCAACGACGCCAGCGACGCGGCGCAAAACTACGCGACCGTCGGCGGCGGCAACGGGAACCGCGCCCTCGGCCGCTACGCAACCGTCGCCGGTGGCGGCGGCGATTTTCAATCCGATGGCAACGCGATCTTCGACGCCTTCGGAACCATCGGCGGCGGACAAGCCAACCAAGCCGGCATCGACGATGCCAATCAAGCCGGCCAACAGTGGGCCAGTGTCGGCGGCGGCTTCACCAATCGCGCCCTCGCCGCATCGGCGACAGTCGCCGGCGGATTCAACAACGCCGCGACCGGCACGAGCTCGACGATTGGCGGCGGGCAATCGAACAACAGCGGCGGCAGCTACGCGACCATTCCCGGAGGCTCCAACAACACCGCCAACGGCGCCAACAGCTTTGCCGCCGGGCATCGGGCCGCCGCCAACAGCGACGGCTGCTTTGTCTGGGGCGATTCGACGGAAGCCGACCTGAGCTGCGGCGGCGCCAATCGATTCATCGCGCGCGCGGTCGGCGGGGTCGTCTTCTACACCAACAGCGGTGCCACGGCGGGGGTTCAAGTCGCCGCCGGCGGCGGCTCGTGGTCGTCGGTCAGCGATCGCGCCGCCAAAACCAATATCACGCCGGTCGATGCCCGGGCCGTGCTCGCCAAGGTCATATCCACGCCGGTGCACGAGTGGAGCTATATCAGCCAAGATCCGACGATCCGCCACATCGGGCCGATGGCGCAGGATTTCCACGCGGCCTTTCACGTCGGCGAAGACGACCGCCACATCACCAACGTCGATGCCGACGGCGTCGCCCTCGCCGCTATCCAGGGACTGTATCAGCTGCTGCATGAACGCGACTCGCAAATCGCCGCGCTGAGCGACCGCATTCAAGCTCTCGAGTCGGCGCTGCACGCACCAGCACCGGCCGAATAGAAAGATGTTGGCACGCTCCCGCCCCTTCGGCGTGCGCCGGTGCGCGCGCCGCGTCACCCACCTGTTGCTGGCGCTGATCTGCGTCGCAGCACCGCTACCGTTAGCCGCACAAGTGAGCGGCTCATACACGCTGCGGCGTAGTGTCGTCGCCGGCGGTGGGGTTACCTTTGCCACGAGCGGCAACGCTCGTCTCGGCAGCACCAGCGGACAGCTCGACGCCGGCTCCAGTAGCAGCGCCGCCGCGACTTTGAAGGGTGGTTTCTGGGCTGCCAGCCTGGCGCCAACGCCGAGCCCGACCACGACGGCAACGCTAACAACAACGGCGACGGCGACGGCAACCGCAACGACCACAACGACAGCAACGACAACGGCAACGACTACTCCGACAAGAACGGCGAGCGCGACCGCAACGACTACAACCACGGCAACGACAACCGCGACAGCCACTCCGACTCACAGCGCCTCGCCTTCCCTTTCTCCGACGGCTTCGGCAACAGCAAGCACAACGCCGACGGCAACCGCGTCGATGACCGCATCCCCCAGTCGTAGTGCCACCGCAACGGCTACACCAACCGCAAGCGCCTCACCGACGCCGTCGGCCAGCTCGACCGCGAGCAGCTCACCCACCGCCAGCCCCACCCCGTCACCAACCAACTCCGCGTCGCCAACTCCGAGCAGGACCGGCACCGCAACTGCTGTTCCGACCCAGAGCGCCTCGCCAACCCAAACACCGACGGCAACCGCAAGCACCCTCCCGTCGACTACGCCAACTGCGACTTTCAGTGTGACGCCGACAGCAACCATATCGCCCGCGCCATCCAACAGCCCGACCAGCTCGGCGACATCGACGCAAACGCCGAGCCCATCCGCCACGCCGACGGCAACGCCAAGCGCTCTCCCGTCGAGCACGGCGACTGCGACATTCAGCGCGTCGCCGACAGCGAGTCTATCGCCCGCACCCTCCGCCAGCCCGACCAACTCGGCGACATCCACGCAGACGCCGAGCCCATCCGCCACGCCGACGGCAACGCCAAGCGCTCTCCCGTCGAGCACGGCGACTGCGACATTCAGCGCGTCGCCGACAGCGAGCCTATCGCCCGCACCCTCCGCCAGCCCGACCAACTCGGCGACATCGACGCAGACGCCGAGCCCATCCGCCACGCCGACTGCAACGCCAAGCGCAACCGCGACCAAAACCGTCGTCGCCAGCGCAACTTCCTCAGCCAGCGCAACCGACACAGCCAGCGTCTCACCCACGGCGTCGCCAACCGCAACGCTCAGCCAGAGCGCAACCACTACAGCAACGGCGACTGCGACGTTGGGTGCGACAGCAACGACAACAGCGACGGCAACGGCAACGGCAACAGCAACAGCAACAGCAACAGCAACCGCAGCTGCTTCCGCAAGCCCATCTCCGACCTTGCCTCAATCTGCCTGCCCCGGCGATTGCCGCGGCGACGGTCAGGTCACGGTCGACGAGATTCTTGCACTGGTGAAGATCGCCCTCGGACAGACGACACTGGCGACGTGTCCGTCGGGCGACATCGACGACAACGGCGACATCGGCATCGACGAAATTTTGGCCGCGGTGCGCCGAGCCCTCGAGGGTTGTTGAGTGCTGCCCGAGGCTTGCCCAGAGGCACGACTGGAAAACGTCGCTACTCTCGGCCGACCAGACTTCTCCCCGCGGCGCTGCGCGGGTTCGTCAGCACTTCCGATGGCGCACCTTGCTCCTGCACTTGCCCTTCGGCCAGCACGATCATTCGGTGCGCCACACGCCGGGCAAAACGCATTTCATGGGTGACGATGATCATCGTCTGTCCGGCCGCCGCCAGATCGGCGACCACCGCCAGCACCTCGTCGACCAGCTGCGGATCGAGAGCCGATGTCGGCTCGTCGAGTAGGAGGATTTCCGGTTCCATCGCCAGAGCCCGAGCGATGGCGGCCCGTTGCTGCTGCCCGCCCGACAACGTCTGCGGATAGGCACGGGCGTGCGACAGCAGACCGACTCGATTGAGCAAAGTTTCGGCACGCCGCCGGCAAGCGTCGACGTCCATTCCCAAAACGTGGCGCGGCGCTTCCATCACATTGCCCAGAACGTCGAGATGCGGAAACAAATGAAAATGTTGGAACACCATACCGACGCGTCGCCGCACTTCACGCAGGCGCGCCGCATCGCGGCGCTCGCTCAGTCCCGGTTCGAGTCGCTGGCCGGCAATCTCGACGCTGCCGCCGTGAAACGGCGTCAGGTAGTTGAGGCCTCGCAACAACGTGGTTTTGCCGCCGCCCGACGGGCCGACGATCGCCACGACCTCACCGCGCCGCACCTGTAGATCGACGTCGCGGAGTGCCATCCTCGCGCCCAAGCGCGTCGACAGTCGGCGCACATCGACGACCAGCTCACTCATCGCGACACCGGCGACAACCGCCGCTCCAGACGTCGTGCCAAGCGCGACAACGGAAAGCTCAGCGCCATGTACAACGCGGCGCACAGTGCACCCGGCACCAGCCAGCTACGCAAATCGACCGCCGTAATCGTCATCTGCTTGGTGAGCTCGACCACCGTGATCACAGATACCAGAGAGGAGTCCTTCAACAGCGCAATGAAGTCGTTGGCGACGCCGGGCAAGGCAATACGCACCGCTTGCGGCAGAATGATGCGGCGCAAGGCCAGCCGGCGCGACATGCCAAGCGCCAGCGCCGCTTCGTTCTGACCGACCGGCACGGCATCGAGCCCGGCGCGGTACAGCTCCGCTTCGTACGCGGCGTAGTTGAGGCCCAATCCGAGCACCGCCGCGGTGAACGCATTCAACGTCAAGACAGGAGCCAAGCCGTAGTAGAGAACGTAGAGCTGCAACAGCACCGGCGTACCGCGGAACACTTCGATGTAGATTTGCGCGGCCAGCTGCGCACTGCGCGCGCCATAACGTCGCAGCAAACTCAAGCCGAGGCCTCCGATGACGGCAAGCAACATGGCCAGACTCGAGATGAAGACCGTCGCCGCGGCCGCACGCAGGAACAGTATCAAATGCGTCGCCGTCAGCGCCGGCGCGCTCTCGCTCGCCGCCGTCGGCAAGCTTGTCGCCGTAGCTTGGCGCTCATCCCACAAGTGCCAGCGTGTCAAGATGGCTTGCAGCTCGCCGCTGCGGCGCATGTCGCGGAGCGCATCGTTCAGCGCCGTGAGCAGCTCGGGCTCGTCGCGCCGCAGGGCAATCGCGTAAACGCCGCTGCCGGCCGTCGCCGCCTTGCGCAAGGCCGGCCGTACGAGGCCGTAGCGCTCGGCAATGACGTTATCGAGCAACACGGCCGCCAAACGGCCGCCTTCGAGGTCGATGTAGGGCTCTTCCACTCCTTCGTAGAGAACGACCTCAAGCCGTCTGGCGCGCAGAATCTCGTGCGCCATCGAATTGGCCAGCGTACCGACACGCTTGTCGTCGAGGTCGTCGAGCCCCTGCACCGCCGAATCGTCGCGCCGCACCACCAGCGTTTCTTCGAACGCGTAGTAGGGATCGCTGAAGGCAACCCGGCTGCGACGCGCCGCGGTCACCTCGAGGCCATTCATTGCAACGTCGAAGTCGCCGCGCTCCAAAGACGGAATCAACGTCGACCAGTCGTTCTGCACAAACTCGGCTTTCACACCGAGGCGGCGCGCCAGGGCGTCGGCTATTTCAACCTCGAAACCGATCAGGTGCCGACTGTCGTGCGCGTCTTGATAGGCGTATGGCTCACCGCCTTGCACGTCGCCGCCCCAGCGCAGCACCTGTTGGCGTTGCACCCGCGCGAGGCCGTCGTCGGCGAAAGCGAGCGCGGCAACGCACGCAACGGCGACGACGAAAAGAGCGAACCGAGCCTTCACCCCGCACTGCTGCGCTGCGCCTCGAAGGCGGCGCGCATGGCGCTGCGCAGATCGTTGTCGCACAGCACGTCGATGGCGGTCATCGCCAACATCTTTGCTCCATCGATCACGGCGCGATCGGCGTGCTCGGAAGCCGTCCAGCGCGCAAACTCGACCGAATGCAGCGGCACGTACGGCGGCGCCACGGCGATCATCGGATGGATCGACGGCACCAGCTTGCTGACGTTACCCATGTCGGTGCTGCCGGCGAAGGCATCGGTCAGCGGCGACGGCTGCAACAGGCCGCGGCCGATGCGATCGGCGTTGGCACCGTAGGCCGTCACCAGCGGGCTATTGGTCCACATGTCGGAATAGTCTTCCACCATGGGTCGGACCTGCAACTCGGCCCCGGTGGCTTCGGCACCGGCGCGAAAGCAACCCAAAACACGCTCCTTCAGTTGCTCCAAGCGCGGCGCCGTGGCGGCGCGCACCATGAACACGCCGGCCGAGCGTTCGGGCACGATATTCGCCGCTTGGCCGCCGTCGGTGATGATACCGTGGATGCGCTCGTTCGGTCGGATGTGCTGGCGCAACTGAGCAATCGCGCTATAGGCCGTGACCATCGCGTCGAGGGCGTTGATGCCGCGCTGCGGAAACGCTGCGGCATGCGCCCCCCGCCCCTTGTACTCGATCTGGAGCTGCGAAACCGCCAGAACGTTCATTCCAGGCATGTCGACCCCGGCCGGATGGATCATCATCGCCGCATCGATGCCGTCAAACGCCCCCTCGCGCGCCATGAGAATCTTGCCACCGCCGCCCTCTTCCGCCGGCGTGCCGAGAACGACGACGCTGCCGCCGGTTTCCGCAAGGATGGAAGCAAGCGCCACCCCCGCTCCGGCACCGGCCGCGGCGATAATGTTGTGACCGCAGGCGTGGCCAATCCCCGGCAGCGCATCGTACTCGCAAAGAATGGCAATCTTCGGCCCGCCACTGCCAGCGTGCGCCGCAAACCCGGTTTTCAAGCCGAAGGCGCCGCGTTCAACACGCAGGCCGCAGCCTTCCAAGAAGTCGGTGAGCCAAGCGGCGGCTTGCTCTTCCTCGAAGTTCAGCTCCGGAGTCGCATGAATGCGCGAGCTCAGCGACGTGAGCCGCTCGCGATGTGCGTCGACGCGCAGGCAGGCGCGTTCCTTGAGATGGTTGCGTGGGTCAGTCATGGCAATCGTCCTCGTGCATCACTCACGCTAGCCGTTCCTGGCCTTCAGGTCGAGCTGATTCAAGCAAGCCTTGGAGGGCAAAACGCAGGTTTTCGACTTGACAGCCTACGTCTCCGCAGATCCGGTCGTGGCGCAGCGCCGGAACCGATTCCACATTGTTGGGCGATCGGATTTTCATTCTGGATCGCCCGGATCGAGCCTGCTAAACGCCGACCCATGCGGATCGGAATTCTTGGAGCAACAGGTTTGGTGGGTCGCGAGACCCTGGAGCTCGTCGCCCGGGCGTGGCCCGGTTGTGAGCTCGAGCTTTACGCCTCCCGCGATCAGCAGCTCGACCTCAACGGCAAGCGCTATGCGGTACGCGCCGCGGCCAGCCTCGAAGATTCCAAGGCACCGCGCGGCGACCTTGCTTTCGTGGCTTTGGACGACGAGCACAGCAAGCGTTACGTCCCACACCTGCTCGAGCTCGGCTACCGGGTCGTCGACAAGAGCAACACCTTTCGCGGCGACCCGAAGGTACCCCTGGTCACCGCCGGCGTGAATTCGAATCGCGTCGACGATTCCGTACGACTGGTCGCCAATCCGAATTGCACCACCATCCCGCTGACTCTGGCGCTGCAGCCTCTGCACAAGGAGTACGGTCTCGAGTCGCTTTCGGTGAGCACCTACCAGGCGGTGAGTGGCGCCGGCATCGCCGCTCTCGACGGCTTTCTCGAAGCCAGTCAGCGCGGCTACGCCAACCCGGATCGACTGGGCACGTCGTTCGACCCGAAAGCCTACGCGGGCAATACCGTGCCGCACAACGGCGGCACCGACGACAGCGGCTTCTCTTCCGAAGAGCGCAAGCTGGTATTCGAGTCGAAGAAAATCCTTGAGCTTCCGGAGCTCGGCATCAGCGCCCAGTGTTGCCGCGTTGCGGTCGCCGTCGGACACTACGAAAACGCCTGGATTACCTTCGAGCGCCGCGTCGACCTCGACGAGATCACCGCGATTCTGAGCGACGCCGAGCGCGCTCCGTTCGTGCGTTTCCTGCCCGGCGCCGCCGGTGAAGGACTCAGCTCCGTAGCGTCGGTGCGCGACCGCGACCGAGCCCTGGTTGGCCGCCTACGCCGTGATCCGCGCGATGCAACGCAGCGCACAATCTGCCTGACCGTGGTTGCCGACAACCTCCGGCTCGGAGCGGCGACCAACGCCGTACGCATCGGCAGCCGTTGGTTTGCGTCGAAGGACTTCGAGCTACAAGCCTGAAGCTCACTCCCCCCGCGTCGAGCCGTCGAACCCCTATGGCGCCATCGTGGCTTTGGGGGTACCTGGAAAGCGTGACACGCGCTGCGGAGCTCTTCCGATGAACGAGAAGAGCGGCTTTTTCACGGTCGGCCGCTGGAATGGTGTGGCGTTACGCGTCCACTGGACCACGCCGCTTGCCGCCCTTTGCAGTGCGGCGCCACGCGGCTTGCACTTCTCCCCTGGAGCCTGGATCGCCTTTGCCCTGATCATCCTTGCGCATGAGCTCGGACACGCGTTCCTGATCCGCTCGTCGGGCGCCGCGCTCTCGGGCATCGAAGCAACCGCAGTCGGCGGCGAATGCCACTGGGACGGGAATCTCAACGCGCTGCAACGAGCGACGGTCGCCTGGGGCGGAATGTTGGGGCAGGCGTCCCTCTTTGCCGCCTCGTGGATTGCGATACACGCGCTGGGTCCGTTCCACAGCGCCACCCTGGCTGATGCGATTTACGTGCTCACCGTCACCAACGGCTTCATCGCCCTCGTCAACCTTCTTCCGATCGCCGCATTCGACGGCGCCGAAGCCTGGAAATTCTTTGCATTGCGCCGGCAGGCACGACGCTACGGCCGCTATCAAGACGGAACCAACCCACTGCCGCCGCGTGAGTGGTTCGAAGCGCCCGATGAGATTCCGCCTCTGCCACACGAGGTCCAAGAACAAGTCGATCGCATCATCAAAGATGCCGGCGGGCGCAAACAGAAGGTCGAAGACTGACCCGTTCTTGGTTCGCGGTTCCCGGTTTTCCATTTTGTTTCCGACCCGGAAGATTGATCGTCCCCATGGAGTGGGTCAGCCCGGCGTCTGGTATTCCCTCTCTCGCTCTGGCATTCCGGCGCAGTGCCCGAGCATCGACCACGACCGGCAACCGGCGCCATCCTGTGTTTCGCGCTGCTGCAACTGACCCTTGCCGCGTGTGGTCACGACAGCCCCTCGCCCGCAGCCCCAACCCCGACCCCTGCAGCCGATCGCTTCGACTGTGAAGGATTCGTTCCACCTACGCGGAGCAATACGATGACTTGCAACGACGTCGATGCGGCGCACCCCAGCACGCTTGCCAACTGCCAGCACGGTTCGGGACATCTCGGCCAGTGGGTGGTCGACGACTCCGGCCTGCCGGCGTACGACTTCGCCGTTGAGCAGCGCTGCGATCCGGTGGCGACGGCATACTCGCCGCGAGCGCGACCGTTGCGTGACCCGATTCACCTGATCGGCAACGGCCGCGGCCTGGTTGCCATGGCACACGCGTCGGGCGGCGTCGAAATCTACACCCAAGACCGCGGCCACAAGTGGATCAATCGCATCGACACATGGGCCGATCCGTTGCGCCCCGACTTTCCACCACAACTCGGCGGCGGCTTCTCGTACTATTCCGTGGCGCAAGCCGGAAAACCGGCACGCGTCGGCTCGACCCGGTTCGAAGATCTGCCCGTTAACCACGCCCTCGAGAGGCAATCGCGGCGCTTCGGCGTCGGCTATTACGAAACCGTCACGCGCGAAAGCGACATCGTGGTTCGCCGCCGAGTGCTCGCACCGGATCATGCAGCACGCGCCTTGGTTTCCGAAGTCGTCGTCGAAAATCCTACGGGCACAACGCAGCAGTATGGCCTGGTCGAGCTCTGGGACATCAACTTGCATCAAGTCAGCCTCGAGCTGTTGACCAGCGACATCGCCATTCCGGGAATCACCGACCAGATCGACCGCCGGCGCCGCGATCTCGCCAATCAGTTCACCCATCAGGTGGCGTGGGATGCCGATGAACGCGTCGCGCTGATCACGACGCAGGCGAAAGCACCGCCGACCGGTGTCGTCGACCGCACCTCGGTGTCGCGTGTCGACTTCTTTCCCGACCCCATTTATCTCGCCGTGCTCGACGACGCGCAGCCCGATGCGGTCTGGCTGAGCGACAGCGAACTGTGGCCCGACCAACAACGAACGCCGCCGGCCGCCGTCGCCGCGCCGGGCAATGCGGCGTCGCGCACGTTGGACCTCGACGGATCTGGCCAGCACGCGGTGCTGGCCGTTCGTGTACCAATCGAGCTCAAGGCGCATGCATCGACGACGCTGCGTTTCGCCTTCGGCTACGTCCCGGGCGGTGGCAGCCCCGATGCCGCGGTCGCCGCACTGCGGCAGGATGCGTCCCACCTCGGCTCGGCGACGGCAACTTCCTGGCGCAACCGTTTGGTGTGGGCCGCCTTCCCGGGCTTGCCGCAAGCCGGAGTCGTACAACGCGAGCTGGCCTGGGCGGCCTACAATGCCATCGCCAACACGACGTACGACGAGTACCGCGGTGTACGCCTGCTGGGTCAAGGCGGGTCCTACAAGTACATCCACGGGCTCGACGGCGCGATGGGCGACCTGGCATTGTTTGCCGAAGCAATGATCCTCGTCGACCCGCAGATTGCACGCGACACGTTGACCTACGCGCTGGCAACGCAGCTCGGCGGAGCACAACGAACACCGTGGCGCTTTCCTTACGCCACAACCGGGGTCGGAGCCTACAGCGATGTCGGCATCTACGATCAGCGCAGCGACGCCTACTACTTTCTCCCCGCCGCGATCGGCCGCTACGCCGCGCTGACACGTGACGTTCCGTTCTTGCAGCACAACGTTCCGTACTACCCGCGTGCCGCCGCTGAATCCGGCACGGTGCTCGACCACATCGGCCGGGCGCTCGACTATGGAACCGAAACGTTGGGATTCGGCGCCCGCGGACTGGTCGCCATCGGCACCGGCGACTACGCCGACGGCATCGACAGTCTGGCGACCGAACCGGCAACACGCACAGGTACGTCGTCGACCTACAACGCCGGCGCCTTGGTTTACGGCTTTCCACTGGCAGCCGACGTCGTCGAATCGTTCGACGCCGTGCTCGCCGCGCGTTTGCGCACTCTGGCCGAATCGCAGGGGCAAGCGCTTCTCGATCGTGCCTGGGAGGGCAGCTACTTCTACCGTGGTTTCGTCGACAGCGGCAATCCGCTGGCCCCGCACATCTTCTTTCTCGAACCGCAGGTTTTTCCCATCCTCGCCGGCATCGTCGACGCGGCGCGGCGCGACGCGGCTCTGGCGCAGGTTGCCGAGCGGCTGGAAACCAGCATCGGCGCCATCAGCAACGTCAAGCTGGGCGACGACACGACCGTCGGCGGGCCCGACCAGCCGCTGATCGGCGGTATCTGGCCGGTGGCGAACGCCTGGCTGACGGCAGCATATGCGCGCCGCAACGCCGACGAGGCGTGGAGCAGCTTCACGCGCAACACGCTGGCGGCACATGCCGAGAAGTACCCGGACTTGTGGTACGGCATCTGGACCGGGCCCGATTCGTTCAACGGACCGGACAGTCCGCGCCCGGGCGAAGCCGACGCCCATCAGGTGACGGCGCTGACCGACTACCCTGCCCTCAACGCCCACATGCATACGAGCCCGTTGCGCGCCCTGGTCGACCTAGTCGGCGTGCAAGGGACGCGCGACGGTATACGCATCACGCCGCATCTTCCCACCGAAACGTTCAGCGTTGTCTGGCCGCGTTTGGCGGTTCGCAGCAGTCCTACCGGCATCAGCGGCAGCTACACCGCGGCGTCGGACGGCATCGTTGTGCTGGAGATAGCCTTGCCCAGCGGACTACGCGCGGTACCCGTTGTCGTAACAGTCGACGGGTCAAGCGTGCCGTCGAGCGTTGAAAGTGATGTCGTGCGCTTCGAGGTCGCGACCCGCGCCGAGCAACCGGTGCCGTGGCAAGTTGCTCGCGCCAGCTAGCAAGCGACGAGCACCAACGGGCGGGCACCGCGAGCGCATGCCAGCTTACACACGACGAGCTGGGTTGCGGGTCAGCCGGCGCCAGGTTCATCCGTGGTTGCAACTTTGGCAGGGTCGGACCGCCGCGCGAACAGCTCGCGCGGCTCAAGCAACAGAACAGGGAACAACAGAATGTTGCTCAGGAACAGCACGTTCATGAACAGGTACGACGCGACGTGGAAGAGCGACATCACAGCTAGCCACGCGTAGCGCCAGCGCTTGTGGATCAGACACAAGGGCGCCGTCAATTCGAAGACGGTGACCAAGCCGAAGCCGACCTGCGCCAGCCACAGAGCGAGCGGGTGCACCAGCAGCCATTCGCCGAGAAGGAATGGGTGACGAGTCGGGCGCAGGATGTCGCTGGCGATGTAGAAGCGCATCGTCGGTGAGAGGAAGATCTCAGGACTCGACAGCGCCACGCGGCCGAAGGCCACAAGGGAATACGTCATCAACAACAGGAGGGCCATCATGATCATCGCGGCCGCATAGGTTTCCGCGGGGTGAGCGGACCCCTTACGAGAGCCCCATGTGACCGCGTCGGCCGCGGGCACTATGGCCAGAACATAGGTAACGAACAGCAAAGCCAGGTCGGAGTGCGTGCCCTGGGCAAATCCACCCAGAACACCTTCGTAGAGCGTCAGCAGGATCGCCGCCGCGCTGGCAAAGACGCGATAGGGACGAACGCCGAGCAGCGACAGCAGAAGCAAAACCAGCAACGTCGCTTGTATGCCGGCCAAGGTGCCAGGACGGAGCAAAAGCGGCACAGCGGCATTCGGGATCAGCCGCAGTATGCCGAGGCGGGCGAACAGCGAAGGCGAAAACTCGGCAAGACACGAAAAGCAATCCGGCAGCAAACGCGACAACCAGATCGCGAAAACCCAGATGCGCACGAACGCCAGGGTCCGCGCGTCGGCACCGGCGTGCAGCGTCACCGCTGCTCACCGGCAAGGGACCAAACGCGAAAGGCAGTCCGCAAGATCGATTCTCTTCCCGCGTAGTGGTCCGTGGGTACGATCCAGCGCTCGATACGGATGGCGACCAGCGGGTGGACGGAGTGTCGGTGATTGTAAGCGCCTGCGAGCGCCAGCAGAAGGTTGTCGTAGCGACGAAGCAGATCGGCCCGGCGCCCGGCGTCGTCGGCGCTGTCCGCGGCATGAGCGACTTGTTCGAGCTCTACGGCGAGCTTCTTGTCCAGCGCCGGAAACAGCTCTGCCGGAATCAGCTCTTCTTCCGACCCGTCACGGTGTACCGCATAGTAGGCGAACAACTGGGCGTCGCCGGCGAGTGCCACCTGGTAGATGTCCCACGGTACGAACGGGAACGTATCGTAGAGCTTGCCGTGGAAGTGACCGATCAGAACGGCAGCCGGAAGGCAGGCCAGGATCGTCCGCCGGGCGCGAGAAATTCGCCGGACGATTGTGGCGATCTCGGGCACCGCAAACAGGATCGAAGACATTGCGACGACGAGAGCAGCCTCGATCACCATCGCAGGAAGCCCCGGAATTCGACGCAAGACGCCGAGGCCGCACGCAACGACCAGGACAGCGAACAGGATCTCGCGCCGCAGCACCGAAGGTCTGCCCCACCGCATTTCGGTCGCGGATACTATCAGATTCCGAACAACCCCGGCAGCGAGGCAGCGTAAAGGACGTCGGGTGCATCAAGCGAACCGACGGTCACCGCGTAGTTCACTGCCCATGGGGTCATTAGCTGTTTTGCCCTTCCGCTGACGCCGGCTTATTTGACGTTTCTCGGCGAACGGGTTACGCGTCTTCGTCCACTTCACGTGAAGGAGCTCCATCAATGCGCTTCTATGAATTCGAGTCGAAGCGGCTGTTCGGCAAGTACGGCATCCCGCTTCCGAAAGGGTCGAAGGTCGCGGCCACGCCGGCCGAAGCCAAGGTGGTGGCGGCGGAGATCAACGGACCCGTCGTCCTCAAATCGCAGGTGCTGAGCGGCGGACGCATGAAGGCCGGCGGCGTACTGTTTGCCGACAACCCCGATCAAGCGGCCGAGGCCGCGAAGAAGATTCTCGCCCTCGAAATCAACGGCCACAAACCGCGCGGCGTGCTGGTCGAAGCGCGCGCCCCGATTGCACAAGAATACTATGTCGGCGTCACCTGGGACGGCGTTGCCCGTATGCCGGTGATGATCTTCAGCGACATGGGCGGTATCGACATCGAAGAGGTCGCCGAGAAGCATCCCGGCCACATCAGCAAGCGTCACTTCTCGACCCTTATGCCGTTCTCCGACTTCATGGCGAAGGAACTGGTCGCCGGCGTCGGTCTGAGCGGCGACCATCTGAACCGTCTATCGCGCCTCGCCGCCAGTCTGGCGCGCATCTTCCAAGCGCACGGGCTGACGCTGGCCGAGATCAATCCATTGGCGCGTCTCGACGACGGCACCTTCTTCTGCCTCGACGGCCACGTCGATATGGAAGACGACGCCCGCGATACGCAAAAGGGCATCCTCAAAGATCTCGGCATCGACCCGGAGGAGAAGCGCCAAGCCCGCCCACCAACGTCGTTCGAAATCAAAGGCGCACAAGTCGACGCCGCCGACCCGCGCGGCGTGGCCGGCAACGTCGTCGAGTTCGACGGCGACCTCGGCTTGGTCATCGGCGCCGGCGGCGGTTCACTCACATTGTTCGACGCCATCCGCAAACACGGCGGCAAGCCGGCCAACTACTGCGAGATCGGCGGCAACCCCAGCGTGTCGAAAACCTGTGAGCTCACCAAGCTCATTCTCTCCAAGCCGGGCGTCAAGAAGATCGCCGTGATGATGAACGTCGTGTCGAACACCCGCGTCGACATCGTCGCCCGCGGCGTCATCAAGGGCGTCATCGAATCCGGTCAAAAGCCGTCGGAGAAGATCGCCATCTTCCGCATCCCAGGTTCGTGGGAACAGGAAGGCTTCAAGATCCTCGAACACTACGGTGTCGAGTACTGCGATCGTACAGTTTCGATGTTCGAGGCGGCCGGACGAGCCGTGGCGAAGATGAAGGCTTGACGTGAGAGTCGAAGAGTCGAAAGTCAAAGAGTCGAGGCGGAAATGTCGATTTTGATCACCAAGGATACGACCTTCATCATTCAAGGGATCACCGGGCGCGAGGCCGTGAACATGAGCCGCGAGTGTTTGGACTACGGTTCGAAGATCGTCGGCGGGGTTACACCCGGACGCGGCGGGCGCGACGTTTACGGTATTCCGGTATACGACACCGTACGCCAGATCACTGCCAAAACGCACGTCGACGGCGCCGTCGTAGCCGTGCCGCCGGCGTTCACGCGTGATGCCGTGTTCGAGGCGCTCGAAGGCGGGGTCAAGCTCATCGTCATCGTCACCGAGCGCATCCCGCGCTACGAGGTGGCACAGATGGTGGAGCTCGCCAAGATGCGTGGCGCGCGCATCATCGGACCCAACTGTCTCGGCATCCTGTCGCCGGGTGAAGCCAAGATGGGCGGCTTGGGCGGACGCGCGGTCGACGCCAAGAAGGCTTTCAGCAAAGGCTACGTCGGCGTGATGTCGCGTTCCGGCGGCATGACGACCGAGATGTGCAACACGCTGACGGCGGCCGGCATCGGCCAGTCGACGGCCGTATCGATCGGCGGCGACGCAATCATCGGGTCGACCTACGCCGACCTGATGCCGTTGTTCGAAGCCGACCAGGAAACCAAGGCAATCGTCATCTACTGCGAGCCCGGGGGACGCATGGAGGCCGAGCTCGCCAAGTACGTCGTCGAGCAGAAGTCGCGCCTGCCGATCATCGCCTTCATGGCCGGCCGCTTCATGGACGAGATGCCCGGCATGCGTTTCGGACACGCCGGCACCATCGTCGAAGGCAAGGCCGACACCACCGCCGAGAAGATCGCCCGCCTCGAAGCCGCCGGCATTTCCATCGCCGAGCGCATCGAGGACATTCCGGGGCTGGTGAAGAAGCGTTTGGGGATGGATGGGAAGTGACCCTCAGCCGAGGAGTCAAAAGGTCGAAGGTCAAAGAGTCGAAACCGTCGAAAGTCGAAGAGTCGATCGCCCAGCGGGTCCCCGCGAGCTTTCGACTCTTCGACCTTCGACTTTTCGAGCCCGCTTTAGGAGAACAGAATGTCTCTATTCATTGATGTCGAGGTCGACGCGTCGGCACGCAGCAATGCCGATCTGGTGAAGAAGCTCGTCGAAGTCTGCCCGGTCAACATTTTTGCCGCTAGCAGCGGCAAGCTCGATATCGTCGACGCACATCTCGATGAGTGCACCCTGTGCGAGCTTTGCCTCAACGCGGCACCGCCGGGCTCGGTCAAGGTGAAGCGCTTGTACGGTACGAAGGATGTTCTGGTGCGACAGAGCTGAACCTACGGCCAGCCTGTCTAGACACCGGGTCATTTCAGCCAGGAAGGAACCCGGGCGGCCCACCACCCTTGTTGGGTGATCAGGCTGCCCGGGCGGCACCGCCCAGAGTGGGGTCAACACTCCCGGGAGTGGGCAGTACCTCAAGACTGAACACGCTAGTCGCCACTCCTTCGGCCGCTCGATACCAGGGTCGGACACCAATCAACGGGCCCGCCGACGTCACTCAGGCGTGCAAAAGCGTTGAACGATGTTCAACGGCGTTGAACTGCACGCGCCGGCAGTCAGCCGCCGAACTGTCGGTCCAGCGGCGCAAGCGTCACGAACCGAGCGCCTAGCGCAGCGGTGTCGGCCAGCTCAGGCGCCAGCGCAACCTGCTCAACATGACTCCGGCTTGCGGCAGGCTCGTCCATTCGCGCTGGGTCGCCTGGGCGATAGCCGAGCCTTCGTCGGCGTCCCGCAGCATGGCCTCGCGGCATGATCCGCCGCTCAGATCCCAGTCAAAGTACGACACGACGAAGGAACCGTTGGCGATCCGCCCAAGAATCGGCTGCCGAAAAATCGCCGCCAGCTTCCTCCAGGCCTGCGAGCCGGTGGGCGTTCCCTTACCTTCGATCTGAACCTGCCAGAGTAACCGCTCAGCGCCGTCCGTGATCAGACAGAACGGCTCTTGCCACCAGAAACGCGCCGGCTGTTTCGTGAAGCCGTAGAACTGGTTGCCGTTGAAGACCGTCAATGCCGAGTTGGAGTATCCCCGAGCAATGTAGACGAACGGCGTGGCAGCTTTGCGAAGGCGGACGCCGGCGACGCCGATCAGCATCTCGCTGTAGTCGGGGGCGGCAACGATCGGCAGGCTGCCGGCCATCA